>JARYLZ010000039.1 GCA_029907355.1 Bacteroidota bacterium | reverse complement strand
ATCTGCCGTATTCCAAGCATTTCCACCTGCTCGCCTCCCCATTCGGCGTGTTCTTCACCGATCTCGAACCGAGGGGACGCATGCGCGGCGAGCCTGAGGAGGAAAGCGAGACGGCACCTTTCGACGCACGCCGTTTCACCTGGCGGGAACTGCTGACGCCCCTCGCCTGCGCGGAGTGCGGAAGGTGCGACCGCGCCTGCCCGGCTTTCAACAGCGGCGAACCTCTTTCGCCCCAGGATCTGATCCACGGGGTGAAGGAACACGTCCTGGAAATCGGGGCTATGCTCGGGAAAAAGAACGGGGCTGCGCCCGCGCGGCCGCTGTTCGAAGGCATCATCACGCCGGCGGAAATCTGGGCGTGCACGACATGCTATTCCTGCATGGAACACTGCCCCGTGCGGAACGAACATCTCCCGCTCATTTTCCGGATGCGACGCTACGCCGTGTCCGAGGGGAAGATGGACGCGCGCCTGCAGGAAACGCTGACGGCGTTCATGCGGTACGGCAATTCGTACGGACAATCGGAACGCGACCGCGCGAAATGGACGAAGAGCCTCCCGTTCAAAATCCCCGACGCGCGGAAACAACCCGTCAAATACCTCTGGTTCGTCGGCGACACCGCGTCGTACGACGCGCGTCTCGGCGACGCCGTCCGCGCGACCGCGACGCTGTTCCAAGCCGCGGGTCTCGATTTCGGTATCCTGTACGAAGCGGAGAGGAACGCCGGGAACGACGTCCGCCGCACCGGCGAGGAAGGGCTCTTCGAGCTCCTCGCACAGAAGAACATCGCAGCGCTCAAGAAATGCACGTTCGAGGAAATCATCACCACGGACCCCCACACGTACAACACGCTGAAGAACGAATACCCCGCGCTCGGGGCCGCTTGGCCCGTCCGCCATTACACGGAAATTCTCCTCGACCTCATCCTTTCTGGCGCATTGCCCATCGAGCCGCTCGAGGGCAAGAAGGTGACCTACCATGACCCCTGCTACCTGGGGCGCTACAACGGGATATACCAGGCACCGCGACGAATTCTCCGCTCCATCGGCGCCCGTTTGGTCGAGATGCCGAGGCACGGCCGCGACGGCTACTGCTGCGGAGCCGGCGGTGGACGGATCTGGATGGAGGACTCGCCTTCCGTGAAGGAACGGCCGTCCGAAAGCAGGGTACGGGAAGCGGCAGCGCTTCGCGGCGTCGACACGGTCGTGACCGCATGCCCGAAAGACATCGTCATGTTCCTCGACGCCGTGAAAACCACAGGACTGGAAGGAACACTCTTCATCCGGGACATCGCCGAGCTGGTGCTCCAGGCGGCGACAATCCCGGCCCATACAGCACAGGAGACATGACCTATGCTCGCAACCGAGGAAGCCGTAGAACAAATGTGGGGGGTGACCCTCGACAAGCTGTACGACTCCGAGGAAGGACGGCGTATCCTCTCGTGCATCCAATGCGGGACGTGCGTCGGAACCTGTCCTCACGGCGAGTACATGGATTACCCGCCGCGGAGAATCATCACCATGCTGAAAGCGGGGCTCATCGACGAGGTGCTCGCATCGGACAGCATGGTGATGTGCGTTAATTGTTACGCGTGCCAGACCAAGTGTCCGCGCAACATCCGCCTGACGGAGATCCTCCTCCCCATCGTCAAGGAGCAATCCCTGCTCCAGCTGGAAACCATGCCGGCGGAATTGCAGAAAGCCATCGAGAACACCTTCCGCTACGGCAATTACATGGGCGAATCCGCACGGAAACGCACGCAGTGGACGAAGACCTCGAAGATCCCCGTTCGGATTCTCTCTGAAGACCCTCGGCCGGTGGACGCGTTGTGGCTCGTCGAGTCCGACCTTTCCTACCACCCGCGGGGGCAGGATGTGGCGCGCGCAACCGTCCAGATTTTCGATGCGATCGGTGCCGATTTCGCCATTCTCGGGAACGAGGAGCGGTCGGCGGGGGATTGCGGACGCCTTTCGTGGGAACCGGGGCTGTCGGAGACCCTGATCGATTACACCTTATCGATTCTCAAAAAATACACTTACAACCGCATCATCGTGTCGGACCCGCACGCCCTCGATGCCTTGAATTTCCGCTACCCGATGTTCGGTTTCAGCGACACCGTTGAAGCGACCGTGAGTTTCGTGCACCGGCACCTCGATATGCTACGGCCCCGGCTGACGAAAACGCTGAAATACCGCGTCACCTATCACGACTCCTGCTGCCTCGGCCGGCACAATAAGCTCTACGACGAACCGCGCGAGCTCTTGCTCGCCATTCCCGGCATCGAATTGCGGGAGATGGTGCATACGCGGGAGAATTCCATTTGCTGCGGCGGCGGCGGGGGGGGCATGTGGCTCGACACGTACTACAAGGCGAAGGGCATGGAACGCCTCAGCGACCGACGACTCAGAGAAGCTCTCGCGACGGGCGCCGACGTGCTGGCGATCGCCTGTCCGTACGAACTCTCCCGTTTCGAGGATGCGGTGAAAGTCGCCGGGGCGGAAAACCGCATCGTCGTCCGCGATATCATGGAACTTCTCGTGGAATCCTTCGGAGACAACTGACATGAAAGAGAACGGCGAAATCCGAATCGGGTTCTATATCTGCCACTGCGGCGTCAACATCGCGAGCGTCATCGATGTCGAGCGCATCGCGGCGTACGCGGCGACCCTGCCCGGCGTCGTAGTTTCTCGCCACTACAAGTACATGTGCTCCGACCCGGGCCAGGAATTGCTCGGCAGCGATATCCGCGAACACAAGCTGAACCGCATCGTCGTCGCCGCCTGTTCCCCCCTCCTGCATGAGCACACATTCCGGAAGGCGACCGAGAACGCAGGTCTGAACCCGTACTTCATGCACATGGTCAACATCCGGGAACACGGCTCCTGGGTGCACGAGGACAAGGAACTGGCGACGGGCAAAGCCCAGGACATGATTCGGGCGGCGATCCGACGGGTTCGGTTCCATGAGCCGCTCGAGAAAAAGCGCGTCCCTGTCCTCCAGGACGTTCTCGTCATCGGCGGCGGAATCGCGGGTATCCACGCATCGCTGACCCTCGCCAACGCAGGCAAACACGTGATTCTCGTCGAGCGGGAGCCGACCATCGGCGGCCACATGGCGCAATTCGACAAAACCTTCCCTACGCTCGACTGCGCGGCATGCATCCTCACCCCCAAGATGACTTCCGTCAAGGATCACCCGAACATCACGCTGTGGTCGTACTCCGAGGTGGTGAAAATCGACGGGTCGGTCGGCAATTACACCGTGACGGTGAAACGCAAACCGCGGTACGTGAACGAAGAGCTGTGCGTCGGCTGCATGGAATGCATCGAGGCATGCATTTACAAGGAAGGCAAATGGCCCGACGAATTCAACGTGGGCCTCAGCAAACGAAAACCCATTTACATCCCCTTCCCGCAGGCGGTACCTCCCGTTCCGGTCATCGACCCCGAGCACTGTGTCCACGTGAAGACGGGCAAGTGCCGCGATACTTGCGTCGCCATCTGCGGGGACCGCAACGCCATCGATTTCACGCAGAAGGAAACGCTCACCGATATTAAGGTCGGCGCCATCGTCGTCGCGACGGGGTTCGACATTTTCGACGCGACCCAGATCCCTTACTACGGGTACGGCAAGTACCGAAACGTCTACACCGCCCTCGAAGCGGAACGCCTCATCAACGCTTCCGGGCCGACGGGCGGCGAGCTTCTCCTGCCCGACGGGCACAAACCCGAGTCGATCGCCATCGTGCACTGCGTCGGGTCGCGCGACGTCCATTACAACCGTTGGTGCTCGCGCGTCTGCTGCATGTACTCGCTCAAGCTCGCCCACTTGATCAAGGAGCGGACGGGAGCTGAAATCTACAATTTCTACATCGACATGCGCGCACCGGGCAAAAGCATGGAGGAATTCTACAACCGCGTGTCCGAAGAAGGCGTCCACCTCATCCGCGGGCGGGTCGCCGATATCACACCGCAGGCGCTGCCCGAAGGGAGCGACCAAGGCGGCTATCTCGGGAAACTCGTCGTACAGGCGGAAGACACGCTCATCGGGCGCGTGCGGAAAATCCCCGTGGACATGGTGATTCTCGCCGTGGGGCTCGTGCCGCAGAAAGACGCGGAGGAGGTCCGCCGGATGCTGAACATCTCGTGTTCGACGGGCGGCTTCTTCCTCGAACGGCACCCGAAGCTCGCGCCCGTCAACACGTTCACCGACGGGATCTTTCTCGCCGGGGCCTGTCAGGGCCCGAAGGACATCCCCGACTCGGTCGCCCAAGCCGGCGCGGCCGCCGCGGAAGCCCTCGCCCTCATCGATGCGGGTTCCGTCGAGATCGAACCGAACACCGCGTACATCATCGAGGAAGACTGCTCCGGATGCAAATCCTGCATCCCGCTGTGCCCCTACACGGCGATCTCGTTCGATGAGGCGAAGAAGAAAGCCGTCATCAACGAGGCGCTCTGCAAAGGGTGCGGCACCTGCGTGGCGGCCTGCCCCTCGGGATCCATCCGGCAGCATCTCTTCGAAGACGAAGAAATCTTCAGCGAAATCGACGGCCTCCTCACATACGCTTAGACGACAACGAGGGTACGATTCATGGAACACACGAATCCAACGGACGCGGCGCCCTGGCGGCCACGCATCGTCGCGTTCTTCTGCAACTGGTGCACGTACACCGCCGCGGACCTCGCGGGTGTGTCGCGCATGAAATACGCACCGAACACGCGGATCATCCGCGTCATGTGCTCGGGCCGCGTGGATCCGCAGTTCATCCTCGAAGCGTTCGCGCGCGGAGCGGACGGCGTGCTGGTGGGCGGGTGTCACCCGGGCGATTGCCATTATGTCGAGGGGAACTACAAGATGCTGCGCCGATACCATCTCCTGCAACGCATCCTCTCGGACATGGGCATCGAGAAGGAGCGCTTCCGTCTCGAGTGGATATCCGCCTCGGAAGGCGACAAGGTGAAGTCCGTCATCAACGACATGGTCGAGAAGCTCACGGGTCTCGGCCCGCTCGCACTCCCCGACCAGCGCGCGGAATGGGACCGGGAGATGGACATTCTCGAAGAGAAGATGTCCGTGGCGGAAACCGCGGAAAAGGAGGGAACCCATGCCTGAGAAACAGAAACCGGCGGAAAAGCGGAAAGCGCCTGAAAAACCCAAGGTGGCGCTCTACTGGTGCTCATCCTGCGGCGGTTGCGAGGAGTCGGTCGTCGACCTCGCGGAGAACATCCTCACCGTCATCGATGCGGTCGACATCGTGTTCTGGCCCGTCGCCATGGACTTCAAGAAAGCGGACGTCGAAGCCATGCCGGACGGGTCGATTTTCGCCTCGCTGATCAACGGCGCGATCCGGACGTCCGAGCAGGAGGAAATGGCCCGCCTTCTCAGGAAGAAAAGCGCTGTCGTCATCGCCTACGGTGCCTGCGCCCACCTCGGCGGCATACCCGCACTCGCCAACCAGTTCGAACGCGAACGCATCCTCCGTTACATTTACGAGGAGGCCCCGACGGTCATCAACACCGGCGGGATTCGACCGATGACGACGTATAAGGACAACGGGCACACGGCGACGCTCCCGGTCTTCCGCCATGTGGTGCGCACCCTCGACCAAGTCGTGGACGTCGATTATTACATCCCCGGCTGTGCGCCGACCCCGAAGCTTCTCCTCGATGCGCTCCTCGCGCTGCTCCGTGGGGAACGGCCCCCGAAGGGGACGGTGCTCGCGCCTGACACGGCGTTGTGCGAGGAATGCCCACGCAAGGATTCCAAACCGACGGATCTCCATTTCACGGAATTCCGTCGCCCGCATGCGGCACCCATCGACCCCGAGCTGTGCCTGCTCGCGCAGGGATTCGTCTGCATGGGTCCGGCGACGCGCGGAGGGTGCGAAGCGCGCTGCATCCACGGGAACATGCCCTGCACCGGCTGTTTCGGCCCCACCTCTCGTGTTCGCGACCAGGGCGCGAAAATCCTCTCCTCGCTCGCGTCGAACCTCGACGCGCAGGAAGACAAAGATATCCTCAAGATCCTCGAAGGGATCCCAGACCCCGTCGGGACATTTTACCGTTACGGTCTCGCAGGATCGCTCCTTCGGCGGGCGCTCAAACCTCTCTGACAGATGGAGACGAAGCACCATGGAAAAACCGATTCAGGACGCTTGGAACACCGCATACACTCGTGCGAACGAGAAAACGCGGCGCATCGTGGTCGACCCGATCACGCGCCTCGAGGGGCACGGCAAGATCGACATCTACCTCGACGAGAACGGCGACGTCGACCGCGCGTTTTTCCAGGTCCCCGAGCTCAGGGGTTTCGAGGTCTTCAGCATCGGGCGGCCGGCGGAAGACATGCCCCAGATCACGAGCCGCATCTGCGGCGTCTGCCCGACCGCGCATCACATGGCGGCCACCAAGGCCCTCGACGACCTCTACCATGTCGAGCCGCCGCCCGCAGCGAAAAAACTGCGTGAACTCATCTACAACACGTTCATGCTCGAAGATCACGCCCTCCACGTCTACATCCTGGGAGGCCCGGATTTCATCGTCGGCCCGGACGCGCCCGCTGCGGAACGGAACGTCGTCGGCGTCATCGGCAAGGTCGGCCTCGAAACGGGCAAGCGCGTGATCGTCATGCGGAAACGCCTGCGCGAGATCATCTCCTACCTCGGCGGGAAAGTCATCCACCCCGTTTTCGGCCTGCCGGGTGGCGTTGCCAAGGGCATCGCGCCGGAAGACCTGCCGGCGCTCCGCGAAGTGGCGCGCGAGGGGTTGGAATTCGCCCGCTTCACCCTCCAGGTGTTCAAGGACATCGTCCTCACGAACGACGAGTACATGAAGCTCATCACGTCCTACCCCTACACCCACCGGACCTACTACATGGGCCTCGTCGACGACGAGAACCGGGTGAACTTCTATGACGGGCACATCCGCGTCGTCAACCCGAACGGCGAGGTGTTCGCCCGATTCCCCGCACGGCAGTACACCGACTACGTCGCGGAGCACGTCGAGTCCTGGAGCTATGTCCGCTTCTCGTACCTGAAGCCCGTCGGTTGGACCGGTTTCACGGACGGCTTCGACAGCGGGATATACGCCGTCGCCCCTCTCGCGCGATTGAACGCCGCCGAGGGGATGGCGACACCGGAAGCCCAGAAAGCATACGACGAGTACTTCGCCGCGTTGGGTCACCCCGTCCACTACACGCTCGCCAACCACTGGGCACGCATCGTGGAAATGATCTTCGCCGCCGAGAGGATCGTGGAACTTCTCGACGACCCCGAGATCACGAGCAAGGATATCCGCACCATTCCGACAGCCGTCCCAACCGAGGGCTTCGGCGTCGTGGAAGCGCCCCGCGGGACGCTGTTCCACCATTACGTCACGGACGAGCGCGGCATCATCACGAAAGCCAACCTGATCGTAGCGACCCAGAACAATTCCGCCCGTATGGCGATGAGCGTCGAAAAAGCCGCCCGCGGCATGATACACAACGGCGTCGTCAACGAGGGGCTGCTCAACAAGATCGAGATGGCGTTCCGCGCCTACGACCCGTGCCACGCCTGCGCCACGCACAGCCTCCCCGGCCAGATGCCGCTCGTGGCATACATCCATGCTCCGGACGGAACGATCGTGCAGGAACTCCGGCGATGAGCCCCCTCCAACCGTCGCTCGACCTTTTCGACATAGCCACGGCTTCCGGTGCGAACCGGAAGCCGTTTCCTTTCATGGAATGCGACCGTTTAGGCGATCCACGCCGGAGAAGGGCATCCCTTTGAGCTCACTTCCACCTGCGAAAATCATTGTCCTGGGCCTGGGGAACGACATCTGCGGGGACGACGGGATCGGTATCGCGGCGGTACGTATTCTCCGCGGTATGCTCGACGATGCATGCATCGCAGTCGAGGAATCATCCGAAGCGGGACTCGCGCTCGTCGAAATCCTCGAGGGATACGACCGCGCTCTGATCCTGGATTCCATCAGAACGGGCACGTGTCCGCCGGGCACCATCATCGAAATGGACACGGCGCAATTCCGGCGCGTCATCGCACCTTCGCCGCATTACGCCGGCCTGCCGGAAGTCCTCGATCTCGCCGAACGCCTCGAGCTCCGTTTCCCGAGCGACATCCGCGTCCTGGCCATGGAAGTCGAAGACCCGTATTCCATCCGCGAAGGGCTCACGCCTTGTGTCGCGGAAGCCCTACCCCGATTCGTCGAGCGGGCCCGTTCCATCCTCGCCGAATTGCGCGACTCGACCTGAGCGGCATGCGAACGTAAGGGTCCTGACAACGGACAGCCCGTTGCGTTTCCTTAGACGAGCAGTTCTCATTTACCACACACGCACGATGCGGACCGTTCGCAACGACGTTCCTGCCGTCACGACGCACGTGTACACGCCTTCAGCCAAACCGCGCCCGGAAAGTGCCATGGCGTGGATCCCATGGAGGAGGATCCCGCTGTACAGCGTCCGTACTTCTCGGCCCGTTCCATCCACCAGACGGACCGTCACGTACGACTCGGCAGGCAGAGCGAACGACACGACCGACGTTTCTGCGAATGGGTTCGGGTACGCTCCCAACACCCGGAACTCATTCGCACGCGACCGTACTACGCACACCTCCGACGAGTACTCGCATGTCCCATCGCGGTCTACCATCCTCAGCCGGTACACATACGCATTCCATTCCGGCAGGTTCTCATCCGTATACTCGTACTCGTGCGGCCGGTCTGTCGTGCCGTGGGCATCCACCACACCGATCACCTGCCACACACCGCTCGGTGTCCGACGCTCGATCTCGAAGCGGAGACTGTTCAGTTCGCTCGCCGTCTTCCATACCAGGCGCACTCGGTTCCCCACCAGCTGCGCGGTGAACGACACCAACTCCATCGGGAGCGGGTTCGTCACATCCGTCAGCGCGAACTCCGAGAAGGAGGTCAGGCCGGCCACCGTGACGGTCTGGCTCGCCGTATCCACGGTCGACCCCGGGAGGAAGGCCCAGACGCCGCCGTCGCGCTTTGCCAAGCGGATGTTATAGGGGGCGCTGATCGTGCCGAGCCACGCCGGCGAATATCCGACCGTCATGGTGTACGTATACCCGCTCCCGCCTGTCGCCGTCACGGCGGCATAGGCGTTGCTGTAATTGCCCGCAAGCGGTCCCGGCGGATTGGAGCCCGAATAGTACCGGAAATCGATCGCGCTCGGCACCGTCCCCCCCGACCCCCACGTTATGGATGCGAGGGGCTGTCCCGCGAAGCTATAGGTCGTCGTCGCGTTGTTCTGCGGCGCGCCTGACGCCGCTGCAGGAGGCGGGGCGGTACTCGTCGAGAACTCGTCCGCGCCGATGTCCGTCGCGAAACCGAACGTCGTCGAACGCACGTTCGCCGCCGTGAAATCGTCGGCGATGTTCCCCGCGATCGAACCCGCTGCGCCCTTGCCGTTCACGTACCAGCAGAGCGCGTTCGTCGAGTCGATGCCCAGGTTTCCCGTCGAAAAGCCGGTGAAGAATGCCGCGGCGGGGACGGCGCTCGCTGCTGCGGTGAGGCTGTACGTGTCCGCACCGCTGTTCCGCCGGAAGAGGGGGAAACCGTACGGGACGTTGTTCCAGAGGGCGAGGCGCGAGGTGTCCGGCGAAACGAGGAAATTGAAATCCGAAGCCCATCCCCCTGTCACCACGGAACCGTACGCGACGTGGTTCCCCCCGCCACCGCGCGCATTGTAATAGATGTTGTTCGCGTGGGATACGTTCGTCGAGACGGCACGCAGATATGCCTGGGAATGGGCCGATGTCGTCCCGTTCGAACCGCCGATGGCGACGGTATTGTAGAAGTACCGGCAGAACCCTCCCCCGCCTACTTCGTCCAGGATGCCGCAGACGGTGGGACTGTTGGTATTCGTCCCGTTCGTCAGGGCGATCATGTTATCGGCGAACGTCCAATTCCCCGCTGCGACCCGCATCCCGACGATGGATGCGGATCCCGTGCTGGTGTTCGCGAGCCCATTGACGGCATTCCGTTTGATGAATCCGCTCGAGGCGGCCCCCGTGAGGATAATCCCATGGCAGGACGTCGCGGCGGACCCCGGGGTTCCACCACCGGTATTCGTGAGACGTTCGACGATGTTCTCCTCGATGAGCTGGGTCGGTGCACTCGAGCTCGACATGATGCCGAACATCGCGCTCGGCGCACTCGTCGTCGCGCCGGAGGCGGACTCGAGGTCGGTGACCCTGTTATTGCGAATCACGGGGGTGCCTCCGCCGTGATGGATCCCCCCCATGGAATACGAACCGGTGTTCGTCGCTTTGATGTTCGCAACGATGTTGTTGCAAATGTTCACCGGACCGGGGGCGAGCGTGTAAATCCCATAGAGCGTGCCGGACTGGGCCGATAAGATGCTCGCCGCTTTCACCGGGTCGCCGATGACGTTGCCGGTCACCGTGCCGATATCCGCCGTTCCTCCATTGACGTAAATTCCGTAGAAAAGTCCTGTCCCGCTCGTGTTCGTGAACGAGAGGTTCCGAATCGTGTTGCCCTGGATGGACGTCGGCGCGCCGAGACCCACCGTCGCAGCGATGCCGTAACAGTTCGCCGAGGCGCTGTTCTGGAGCGGCCCGCCGCCGCACTGCCGTGCCGTACCCCCGATGAAGTTCCCGCTGATCGTATTCCCGCTCGACACCGCCTGCGGCACGAAATAGATGAAGTACACCGCTGCCGTCAGCGGTGTGCCGGTCGTGTTGTAGAAGTGGTTGTTGCTGATCACCCAACCGTTTCCGTTCCCGACGTTGTAAACACAGATGCCGTAAGTGGTGAAATTCAGGATATCGTTTTCCTTTATCAGGATGTCCGAGTTGAACGCCCCGTGCGTGCCGGCCGCGTAAATCATGGTCGTCGGACTGCCGGCGGAATCGGAACGGTTCCGGATGATATTGCCCATGATGACGAGGCTGTCGTTCCCCGTCACCAGCCCGGTACCGATCCGAACGACGCCGCAGGCGGCGTTCCCCGCCGTGGTCGTGTTGTTCCCCTCGATGATGCACGAGCGCACGGTGTCATAGCACGCGTCGGACTGGAACGAAATGACGCTGTTCGCCGTCCCTGCGTTGACGAGCCGGAGGTAGCGCCCCCCGCCGCCGAACCGGCCGTCGAAGGTGACTCGGTCCGCACCGTCGAGGCGGATCATGCCGTTCGCACTGCGGGAAAACAGGGTGCGGACGATGTTCGTGTCGGGTTGGATGCGGATCCCGAACGGCGCCCCTGGGGGTTCGACGGAAACGGGCCCGAGGGCAACGGTCCCGTCCTCGTACACGCTGTCCGTGACGAGAACGACGACGTCACCCGTCAATGTCCTGTTGTTGACGGATGCGAAGAAGCCGTTTGCGCCCGTCAACGAAGGGTACGAACCGGGTATGGTGTAGACGCCTCGCAGCCCGCCGCCGATCACGAAGAAATCCGTCGAACCGCCGATGGGAAAGGCGGAAGCGGTGAGCGCTACGCTCGCAGGCTGTGCCGCGAACGTCCCTCGCGTGATGCCGACGTTCGGTGTCGTCCAGCGGTCCTGTGCGACGACGAAGTAGAAGATCGTGTCTCCTGCCGCTACCGCGCCGCCGGGCAACCGCGAGTAATCGATCGTGAAATCGAAGGGAGAGGCTGGACCGTTGGCTTCGACCCATTTCCATCCCGGGGTCGCGCTCGTGTTGCCGTTCCACTCGTTGTAGAGTGCGCCTTTTTTATAGTAGAGGCGGGGACGGGTACCGGAGGTCGTGTCGACCCCGTGCACGTCCGTGATCTCGACGCCGGGGAATTGCCTCGTCGAGGCGACGATGCCCGCACCGAGCGGCGTGTACAGGATGGCAGGTCCCGTGAGGTCGTTCGCCGTGTAGTTCCCCTCGTACGCACCGATATCCGGCGCCAGGCCGGTGCCCGTATATCCGGCCTCACCCTGTCGCGGATTGCCGTCGCAGTCATCCGTTACCGTGACGGGCGACGTGATGCGAAGAGCACCGCTCTCGCACTGCGTCGGGACCGTAGACGAGAGGTGGAGATTGTACGGGGGTGAAGCCGTGTTGATGAAGGGTACGCTCTCGGTCACCGATCGGATATCCCTCGGATGGCCGACGCGTAGCCGGAATTGGGCGAGGGTTTGATCGCTGTTCGTCCCGTCGTAGTAGATGAGCCGGTATGCCGACGGCGTCCCCGCGAAGTAACAGTTGTTGTCGGACGTCACCGCATAGGTCCCGATGCTGGTCGAACTCCGCGTGTAAACGACCGTGCTGGCCGATGCGGAACCCATCCCGGGGCTGGAGAGGTTGACCAGGATGTTGTTGCGCATTTCCGTCGTGGAACCGGTATTCGCGTAAACGGCAGTCGAACCGAAGTTGATCCCGGTGCTGGAAGCATCGAGGTACACCGTGTTGTAGTACAGCCGCACCATGCCCGAACCCGCATTGTTCCAAATCCCCCCCACCGATGCGGAGGTTCCTCCCGCCGTCCCCTCGGGGGAGTAGATTTCGGATACGATGTTGTTGACGATGGTCGTAACGTTCGCGGCGCCGATGTAAATGCCTCGGACAGTCCCCGTCCGCGAGAGAATGTCGGAGATGCGGTTCTTGTACACCTCGTGCGCAAGGGATGTCGTGACGTAAAGCCCGTATACCGTTCCGCTCCCGCCCGTGGACCGCAGGGTTCGAATGGTGTTGCCGCTCGTCACGGCATAGGTCGTCGATGCGCCGTTGTGGTAGATCCCATACGCCGTGCTCGCGCCTGTCGAGATGAGCGAGTCGAGCAGGTTGTCCGTGATGCGCGAAACGGCGGTCGCCGTGGAGCTCAGGTACACGCCGTAGAGCGTGCTCGTCGTGACGCATTTCCGGACGGTGTTGCTGTCGATGACGAGCCAAGCCGGCGTGCCAGCGTTGTATACAGCGCCGAGCGTGCCCGCGGCCGAGCAATCGCGCACCATGTTCGCGCAGATTCGTATCGTGTTGCCCGTCCCGCTCGACCCGGCCGATGTGTATATCGCGTATACCGTTGACGAACCCGTCACATTGACGATGTTGCCCCTGACACTCGCCGAAGCGTTCGTCGCCGTCGAGAGGCAGATCCCGTAGAGTGTCCCGGTGGTTCCCGTTCCCCCCGTGATGATATTGTTCGCGACGGTGAGATTGTTCTGGTAGGACGTGTACACGGCATACGCCGTGGACGACGCTCCCCCGAAACCCATGATGACGTTTCCCCCGTCTCCGCCGATATTATTGTTCTGGTCGTAGAGGGTGTACGGCGCGGATGCCGAATACCCTTCCGCCCGGATGCCGTTGTACGCGCTGACGATCGTGTCGTTATAGATGCGGCAGTTGTTGTGCGCTTCGGCCGGAGACGTGAGGGTCAGCGAAGTCGTGGATGTCGCAAGGTGGTTCCCCAGCTTGATCCCGACCGTCGACGTGTTGGATGTGTTCAACGTGATGGAACAGTTTCGGATCACGGCATACTGGCATCCGTTGTACATCGTGCCTGCGCTCTTCTTCACCAACGCGTAGCCCCATTCCATCTGTGTCGTCGTGTTCGTGTTCGAGGGGTTGTCGCGGACGTCGATACCGTCGAACGTGATATAGCTGGTCCCCGTGATGACGATGATGCCGTCCGTGGTCCCCGTCCCCGTCCCCGACGTGATGAGGGGGTTGGCACCCGTTCCGGATTTTTGAAAGACGATGGGGGCGCCGGGCGAACTCGTCGTCGTCGTGATATGGCCGGCGGTGGGACTGGTGAACGTTTCGGCATGGCCGGCCGCGACGTTGAACGTCACGCCTCCCGACCCGACTCCGTACAGGTTCAGGTCTGCGATGGCAGCCTGTATCGTCGCATAATTGCCGGGTATGGTCTTGACGCCCGACAATTGGGAGAATGCGGTCCACCCCATTGCCAACAACATCATGGCCGTTGTGACGATCAAACGGGACTTCGCCTGACGGAGGAAAACTCTTTTCTCCATGACGACCTCGGCGATTCGTATGTGGCAGATTTCGTATTTGAAAAGTACGTCAAAGGCAGGAACGCAGCAAGGAAGGATTCCCATGGAAAATGGAACAGGGAAAACACGAACGGCCGTCCCGGATGGGACGGCCGTTCGCTTCTCTCGCGAGAGATGTGTTCGGTTCAGCGCGTGCGTACGAGGCGGACGGTCCGCACCGAAGAACCGGCCGTCACCACGCACGTGTACACGCCGTCCGACAGCCCGCTACCCGGCACCATCATCGCGTGCACGCCGGAGGGAAGAACCCCGTCGTACACCGCTCCGACCTCACGCCCCGCAACGTCCACCACGCGCACCGTCACGTACGACTCCGCCGGCAGCGTGAACGTCACCGTCGAACGCTCCCCGAACGGGTTCGGGTACGCCTCCACGATCCGGAACTCGTCAACACGCACCCGGACCACGCGCACCTCCGCCGAGTACTCGTACGTGCCGTCCCGGTCCACCATCTTCAACCGGTACGCGTACTCCGACGCCTCCGGCAACCGCTCGTCCACGAACTCGTACTCGTGCGGCCGGTCGGTCGTCCCGTGGGCCTCCACCATCCCTACCGTCTCCCACGCACTGCCCGGTATCCGCCGCTCCACCTCGAACCGCAGGCTGTTCAACTCGCTCGCCGTCTTCCACGTCAAACGCACCCGGCTCCCCTCCAGCCGCGCCGCGAACGACACCAGCTCCATCGGCAGCGGGTTCGTCACGTCCGTGAGCGCGAACTCCGAGAACGACGTCAAACCCGTCGCCGTCACCGTCTTCGTCGACGTGTCCACCGTCGAGCCCGACAGGAACGACCAGATCCCCACGTCGCGCTTCGCCAGGCGGATGTTGTACGGTGCGCTGATCGTCCCGAGCCATGCCGGCGAGTACCCGAACGTGATGTCGTACGTGTACCCGCTCCCTCCCGTCGCGGTGATGGCCGCATACGCGTTGCTGTAGTTGCCGGCCAGCGGCGGCGGCGGGTTCGCGCCCGAGTAGTACCGGAAGTCGATCGCCGTCGGCACCGTCCCGCCGGAACCCCACGCGATGACCGCCAGGGGCTGGCCCGCGAACGTGTACGTCGTCGTCCCGCTGTTCTGCGGCGCACCCGATGCCGTCGCTGCCGGCGGCGTCGTGCTCGTCGTGAACTCGTCCGCCCCGATGTCCGTCGCGAACCCGAACGTCGTCGACCGTACGCTCGTCGCACCGTAGTCGTCCGCGATGTTCCCCGAAATCGAGCCGGCCGCACCCTTCCCGTTCACGTACCAGCAGTTCGGGTTGGTCGCCACGATCGACAGGTCGCCGGCCGCTGCGTTCGTGAACAGACTCGACGGGGTCAAGGTCGCCGTCAGCTCCCACAGACTGTAGGTGTCCGTCCCGGAGCTCGTGCGCCACACCGGGAACGTGCACGGCGTCGTCCCCCACAAACCGATGGTCGTGGCCGAGTCCGATGCGAGGAGGTTGTAGTCGGACGTGTTCCACCCCGTCGCCGGCGTCGCGGCGGTGTTCGCGATCGCGTAGTGAGACCCCGTCCCGCCGCGGCGCGTGTTGTAGAAGAGATTGTCGACCACGGAAACCGCCGTCTGGCCCGTCCGCACGAACGCCATGGAGGGGTTCGTCCCCGTCGACGCCGTCCCGCCGACGAACACGGAGTTGTAATACCACGCGTTTGTCATCCCAGATGCATCGCCGATCCCGTAGATGATGCAGTCGTTCTCGAGCGTGGATCCGAGGGAAACCATGTTGTTGCTCCACACGGCGTTGCAGTTCGCTCCGGCATAGATGCCCATCACCCACGGTCCCGCCGCGCCCGTGCCCGTGCCGTCGGAAATGATGTCGTATATCCTGTTCTTCCGGACGACGGACGGCGAATACGTACTCGCAACGTACAACCCGCCGATAACATGCGGGAGTGTCCCCTTGTGGTGGTTGCAGATGCCGTAGATCGTGTTCCCCTCGACGACGTGGTTCGACGTGGCCGAACTCAACGCGATCCCGAGCATACCGAACGTCGTCGCGAGCGTGTCGTACGCCGAGTGGAGGGAGTAAATCGTGTTGTTCACCAGGGTATCCACGCCGGCACTCACCTGGATCCCGTACACGACACCCTTGTTGATGACCGGCGGGACTTCGTTGTTCTGCGACCACAGCCGCGAAATCGTGTTGTTCGCGATCGTCGTCCCGCTGGAGCTCGAACTGAGGATGCCCCGGATCGTGCCCTGGCAGGTCACGTTTGTCAACGAGTCGAGCGTGTTCCCCATGACGGAGTTCCACAGCCCGGCAGGTGTCAGGTAAATTCCGTACAACGACGCCGTCGGCGTAGTCGAACTGGAGTTCTGCACCAGTCTCCGGAGGGTGTTGCCCGCCACGATGTTCGTGCCGGTCGTTGCGATGTATATGCCGGCGATTGTAGAGGTCGACGTGGTGTTGTTGACGACGTCCTGGAGCAAGTTGTTCGTGACGGCTATCGTCGGCGTCGTGCCCGACGTGTAGATGCCGTACAACGTCCCGTTCGTGCTCACCTGGTTGATGGTGTTCGACGACACGACGGAGTATGCCCCGCTCCCCGTCAGGTAGATGTTGTACATCGTGCTGCCGCCCGTGTGCTGCGACAGCGTGTTGCCCGTGATCGTATTGGTGCCCGTCGCCGGGACGTAGATCCCGTAGAACGTGCTCGCCGACGTCATGTCCGTCATCGTGTTGCCGTTGATGACGTTCGTCCCCGACCCAGTCGCGTAAATGCCGTACATCGTGCTCGCACCGGAGAGATGAATCATGCTGTTCCCCGTGATGGTATTGTCCCCCGTCGAGCAGTAGATCGGGTAAACAGAAGAAGTGCTCGTCATGTAGCCCATCGTGTCGCTCGAAGCCGTGAGCGCTGTCGCTCCCGAATTGTAGATGCCGTAGATGACGCCGGAGGAATACACCGTGTCGGTGGAGGCCGCCGTATGACCGAACCGGTTGTTGGAGACGTTATGGCTGCCCGATGTGAGATAGACGCCGTAGAACCCGCTGCAGTTGAAATTCCCGAAAACGTTCTGCGTTACCGTCGTCTGGGCCGTCCCCGTCGTCATGTAGATGCCGTAGAAGCTCGAGGACGTCGTCCACGGCGTCCCCGAACGGTCGGACGCCGAACCGCCGATGTTGTTCGCGATCACGGCGTGACCGCCGCCCCCGAGGAACGATACGGCCCGCTGCGACGTCGAGCGGGACGCCGTCTGGTAGAACGCGTTCGAGAGAATCCGCCAGTCGTTGCCGCAAGCGGAAGCGGCGACCCCGTAGTTCGTGAAGTTGTACAGCGCGTTGTCCTTCAGCGTGTCCGCGCTGTTCGCCGACGAGGACGAGTACACGAGGTTCGCCGGCACGTAGGCGGAGTCCGACCGGTCGCGGAGGTGGCAGCCGACCAGCGCGTTGTTCGAGTTCCCCGTCGCCGAGGCGCCGAACACCACGACGCCGCTCGACGCGTTCGTGTTGCCGCCCTCGATGATGCAGTTGAGGATGCGGTCGTTCGTCGCGCCGTTTAGGAGCTCCATCGTCGGGTACGACGTGTGCCCGTTGCGGAATCGCAGGTAACGGCCGCTCCCGCTGTAACTGCCGTCGATGGTTACCCGTTTCGCGCCGTTGAGCCGGATCATACTCGCACCGACCCATCCCGAGATAACCCGCTCGACCGCCGCGCTCGGCTGGATCTGGACCCGCCAGTTGCCCGCACCGCTCTCAGACCACTCGTTCAGGGCGTGCGTGCCGTCTTCCGTCAGGTCGGACGTGATGTTGACGACGACGTCGCCGCTGAGCACGGAGCCGTTGATTGCCTGGAACAGCCCCCCGTTGCCCGTCAGCGACGTGTACGTCTGCCCTGTCCCCACGTTGACCGTCCCGGAGAAGGCTCCGCCGATCGGGTACGAGTTCGTCCCCGTCGCCGGGAAGTTCCCTGCGCCGAGCACCACGCTCGTCGGCGCGCTGTTCAGCACGGCGGTCTTCACGCCGACGTTCGGCGTCGACGCGTTGTCCTGCGCGATGACGAAGTACTGGATCGTGTCGCCCACCGTGACCGACCCGCCGTAGATGATCGTGTAATCGATCGTGAAATTGAACGGCGAGCTCGTGTTGAGCGCCTCGACCCACTTCCACCCGTTGTCCGTGCTCGTGTTGCCCACATACGTGTTCGCGTCGGTGGTCTTCTTGTAGTAGATCCGCGGACGCGTCCCGAGCGACGTATTGACGCCGCTGAGATCGGTGATGTCCGCAAAGTTCAGGAGCGTCCGGCTCGACCCCGCCAGTCCCGTCAGGAGCGGCGTGTACGCGATGTCCGGCGGGAAGAGGTCGAGCACCGCGCCGTCGAACTCGTCGGCGCCGATGTCCGGCCTGATCGCGCCGCCGTTCGTGGATCCGCTCGGGCCGGGCCGCACATCGTTGTCGTAGTCGTACGCGAGGCCGGTGATGACCGTCCCGCCCGACTCGAGCTGGTTGGGCGTCGAACCCGACCCGATGTGCAGGTTCGTATTCGACACGAACGACGGGTTGACGCTGACCGAGTGGGCGTCCTGCCCGGTCGCCGTGCGCCACACTCCCAGGCTCGTCACGTCAGCGCCGAGGTAGCCGAGGACGGCGTATGTCCCGCTCGGGTAGTAATCGTTGTAATCGATGGCGGAGAAGGTGACGCCCGAAACGGCGTACACGCAGTACGCTTTCTCCGAACTCGTACCCGTCATCGAGTTGACGAAGATGTTGTTGCGCACGTCTGTCCCCGTGACACTGCTCGTCGTGATGCACAGGGGTGCGCTGAACTCCGTCCCTGACGTTCCGCCCAGCCAGGGACCGTAGAAGTGCACGCTGTTGAAGTACACCTTGATGTTGGAACCTCCCGCGAGGCGGATGCCGAAGGGGTTGTACGTCGTGCTCGCTCCGTCTCCGTAACAGGAGAGGTCGTAAATCATGTTGTTGCTGATCTCGACGTTCGTCGCGTTCGAGCCGCTGACATTGACGCCGTAGACGCCGTACCCGCTCGTGCTCGGGTTGCGCATACCGTAGATCGTGTTCCGGCTGACGAGCGCCCCGTTCACGTCGCTCCCGATCTCGATGGCGGAAAGGTTGCCGCTGTAGGAGATCTGCTGGTTGAAGACGGTGTTCTGCGTGATCTGCGGCGGGTTCGCCCCCGTGATGTCGATGCCGCGGTAGGTGACGTACTCCGAGGCCGTGTTCGAACCGACCGCGTTCTGCGTGATCACCAAGCCGGAATTGGCCGAGGAACCCGAACCGCCGCGCACGTAAATCCCGTAGAAGACGGTCTTGACGGTATTCCCCTGGATCGTCAGGTTGTTGTTGTTCGCGCCGGTACCCGACGTCGAGATGGTCGTCCCGGCTGCGTAGATCCCGAACGTCGACGTCGTGCTGTTGCTCCCACCCACGATCGTGCAGTTCCGGATCGTGTTGTTCACGGCGCCTGCCCCCGTCCCGAGGCTCGCGATCCAGATCACGGCGCTGTTCGCCAGGTTCGACACGTTCTTGAGTGTCAGGGCATTCCCGCCGGTGTTCAGCCCGTCGATCGTTACCCGGTCCGCCCCGTTGAGCTTGATGAGCGCCGCCCCGCCGAAGTTGCCCGATACGGTCCATGTGCCCGCAGGCTGTATCGTCAGCGTGTAGTTGCTCGACGGCGGCGTCTCGACCCACTCGTTCAAGACGGCGGGAGCAGGCTCGGCAATGTCGCTGATCACGCTCAGAACCGTGTTCCCGCTCAGTCCGACCGTCCCGATGAAAGCGAATGCGTCCGATAACGAGGGGAAGAGACCGCCGACCCCTACCGTGTACGCACCGGCGAGCGGCCCGAGGATGAGGCGAGCCCCGGCGGGCGCTGTGACCGTCGGCGTCTGTGCCCCGCCCACATTCAGCGAGGTGCACTCGCCGTCGAGGAAGTTATTGGTCGTCGCGGTCGCCGAGACGTCGTATGCGAGCCAGAAGTAGTTCGTCCCCGGCAAGAGCTGCTGCGAGCCCGTCACGACGAACGTGCCGCTCGGCGAGGCGACCGTCGACCCGAACTGGTTCGTCGCCGCGAAGGTCGAGGATGTCCCCGTGTAGTAGACCTTTGCCGCTGCGATGTCCGACGTCGACGTCGTGCCGTTCGTGTTGAACGTGAAAGACGTTGCCGACAAAGGAGAGGCGGATCCGGTCGTCACGATCTCGATGCCGAGGATTTTCTGGTTCGCCGATCCGCGCGCGACGGGTCCCAAGCCCTGCGTACAGGTCGAGGAGACGTACGACATGGGAATCGGCGTGAACTCGTAAGCCCCGGGATCGGGGGTCGTACTGCGCGGCTGGCCGAGGATGTCGTCCGTCACGCACGCGCACCCCGCCGTCGAGAGGTTCGTCCCGATATTGTTCATCGCGGCGTTCTGCGGCTTGAAGTTGCCGCCCCCCGGGTTCTCATAGAGCGGATCCACCTGCACGCTGTTCAGGTCGTACCCCAGCGTCTGCCAGTTCGCGAGCGTTGCGTAAACCGCTCCTTTGTACCCGACGTTCTGCGTCCCCGCGGCCGCGTTCAAACGCAAATTGTTGTAGTTGCTCGTGAGCGAACCCGACGCGCTCGACAGGTAGATGGCGTACTTGGTCCCCGTTCCCCCGCGCGAAATCGTCACGTTGTTGTTCACGAACTCGGGGCCCGGCGTCGATGTCGTCGACGAGTATAACCCGTACGTCGTCGATGTCGAGGCGGATGCCGTGTAATCGAGAGAAATCGTGTTGTGGTAGATCCACAGGTAGGTCGCCGTGCTGGAATAGATGGTGTAGATCGTCCCCTCGCCGTTCAAGTCGTAGAAGAGGTTGTTCTTGATGAGGTTCTCGTTCCCTGCCGTCGGGTTGCATGAAACGTAGATGCCGTATTGCGAGCTCGTCGAGGTGAGCGCACCGCCGAAGAGGTTGTGGATCCGGTTCTTCTCGATGACCATCGCCGCGCAACCCGTCGTGAGGTACATGGCATACGTGCTCGTCACGGTCGAGCGCGTGGGGCGCGTGATGTCGTTGCGCCCGATGGTCGTATTGGTCGTGTAACCGAGATACACGCCGTAATAGTAGAAGTCGAGAATCGTGTTGTCGACAACCTGGCTGCCGGTCACGTAATACAGGCGCACACCGTAATAGTACATTGTCATCGTGTTTCCCGCGACCACGTTACCGGCGAGCGGAGTCCCGCTCACCCCCGAGAAGGTCACACCGTAATATGGCCCGTTCGCGTTCCCGAGGCATGTGTTGTTCCGGAACTCGCAGTAGTTCGCGTTGTTCGCTCCCGATGTCAGGCTGGTCAGCGAGCTCGTCGCCGCGAGGAACGCCGAATAGCTCGAGGTGCTCGTGAGCGTATCGAGGTCGATCGTGCAGTTCCGGATCCTGTTGTAGTTTGCCTGGTTCCGCAGGAGGAACGCCGCGCCGTACGTGACATCGAGACCCTTGACGGTGAGGCTGTCGAACGTCACGTAGTCGCAGCCGTTCAGGTCGATGATGGAATAATCGGCCGACGTGGGCGCCCATTGGAGGATTTCCCCGTTCCCGTTGAAGAGCACCGTGTCCGTGGGGCTCGCACCCGTGATGGGCGGGATCGAGAGGTGCTCCGTGTAAGGCCCGGACCCCGGAACGACGTTTAACGTGACACCACCGCAGATGCCGTACGTCGTCAGGGATGTGATCGCGGCGTTGAAGCTCTGGAAGTTCGTCCCGCCTGTCGGGAGCGCCGAGTTGATCGTGTAGACACCGGACATCGCGAAGACGAGGAGACCGACCGACGTGCTGTACGAGAAGAGCGACGAATTCGTGCACGTCACCTTGCAGCGGTAGTAGATCGTGTCCGAGAGGTTCGGCGTCGTGTACGTCGTCGTCGTCGCACCCGACCCGCCGGTCACGGGAGCCCAGGGATCCGATACGCCGTCATCGTCCGACTCCTCCCACTGATAGGTAATGCCGGGCTGGGACGACGCGCCCTGCAGCACAATGATGGCAGGCCGACCGAGACACAGCGGTGACGTGGCGATGACGGCAGTGCCGCCCACCGGCGTGCCCGAGCACGGCTGGGGCGTGAAGTCGTTCTCGTCGGCGCCGACGTCTGGCGCCGTCCCCGCGCCCGAGTATCCCGTCGCACCGTACCGCAAGTCGCCGTCGTAGTCGGTCGTGATCCCGCTGATCGTGCCGCCCCCGCTCTCGCAGCCCGTCGCGATGTTCGTCACCAGGTGTAGGTCGTAGGGCTTCGTCGCCCGGTTGACGAACGGCGGCAGTTCGGTGAAGGAAACCCCGTCCGCCGGGTTCACGCGCGTCTGCCATGCCGCGATTGTCTGGTCGGAATTGGTCCCGTCGTAGTAGATGAGATTGTTCGTGCCCGGCGTGCCGGCACGGAAACAGTTGTTGTTCGAAGACGTCGAGTACGTCGTGAGCGTCGTCGAGGAACGCCAGTACGCCGTCGCCAGGCCGCCGCCGTGCTGGCTCTCGTTGACGAGGATGTTGTTGCGCAGCGTCGTCGTCGAACCGGTATCGCTGTATGCGGCCGAGCTGTAGAGCACGTTCGATCCCGTCGGCACGGCGTCGAGGTAGACGGTGTTGTAGTAGAAGTTCACGTTCCCGGACGCAGCGCCGTTGAAGAGGCCGCAGACCATCGGTTGCGTTGGTACGGTGGACGTGCCCGGCGAGCGGATATCCGAAACGTAATTGTTGTGCACCGTCGTATTCGTCGCCGAGGATACATATATGCCGTACATGTAGACGCTCGATGCGGTGGAGGTCGTGCTCACGTCGTAGATGCGGTTCTTGTAGACCTCGTACGTCACAGCGCTCCCGGCGAGGATACCGTATGCGTAATTCCCGCCCGTTGCAAGGCCCGAGATGGTGTTCCCGTATACTTTTGCGGATGCCGTGCTGGAAGACGCCGCGTGGTAGATCCCATAGACGCTGCCGGTACCCGTCGACGTCAACCCTTGTATCGTGTTATTGTAAATGTGCGAGTTCGTCGTCACCGACGCGCCGCTCATGTAGAACCCCGCAATGGTGCCCCCAGACGTGTTCTGCGTGATGGTGTTGTCGTAGACCGAAAGGTTGGCTGCTCCACCGGTGTTGTATATGCAATAGAACGTGCTCGTCGAGGTTGCCGTGCACTGCTGGATCGTGTTGTGGTGGATAACCTGATTCGTCGCCGCGCCCGACGTATAGATGACATATGTCGACGACGACGATGTGTTCGACAGGTTCTGCACCGTATTGTTGTATATGTTCGAGTTCGCCGGTGAGGCCGAATTGTAAATGCCATAGAACGTCGAACCCGACGAGCAGTTCATCAGCATGTTGTCGTTGATGCTCACTGTGTTCCCTGCGGCCGTGGAACCCGATGTATTGTAAATGCCGTACGTCGAGGAGTTCCCGGTGACGGTGATGGTGTTGAAGCTGACGGTCGTGTTCGCACTCGTCGCCGTCGAAATGTAAATGCCGTACAAGGTACTGGATGCCCCCGCCACACTCGTCAGGTTGTTCTGCGTGACGGTCATGTTCGCCTGATAAACGGTATAGATCCCATATCCGCCGCCCGTACCGAAGTTCGTGATGGTGTTGCCCCCGCCGACGCCGACGGTGTTGCCCGTACCGTACCACGACGTTGTGCTGTTCCCGTAGATATAGATGCCGTATTTCGTGTCGACGATCGTGTTCAGGTAATACGAGCAGTTACTGATGACACCGGATGCCGCCGACGGCGTGTAGGAAGTCCCCGAAGCGTTCCGCTGGTATTGGATAATCCCGTACGTCGTTGTGGCGGTGCCGTTTATGCGGATCAGGCAGTTCTTGATCGTGATGTTCTGCGAGGCGTTCGTGGCGCTGGCCGCGAAAATGCCGTACCCATACTCCATCTGCGTCGTGGAAGTCGTGTTCGCTACCGTGTTCTCCTGGAGGTCGATGCCGTCGAACGTGACGTAGTCGGTCCCCTCGATCTCGATGATCCCGTCGTAGGAACCCGTCCCTGCCGCAGCCGTGATGAGAGGGTTGGCTCCCGTCCCCGACCTCTGGAACGTGATCGTGTTCGTCGCATTGGAGGTTGTCGTCGTCAGGACGAGGTTGGCCGCCGTCTCCGTATGCCCGGCGGCGACATTGAAGACGACCGGCCCGCTGACACCCGACGTGTTGAGCGCCGTGATCGCCGCGGCGATGGTCGCATACGAGCCGGGGATCGTGTACGTGCCCGAGAGCTGGGCGAATGCGCCCGCGGACGAGAGTCCGATGGCGAGCACACAGGCGAGCAATGCATGCCGGGCACGGTGAGACTCGAAACGGGGTTGCGTTGTCATGGCTGCTCCTGTAAGAGTTGTATGACAGGAAAAAGAGTTCCCGAACTGAATATCTCCGACAGCTTATCTCTGTCATGAGCCCGCGCACCTCGCCGTTTCATTCCACCGCGATAGTACCGGGGGGAAGAATTACCTCGAGGAACGCGGAGCGTCGAAGAGGAGAACTATTGGATCGCGTATCAAATGTTGATAGGAAACAGGGCGTTGAACCGACAAGATGAAATGTATTTCGAACGGAACGTTACTTGTTTTTTCCACGAATTTCAATAGAAAATATCCCCGGGAAAAAATTCTTCATTGGAGTTCTCATCCCACGTAAAATCCTTCGTTTCCCCCACTGCGGATCGAGGGGTAACAGTTGCCCATATCCTTTTTCGAATTACGCGGTTACGCTTTCCACAGTTCGCCGCGCACGTCGGCTTATTTCCTCGAAATCCCCCGAAGCGACTGCGGAGGGTGGGACGAGCGCCGTGCCGATGGCGACCGCACATGCCCCCGCTTTGACCCATTCGCCTGCGTTTTCCGGCGTTACCCCTCCTGTCGGCATGAGCCGAAGTCCCGGCATGGGGGCCCTCAACGCTCGGATATAGGACGGGCCGAGGACATCGGCCGGAAACACCTTCACGATATCGGCTCCCGCCTGCATGGCCGTGAACACTTCCGTCGGCGAAAATGAACCGGGGATTGCGGCGGCCCCGCAGGAATGAGCCATGTGAACCACCTCCGGGAGGGTAACGGGACTGACCACGAAAACGGCGCCTGCGGAAACCGCATCCATCGCCGTTCCCGCATCGAGGACGCTCCCCGCCCCGACGATCGCTTCGGGGAAATCGCGTGCGAGCGCTTCGATCCCTGCCAGGGCACCGCCTGTGGTCATGGTGATTTCGATCGCCCGGACACCGCCGTTGAGAAGGGCTTCCGCAACATTCAGAATATGAGAAGCGTTCTCCAAGCGCACGACGGCCACGATTTTCGCTTCGGATATCGCATGCGCGCATGCGGTCGGGTCATTCATGAAGGATCCTCTCCGCCAAGAAATCCGAATGGTGTGCTCCGTTTTTCCTCGTGCTGTACCGTCGCCCGCTCATGCCCTATCGGTTTGGTGTCAACGTTTCACCCGGCCGGAGAGTTCGCCTCTCGCGACCGCGTTTACCTGGTCGACGGAGACAGGGTTGAAATCCCCCCCGATCGTATGTTTGAGCGCCGATGCGGCGGCGGCGAATTCGACCGTCCGCTCCCCTTCCCAACCCAGCAGTATCCCATGGATGATTCCGGCCGTGAAGGCATCCCCTGTGCCGACTCGGTCCACGACATCGAGTTCATAGCGCCGCGAGCGATGGAGCGCACCAGCCTGGAGGAGGAGTCCGGACCAGCCGTTCCGCGAAGCGGACAGGCTTTCGCGGAGAGTGATCGCGACTGTCGGCACGCCGCACCGCGCGGCGATATGCCGGGCGAGACGTTCGTATTCCCTCTCGTCGATACGCCCTGAATGGGGGTCGGAGACGGGACGTTCGAAATCGAACATCAGGATCGCATCCTCCTCGTTCGCAATCAGAACGTCGCAAGCCGAAGCGAGGTCTTGAAGCGTTTCTTTTGCGCGCGAGAGCGGCCAGAGATTTCGCCGGTAGTTGAGGTCGAAGCTCACCGGGACGGCGATTTCCCTCGCGGTGCGGACGGCCTCGCGGACGGCTTTCTCGCAACCCGGCGAGAGGGCCGGTGTGATGCCCGTGACGTGGAACCATCGCGCCCCTTCGAGCACGTCGGTCCAGCGGATCGTTGCGGGGTCCCACTCCGCGAACGCAGAGTGAGCACGGTCGTAC
>JARYLZ010000038.1 GCA_029907355.1 Bacteroidota bacterium | reverse complement strand
CGACACGGATATCTTCGAAGCCGTGCGCGCAGGCGACGTTTTCCTCCATCACCCTTACGATTCCTTCATGTCGGTGGTGAATTTCATCGAGACGGCGGCCGAGGACCCGCGTGTGCTCGCCATCAAGCAGACCCTCTACCGCGCGGGCGGCGGCGAGTCCGCCATCGTCAAAGCGTTGGCCCGAGCGGCCGAGAACGGGAAGCAGGTGACGGCTTTCGTCGAATTGAAGGCGCGCTTCGACGAAGAGAACAACATCCTCTGGGCGCGCGCACTCGAGCGGGCGGGCGTGCACGTCGTCTACGGCATCCTCGGCCTGAAAACACATTGCAAGGTGGCCATCGTCGTTCGGCGCGAGAAGAAAGCCCTCCGCACATACGTCCACCTTTCCACCGGCAACTACAACGAAACAACGGCGCGCCTCTACACCGATTACGGCCTCCTCACCTGCAACGAAGAAATGGGGTACGACGCCTCCGCACTGTTCAACTACCTGACGGGGTATTCACACCAGAAGGAGTGGAGGAAAATCATCGTCGCACCCATCTCGATGCGGAAGAGACTGTTGGGCCTCATCGATCGCGAGATCGGCCGCCACCGTCCGGACCGGCCGGGGAGAATCATTGCCAAGATGAACGCGCTGGTCGATGGGCAGATCATCCGCGCCCTCTACCGCGCCTCGCAGAACGGTGTGCGTATCGACCTCGTCGTTCGCGGCATTTGTTGCTTGCGTCCCGGTGTCCCGGGCGTTTCGGAAAACATCCGGGTGCGCAGCGTGATCGGGCGCTTCCTCGAACACAGCCGGGTGTTCGTCTTCGGGAGCGGAGCCGACACGGAAATCTACATCGGCAGTGCGGACTGGATGCCGCGCAACCTCGACCGCCGCGTCGAGCTGATGGCGCTCGTGGAGGACGAGGGCATCAAGCGGCATATTCTCGAGAACATCCTCCCGCCCTACCTCCACGAGGAGGCGGATGTCTACGAACTCCGCCCCGACGGCGCCTACACGAGGCGCAGGACCGAGGGGGTGAGAACCTTCAACATCATGGAGCATTTCATCCGGGTCACCGAGGAAACATACCGGCGCACCCGCGACACGACCCTCGAAACGGGCGGGAGGACGGACGATGCAGCGACTTCCGTCACCGGACCGGCATGGTGAGAGGGGTCAGGAGGCGGCGAGAGCAGCAGCACCGAGCATTCCCGCCTCGTTGCCGAGACGTGCGGGAAGAATGCGGATCGACTCGCGGTGTACCGATAGGACGTGGGAGCGGGCGGATGACGCGATCCCCGCGAACAGCGGCTCACCAGCGCCGGCAATCCCGCCCCCGATAACGAAAACGTGAATGTCGAGGAGGTTGACGGCTGAAGCGACGGCTATGCCGAGGAGTTCGCCGGTTTCTCGGAGAAACGCCCGCGCTCCCTCGTCCCCGCTTGCCGCCGCGTCGGCGAGGATTTTCGGGGTAAGCGAGCCGGGCTCTTCCAGAGCTCTGCCGTAAAGGGTACTCTCCGGGTGGTGGGCGAGGTAGCTTCGCGCCCTACCCGGGATGTACGCACCGCCGATATACGCTTCCACACAGCCCGTATTCCCGCAATTGCATTGTGGGCCGTTGTAGTCGATGGTCATGTGCCCGAACTCGCCGCCGAATCCGCGTTCGCCCCGGTAGAGTGCGCCGTCCAGGACGATGCCCGACCCCACACCCGTGCCGAGTGTCAAAGCGATGAAGGAACGGTGCCCGCGCCCCGCACCGAATCGGGCTTCGGCGAGCGCCGCACAATTCGCGTCGTTGTCGATGCTCACCGGCATACCCCATTTCGCTTCGACGATACGGGCGAGGGGGACTCGTTCCCAGCCGGGGAGATTCGGGGGGCAAAGGACGACCCCGCTCTCGTGGTCTACGGATCCCGGCACCCCGATACCGATACGCGCGGCGTTGCCGCAGTCGGAGGATAGTCTCAGCAATTCCCCCACGACGCGGTGAACCGCTTCGATGACGGCTGACGGACCACCCGTTGCATTCGTGGGAACGGCAAGCCGGTGGAGGACCCTTTCACCGCTGTCGGCATTTTGGGGTGTTTCGCCTGCTCCCAACGATACGAGACCGGCTTTGATTTCCGTTCCACCGATGTCTATGCCGATGACGATCATTGTGACGCCGTCGTGTCGGAGGGCACGATGCGGTATACGACTTCGCACGGCAATATCATCCCGTGCGCTTCCCTCGCGACCTGTTCGATCGTCGCAGTATCGTAAAGGAGCATATCGCGTTTCACATTCAGGTCACGAATTTCCTGCCGCAGAGCGACGACCTTTTCCTCCTTCTCACGCACCTCTCTTTCGAGGAGGATACGCCTCAACAACCCCTTATTGCTGAATGTCACGAGAAGGACGGCGACGAACGCAAGCCCGATGATAAACGGGACTTTCCGTTTCCGCAGAATATTTTGAAGGAACGATGGCTGGCTGGACTCGTGATACCCGAACGGTGGCATAAAATAATATACAGAATTTTCAAGCGCTTGTAAAGACAAGATAAAGGGCAACTTGAAATCGATACGGGGAGTCCGACGGTTGGCACCGTGTTTTTAGACCATGTGAAGGGATAGAAAAGCTCGGGATATGAGGGAGCGGTGGAGGAGTTCTGAACATGAAGCTCGTGAGAAAGGCGGGTCTCCTTTTAGAAGGACGGGATGGAACGAAGTGATGTTGCAACCCTTCGCACGGGAAAAACTTCATCGTGCCGCATCAGCATCGAAAAGAGATCGAGCGAAGGCGAGAGGTACGATGCGCGAAAGTTTTCCTCATGAGACGGGTCTATAGAAAGATTCTTGAGCTCAAGCTTGTCATGTATCGGGATGCGGTGATTCTGATTTCTTTTGCGGTACCATAGCATATATAAGTCTTTCCCGTCGAGACTCCCATGGTATCGGTATCTTTCCGGCAAAGAATAGGACAGCGAACCCCATTGATCGAAATATGCAGTCGAAGAGCGATTCGATTTCATAGACGATGAAGCGGACAGCCGGCATAGGATGACCGTATTTTGCCTATACAGTCTATACAGTGCAGGACATGTCGGAAAAACGCGAAGCACATCCATCCTACACAACGATGGGTAGACAATTCGCCGAAACGGCGTTTCGTGGAGTGGAACCGATCGGGTCGCCGGAAAAGATGTCACAAGGGCCGGTAAAACCATATCCGATGGATACGACCATGCATGCCGGTATCCCATGAAACGATCTCCTCGTCCGTCTATGTTCGTCAGGAGGGCGCTCAGGAAAGGGCTGACCGCTTGTATTCGACGGAGAAATCCGAAGCGACGACCACGAACAGGAAGAAATGGACGAAGCGAAAGGATGCGTGAGATGCTCTGTGTCGAGCGACATTCTGCCCCGGCCGTTGAGCGTGCGGTTCTACAACACGGTGAAGGTGATCGGATTATGGTAGTGAAGAATCGGAGTGCCATTTCAAGAGCGCACAGGACGATTTTCCCTTATTGCGCTGCTCATAGACTACGACCCGCTGACGACTCGTGGACCATTCGCGGTGGAAGAAGTGTTTTCCGGTTCATCATCGACGAAAAATGACGCGCGAACAGGGGAAAGGGATAGCCGAACATGTTCCATTCAAGATGATCATGGATATCCGACTGTTCTTTGCCCATCCGAAGAGTCTCTATCGGTGAGGAACGAGCGACACCACGCCTGCCTTGGCCCACCACTTTTCCCGGAGGCGGGGGAGTTTTCGACGGTACACATGACAGCGCTGAAGCGGATTCGGCGCCCGCTCAATCGGCTGCGTGAAACACGGGGATCGAAAACATGGGAAATGGCTGTGTGAGCCGGTTCTCTTCGGATGAATGGATACATTATTGTTCTTCGTGCGAGAGTGTTCAATAGCAGCTATGCACAGATTGCGTGAACGACATGATTTCACGCCCGATTTTTTATCGCGTATTTCCGATGGCAATATTCCTGAGAGATATCGATTTCGCGTTTTTCGATCATGTGTGGGAAACGAGGGAGGGAAAGACGTCCGCCAATCTATAGATGAAGCGCGTTGCGTTCTGACGGGTTGAATGCCGAGGGGATAACGAACAGAAACAAGGGGATTGATGTCCGTAGCACTGACGGCATATTGTGGAGACACAGGTTTTTTTATGCGCACGGATCTTCCGTGGATCTTCTCATGGTGTCGGCATGTGGGACACTCGGGGGTAAAATTCCTTCCGGTGTATGTGTTACGGTTGTCAATTTCCATTCCCGATTTCAGGAGCGAAAAAATTGATCATACGTATGATGAAAGTGAACAACACTGCCGATAGAAGCGATGTACAAGGGCTCGCTGTGGTGCACGGTGAAGAAAGCGTTGCGCAAAGCGGACGCGAGACCGTGCCGGGCAAAGGATACGAGCGTGTATTCGTGCGGCGCATTCATGTTCCCTGAACGATGAAGATGACATCATGGTGAAGCGATGCCGGGCAGAAGGGACTATGGGGAAACGAGTGTTGCCGGAAAGAGATGGACCGACGGGAACGATGCTCAAAGGAGTTTCGTTTGCCCTCCTTTTGGAAGGGAATCATTTCTGCGCTCTCCGAATCGGTACCCCCATTTCGATCATGGACTATGCTATTCGAATTCCCCGCGCCCGGGTGGATTTCCCCGTCACCGTGCGTTTTTTCAAGGTCCCAAGACGTGCCTTTTCTGCGTCGTGGTGAGTTCGGAGTATGAAGCGGCGAACGTTTCCCTTCGAGCAGTACGACACCGAAGGTTCATCCGCCTCCCTCAATGCATCGGACGGCAGTTTCCCTTTTAGCGCTTCTGTACGGGTTTCCCTTGAGATTTCGTATTGGAAGTTTTCATTTTTTCCCATACACTACCCCAGCGCATTGTGAATCGGCACCACACGTCGGGGACACGAGGGAGTTCCCCTTTGCCCGGCAGTAAACCGTCGATTCCACTTATCATACCGCAAAACGGAGTCTTTCCATGGTAAAGTGCACAGGGCTGTACGGTAACCCGGCACGCGTTCCCGCCGATGTCCATATTCTTTTCTTCGTCGACGAAGAACGGTTATTCAAAGCAACAGCGGGACTCTTCGATTCGGCGGGGAGCACGCTTCTCCTCGGCCTCCGGGAACGCGGAGATTTCAAGGGCAGACCCGATGAAACGATGGTCGTCGCGTGCGGCGATCTCCGTTGCGTGCTCGTCGGAGTGGGGAAGGCCGACCAGCTGAATCCGGAGACATTCCGAAAAGCGGCCGGTCGCGGCATCAAGGAAGCTGCGAAGTTTTCCGCCCCCGTCGCGGCTGTGTATTGCCCTTCCGAGGAGGTCATCAAGAAACACGTGAAAGCCGCTTTCGAGGATGTCGTCGTCGCCCTTGTCGACGGAACGCTTCTCGGGAATTACCGCTACGAGAAATATATCGGGAAGAAAGCGGAGCCGGTCAAGGGTCCGTTGCGGGAATGTCGTTTCGTGACCGCCGACGAGGGGTATCAAGGTCGTCTGAAATCAACGATCGACAGCGCGTCCATCGTCGTGGAAGGCGTGATCTTGGCACGCGATCTCACGAACGCGCCGCCGAGCGAGATCACCCCGGACACTCTTGCCAAGGAAGCCTTGGCGATGGGCCGGAAATACGGCTTGAAGACGGTGATTCTCGGCAAGAAGGAAATCGAACAGCACAAGATGGCCGGGCTGCTGGCCGTCAACCGCGGCAGCCGGAGGGAACCGCGTTTCATCATCGTGGAGCACAACGAGACGAAACGGCGCCTCCCCCTCTACGTGCTCATCGGCAAGGGAATCACGTTCGATTCGGGAGGGTTATCGCTGAAACCGGCCGCTTCGATGGAAGAGATGAAAATGGACATGGCGGGAGCGGCAGCGGTCCTCGGGACGCTGATGGCGGCGGCCCGCCTGAAAATACCGCTTCGCATCGTCGGATTGATCCCTGCGACCGACAATATGCCCGGCGGGAACGCCCTCTACCCCGGCGACATCATTCGCTTCGCGAACGGGAAGACCGTCGAAGTCGTCAATACCGACGCCGAAGGTCGGTTGATACTCGCCGATGCTCTCCTCTACGCACAGCGGTACAAACCGGAAGCGCTTATCGATATCGCCACCCTGACGGGAGCATGCGCCGTGGCGCTCGGTTCGCACGCAACAGGCTTGCTGGGGACGGGCGAGGGGCTGAAAAGCGCACTCATCGCCGCGGGAGTCAAGACCGCCGAACGCGTCTGGGAACTTCCCCTCTTCGAGGAATACGAATCCCAACTCAAGAGCACGGTAGCGGACATGAAAAATGTCGGGGGGAAATGGGCCGGCGCAATTACGGCGGCCGCCTTCCTGAAGGTGTTCGCCGGTGATATCCCATGGGCGCATCTCGACATCGCCGGCACCGCCATTCTCGAAGAAGCGACGGATTATGCGCCGAAAGGGGGCAGTGGTGTCGGTGTACGGCTGCTGACGGAATTTTTCCGCACCATGGCATCCTGACTCGAAAGAAGGTGGGCAACCGTTCCCACGCTTATCACAAACCCATCCCGATGGAGAAGTAGAGGTTTGTCGGCCCCCATTTCATAGCGGGGGAAGCGCCCTCTTCGAAGAAAAAGCTCTTGCCGATGGCGAAGTCCGCCGGGCCGATCGGTGTGTCGAGGCCGAGGAGGATCCCGAAACCGTGCCGCAGCTCCGCGAATTTTATCTGTTCCGGGATCTCCCATGTCCGGCCGAGATCGTACCGAACAGAGAGATGAGTATCGAAGAGGATGCGGAACGGGAGCGTGTACCGGGCCTCGAGACCGACCGTGAACAACTGCTGGCCGCTGAATTCGTTTTCCCGCATCCCGAGGAAGGACGAGATACCGCCGAGACGGAAGTCTTCCGCATGCGGCATGGTCCTGTCGCCGTACCCGAATTGCAGGCGCGGCACTGCCGTCACGCGCGTGTTCTCGACGGGGATGTACACGCGGTACGAAGCGGAGACGCGGGAAAACGAACGCGTGCTCCCGAGTTTCCCCTGGGCTGATGTGTACGATGCCTCGAAGTACGTTCCCCGCGTCGGGTAGGGGTACCGGTCCTGCGTGTCGATGACGGTGCCGAGTGCAAGGGAAACGACACGCTGCCGCTCCTCGATTTCCGGCGCCGAAGGCACGACGCGCGCGATCGTCCTCAAACCCTGTTCTTCGTAACGGATCGTGCCCGTCAGGTTCCCGAAACGTTCGGCGTACATCCCGATCGTTGCAACACCCCCCGAAAGGATTCGACGGATCGTGGAGACGATATCGCGCTGGAATCGGGCGGGGGGCATGCCCGTGACATTGTCGAAGACGTGGAAATCACGCAAGTCCCAGTAAACGGAGGCGGAGAGATTCAGGTTCGTGTAGAATATCCTGTTCGTGTGGTAGGAGATCTCGAAGCGCCGGTTCTCGAACCCCCCCGCGAAGAGGAGCGCGAGTTCGGTGCCGCTCCCGCTCACGTTCACGTCACGGAATTGCATGCCCACCTGCGCGTTGCGTTCATCGTCCGCGCACACGGTGAAATCGAGAAGGCGGGTCGGGCGCTCCTGGACGCGGATCACGAGGCGGGGGGGGCGCTCGTTCTCTTCGATATCCAAGCTGACGAGATGGAAAAGATTCAACCCCGAGATGTTCCGCAATCCGGTCGCGGCCTCGTGGAGTCGGAAAATGTCCCCTTCGGAAAAGGGAAACTCACGGAGAATGACGACGGGGTTGGTTCGCGTATTCCCTTCCACGCGGATCGCGCCGATCCTCCCCTCCTCGATGTAAAGATCGACGCTCCGTGCGGAGGTGTCCACCCGGACGGAGTCGAAACGGGCGAGGGCGAAACCCTGCTCACGGTAGACGCGAAGCACGTTCTCGCAGAGGGTGCGGACCGTGCTTGCCGTCATGGGGTACCCGGTGCAACGTTCCGCCTGTTCCGTGAGCTTGGCGGGAAATGATGCGGTTCCAAGAAGGCGGACAGCCGCGAGAACGGGGATGCCGTCTTCATTCCGTTCACCCTGCTCAGGAGAACACGAGAGCCGTCTCGTTCTCGTCCCCCTCTCTTCGAGGCGGGCGAGGATAGCTTCCGCTTTTTCCCACCCGGCACGGTACCCTGCAGCGATGAGGGAGTCGACGTCGGTGAAATCCGTCGACAAGCGGTCGCCGAGCGGTGGTTCGATGACGACATCAGCGCGGGAAAGTTGGCTCTCGTTGGGTTTCACCATTAAAACATTGAGAACCTGGTCGAGCGTCCCGACGGGATCGTTGATTTGCTCGGGCGTACGGGGCGGGCTGGTCGTGTTCACCGCGACGATCACATCGCATACCGCGCTGTCGAGAACGTCGACGGGGATGTTCGAGGAAAGCCCCCCGTCCACGAGGGCCATTCCTTGTCTCAGGACGGGGGCGAAGAGCACCGGGACGGTTGCGCTTGCCCGCAGGGCTTCACCCAGGTTGCCTTCCCGGATAACCAATCTTCTGCCGGTGTAAAGGTCCGTCGCGACGGCTCGGAAAGCCGTCCCGAGTTCGTCGAAGGATGGCCCGTGGTACACACCGCGTAACACGAGATCGTTCAGGAGATCCGTGAGGCGCTGCCCGTTCGAAACCGATAGGGGGAGGACCGGCTGTATCCCGTCGAGGCGCACTGTGAACACCGTTCTGTCGGCCTCGGGCTTTCGGTCGACGAGGAGGTTCGCCCGTTCGTTTTCGTCGGTGAGCTTGAACAATCGATCCCAGTCCACATCCTTGGCGATACGCTCGAGATCTGCGCAGGTGTAGCCTGCCGCGTAGAGACCCCCGATGACGGATCCGATACTCGACCCGGCGATGATTGACGGGGAGAGCCCTGCTTCCTCGAGGGCTTTCAAGACGCCGATCTGGGCGAGTCCGCGTGCACCGCCGCCGCTGAGGACCAGTCCGATCCGCGGATGAGCATAGTCCGGGAGCATGCTCGAGAAAAAAGGGCGGACGGGTTTCCAGACGATGCTGTCCGCCCACACGATCTTTCCGCTGTCTCGGGCAAGGCGTCGTGCGTTGTGCGGGGCGTTCTCGGGTGAGAAAGCCGGCGAAAGGGAGAGAAGACAAACCAAGCAGGTAAGGAACATCAACGAAAACTAACCAAGATGGAAAAGCGAACAAAAAGCCTTCCCGCGACATCGTTTCCCCCCGCTTCGGATCGTTTATCCAAGACCCTGAACCGTCGGCGGCCATCATCCGGCTGGCTTACCCGTCACGGACGATGCCCCAGGACGGTACGATCCTCCGTCCTCTCATCTCATGTGGGCGTACGCAAATACGTGCTCAGAAATCCAACCTGCAGCTTGCCGCAACCGAGGCGCTGCGGTGAACGGAAGAGACGAGTCCGTCGGCCTTCGAGGTGGCGAGATCGAGAGTGACGCGCCCGACATGGAAGCCCGCTCCGATCGCGAGGGAAGGGGGCATCCCTCCTCCGATACCAAGTCCCATGCGGAGCGTGACGGTCTCGACGGCTTCCCACTCCGTACCGATGGACGCGTGAGGGAGGAGGGAATTCCCCGGTGCCGTATTCAATCCTTGCCGTATAGCGGCCGTGAGGGTCAACGGCATCGGCCTTCGCCAGCCTTGCGGGACACGCCATGCGAAGGACGCGCAAACGGCTACAGGGAGAGGCGCCGAGAACGAGGGGATGGGACGCGGCTTACCCGACAGTTCCTCGGTGACGGCATCGAACTGGTCGTCCGAGGCCGCTTGCTCGATGCGAAAGGAACCGTCGGCGGATATTTCATACGTGTTCGCGTGCCAGTTCACGCTCCCCAGGTCCGTAACGCTCAGGCCGAAACGGAGGGAACTCGTCAGTTCGGCGAGCACTCCGAGGTCCATGGCGAAGCCCGTCCCGATCGGGCGGGGGAACAGGCGAAACCCGGCGAGGTCGGCTTTCTGCATCCAATCGCTCCCGGCATATCGCACGTGAATGGATGTGTTCCCTGTGACGGCGAACGAATCGGGTTCCGTCGTGAGGCGGCTGTCGAATCGCTCCAACCCGAAGTAGCCGAATCCGTGTACGAGCTTGACCGTCGCCCCGAAGGAAACGGCTGGGTAGGGAAAGCGGGTCATGGCGGCGCGGTATCCGACGGTCAGCCCGTATTCGCGCGTCCATGCGGATGCCATGCGCGTATCGGAAAAATCGAACGTCTTGCCGGGCGTGTTCCCGAAAAGGAAGAAATCCGCGAGCGCGCGGGGGATCACGGCGCTTCCGGCGATGCGATCGCGGAGATGGAACGCGAGCGAGACAGGCGTCGTGGTGACGGAGACGGCGAACAGTGTGGCATCGAGCCCCGCGTACAACCTTCCATTTCCACCGGGGAAAGCATCGAGCAGGGCTGTTTTCTCGTCCTCGCTGAGGATGTAGTTCGTCCGCCCCCCGTTCGTCGGGACGCCCCGGAAATATTTATCGAAGGCTTCGTAGGAAAAGAAATCCGTGCCCGTGTTCAGCGCGAAAGGGAAGACCGCTGCGGAGACGGTGCGCCCGCGCCCGAGGCCGATTTGCGCCGGGTTGACGCCGACGGCCTCGAACCCGTCGGCAAGGGCCGCATTGCTGTACGAAGCCCCCGCCAGCCGGGCCGACGAGGTGGGTACCTGTGCGTCGACCCTCGTCACGAAGGCGGCGAAAAACAGGCAACAGCAAACGAGAGCGCGACCACGCGAGGCTGTCGTCATGTATTGTCCGTGGCTTAGAGTGCATTGATCGCGACGAAGGTCACCAGCCAGACGATGACGACGAGCGCAAGAGTTCTTTCACTTTGGGACATGGGGATCGACCTCTTCTATCAGACGGGAAAATCGGTGCGGATTTCCACGCGGGCATAGGCGCGGACTCTCAAGAAATCCTCGAGACGGAACACGACGGGAAGCCCGCCGGGCGTGTTGACTTCGATCCGAATGACTAGGAAACCGCTGGCAAGGATCTTCAGGATATCTTCCCTTCTCACGACGAGCTCGTTCGTGGAAGCGACGGGCGCGCGGACGGTGCCGTCTTCCGCGATGGAAGCGGCTTCGATTCGGAAGGACTCACCCGAAGGGTTTACGGGTGTGAAGAGGGTGTTGAAGGAAGCGTCCACGAAGCGCAGGCCGACCGTTGCACTTGCCGGGAGATGGTTCTCCATCTGGACGACGACGTGTCCCTCCTGGACCGCAAGAAGTTTCAGCTTCTGTTCCTCGCTCAATACGATAGGGATGGTATCGCAAAACACGGCGTTCCGAATCATCGCCCGGAGCGTTCCGTCCGCGCCTGGAATGACGATGATCGTCGGATTTTCCTCGAGAATATCTTCGAACGTGTACTTCTCGAGCGCGAAAGGGATATAAACGTCCACGTCCCACTCCGGGAGTACCGGGGGAAGCGATTCTTGGCAGCCGACGAAAGCTGCTGCGAAGAGAAACAGGTATAGCCCGAAAAGCGAGGTCCGCGGTCTTTTCATTCTATCCTCGATTTGTTGGTGCGCCATTGATGCCCGTGGCCGTTTTTTATGAGGCAAAAAAAATGCCGGGCAGCAGCCCGGCCGCGTTACTTCAGTTCATTGGAATTTCAAAGGAAAAACACGGGTTTCCAGATGGCAAGGCTCACTTCAACGAAATGAGAGGTTGAAAATATTGCACCCGTGCAGAACTTGCACGTCGATGGATAGCTACCTGCGCCGGTTCCCTTCGAGCGTGTCCATCCCGCATCGAGGCTGAGCGGGCTCGACAACTCGTTGGGATCGTGAGGATCGAGAGTTCCCGTCCCAGCGGATCCCTTGCGATGTTCAAGGTTTTTGGGGGTCGAGTTGTGCGTTACGGAGGGTATCGAAGAAGATTTTCGGGGGCCGTGTCACACGCCCGTCCGCGATACGCTGAAAAGCGTGAACCGTGTAGCCGCGCGCGATCGTGCGACCGTCTTGTTCCTTCGTTACGATATAATCGATGCGAAGCCGTGCCCGTGTGTAATCCCTCACTGTCGTCTCGATGACGAGGATATCGTCATAGCGTGCCGGGGAGAGGAACTCGCAATGCGCTTCGACGAGGGGGAGGCGGAAGCCTCCCTCTTCGAGCCGTGCGTACGGGAGACCCACCGACCGGAGCAGTTCCGTCCTCCCGACTTCGAAATACTCGAAGTATTTGCCGTTGTAGACGATCTGCATCTGGTCGGTATCCGCATAGCGGACCCGCAGGGATGTCCGGCGTGTCAGCACCTCGACCGGCTCCATCGACGGTTACTCCTCGACGGTCCCCATCGCGGCGAATTTCTTGATCCGCTGTTTGACGAGCTGGTCGGGTTTGATACGGACGAGAGCTTCGAGTTCTTCGACGAGCACGCTCTTGAGGATGCGGGCGGCCTCGTCGTGGTCCCGGTGCGCTCCTCCGGGCGGTTCGGGGATGATGCGGTCGATGATGCCCTGTTCGAGAAGGTCTGGGGCGGTGAGGCGGAGCGCCTCGGCCGCCTGTTCCTTGAAGTCCCAGCTGCGCCAGAGGATGCTGGAGCAGGATTCCGGTGCGATGACGGAATACCAGGTGTATTCCATCATGAGGATACGGTCACCGACCCCGATACCGAGTGCTCCTCCCGATGCTCCTTCCCCGATGATGGCCACGATAATAGGCGTAGGGAGCTGGGACATGACGAAGAGGTTGCGCGCGATCGCCTCCGCCTGGCCCCGCTCCTCGGCTTCCAGCCCGGGGTAAGCGCCGGGTGTATCGATCAAGGTAATGACCGGCTTGTGGAATTTTGCCGCCGTCTCCATCAGCCGGAGGGCTTTGCGGTAACCTTCCGGGTTGGGCATGCCGAAATTGCGGTAGAGGTTACTCTTCGTGTCCCGCCCTTTCTGGTGACCGATCACCATGACGGTGCGCCCTTCGAGCTGGGCGAAGCCGCCGACGATGGCCTTGTCGTCGGCATAGTGGCGGTCGCCATGCATTTCGATGAAATCGGTGAATACGCGCGGGATGTAATCCAGTGTGTAGGGGCGATCGGGGTGCCGTGCGATCTGGACTTTCTGCCAGCGCGTGAGATTGGCGTACACGGAACGGCGCAGCTCTTCGATCCGCTTTTCGAGCGCAGCGATTTCGTCGCCGATCTGGAGATCCTGCATGACCGCACGCATCTCGGCGATCTTCTTTTCCAGTTCCGCAATGGGTTTTTCGAAATCCAGAACGGTTTTCGCCATGGATTTACTCCGTTTCAAGGCTGCGGCGATCCCTTCGAACCAGGCAGAAGAGGACGGTCCTCAGCAGGATCTCGATATCGAGGAAGATCGAATGGTGGCGGGCATATTGCACGGCGAGCTTCCGTTGTTCGTCCTGGTGGAGTGTTTCAGGGGATCGAAGCTGAATGACACCGGTCAGGCCTGGTTTCCCGAGGAACATGTCCGTTCGGTCGCGGGCGAGGCGTTCGGGGATACCGACCAGCGATTTTTTCCCGAACAGGACGGAAGGCAATTCATGGTAAAGATGCCGGAGCGAACATGCTCTGTTCTGGGCGTGACGAGGAAAAAAAGATACGAAGGGAGTGAGGCATATCAAACACGCGAGTGAGACGACGATGTCCAGACTCCGTTTCAAGAAACGGTTCGGGAGACGGGCGAGATTATACTCGATATCGATCAGAGGGACGGTGGTCAGATGGTCTATTCCCGACTTCCCGACGAGCACGTCCGATCCGGGCGGGACGATCCGGAATTGCACACCCAACCCCCGTGTCCGGTAGATGATGGAAAGGATTTCCGTATAAGGGAGCGCGTCGGGGGAAAAGATCACGTCGCTGATCTTCCTGGCGGTGACGACTTTGGCGATATTATCCACACTGCCCACAACCTCGACGCCGCCGAAGGTTTCGCCGAGGTGCTTGTGGGTGACGTCGATCAGGCCCGTCACGCGGTAGGTCCCCGCATCGGAGCGACGGAGACGGTCGAGGATGGAGAAGGCCTGCTCGGTCAGACCGACGAGGAGGGTCGGCCTGCCGGTCACGAAGCTCATCCGCCGTTGGGGGGAGAGGAACGAAGCGAGAATGCGCCTCGCGGGGAGGAGGATGAAGGCAATGGTTCCGGCGAGGATGACGACGAAGCGGCTGAAGGCGTATTCCTTGAAAAAGTACGTGACGCTGGAGAGGACGAAAAACCCTGCGGCTGCACCCACCGCCGACCGGGTGACGGCGTAATCCCGGCGCGTATAGGCGCCTGCCACGAGCTGGGTGAACAGGAAGACCGCGATCACGGCGATATACACCGTCGGATAGGCGTACGGCGGGAAGGAAAAGAGCTTTCCGTATCGCATCAGCTCGGCAGCGGCGAGGGCGAGCGAAGCGAGGACCCCATCGGCGAGCACCGGGGCGAGTCGTGCCGCCACCTCGGCGCCGCGTGTGAGCAAGAGACGGGTCCGTATCCCGAGGTGGATCAGCACGCGGAAGGGGAGGGGTGCGGCGAGGTTTTTCCGGACGAAAACTTCCATAGCGCGGTAGAACAGCGTTTGGGCATCGATACTGCTCCGTCGTGTGCTCTCGCCGCCGTAGTGGACGATCTTCGTTTCGTGGACATAGAGGATGCGCCAGCCCGCCTGACGGATGCGGTGGCACCAGTCGAGGTCCTCGCCGTACATGAAATACGACTCGTCCAAGCCCCCGACGCGTTCGTACACCTCGCGGCGGAGCATCATGAAGGAGCCGGATATTGCATCGACCTCGTAGGTTTCGTCCTCGCTGCGGTAGGTCATATTGTACCGGGCGAAGAGGCGGGAACGGGGAAAGAGCGCGCTCAACCCCGTGAGTTTCGTGAACGCCACCCAGGGGGAGGGGAAGCTCCGGCGGCATGCCGGCTCGAGCGTTCCGTTCGGTGTCAGGATCTTGCAGCCCGCCATGCCGACATCGGGGTGCTCACGAAAGCGCTCGATCAGCGTCGCGACCGTGTCTTCCTGCACGAGCGTGTCCGGGTTCAGGAGGAGGATGAAATCGCCGGCCGCGTGCGCGAGGGCGATGTTGTTGGCGCGCGCGAACCCCACGTTCTCCGGGTTCCGAAACACGCGGACTGCAGGGAAGTCTCGTTCCAGCATCTCGACACTGCCGTCGTCGGAATCGTTGTCGACGACGAAGATCTCGTGTGTGATGCCGTGCAGGGCGGGACGGAGGGAATGGAGACAGTTCGCCAGCAGATCGCGGACGTTGTAATTCACGATGATGACGGAAACGAGAGGTCTGTCTCCGCGCGGCACGTCAACGCGTTCGGGTGCGTTCACAGGCGTCGAGGCTGTCGGCGTGCGCTCATGTTCGGGCAGCGGGGACGTCGGCCTGCACTATGCGGGGCGGGAAATCTTCGCCATTTCTTCGAGCGTGACGATAGGGAGAATGAAGCGCGCGTTGAACTTTTTCGTCGCATCCGTCGCAACCCCCTCGCCGCGGATGTTGGCGACGACGATTTCCACGTCGCCGACGCCGTTTGTGATCTGCCGGTTCAGCCCGAGATCGAGATCGGCCGGTGATTTCTTCACGAAGCGGATCGAACCCGAAATCACGCCGGTTCGCGTCACCTTCTGTCCGCCGGGACCGGAGGTGACGAGCCAGAACTGGGCCGATTCCGGATCGTCTCCGTAATCTTTCGTCGTGCCGGCTGCGAAAACGGGGAATTGCAAGGCGAGGATGTAGCCCGGCGACCCCTCGCGCTCCTGTTCGCGGATCACGAGGATGCCGGACGTACCCGTCGTGAGCTTGAAACCATCACCGATACGGTACAGCACGGCATCACCCGTCCCTGCGAACCGCGCGTTCTCAATGATATACCCCCTGTCACCGGCAAGGACATCCATGTTCGAGGCCTGCGCCGCCCCCGCTTGGTCTTCGTTCCGTTGCTGCTTCGAACATCCTGTCAGCAGGAGAGCCGCGAGGAAGAGCGCGAGATGAGCTTTCATGGGATTCTCCGATAATCGTGGAACTGAAAGGGTCCGGAAGCGGGTCGGGAGCCGATCCGCCGCTATTCCGCGAGCCAGACGAGCTGGTCCTTGTTGACGATACCGAGCGGTTTCCCCCGAAGGGTCATACCGTGAAACGGGGAGTTCCTGCTGCGGGACCGAAACTGCCGCACGTCGACGCTCCACTCGCGCGAGGGGTGGAAGAACGTCAGGTTGGCTTGCATCCCTTCCTCGATGCGTATCTCGGGCAAGCGGAGAATGCGGCGGGGGTTGACCGAGAAACGTTCGACGAGTTCCCACAGTGTCAGGTAGCGCTGTTCGACGAGTTCCGTCACCGCGAGTCCGACGGCCGTCTCGAGCCCGATAATCCCGAATGGGGCATAGACGTACTCGACCTCTTTCTCGAACGCGGCGTGCGGGGCGTGGTCGGTCGCGATCGCGTCGATGACCCCATCACGGAACGCTTCCTTGACGGCAACGACGTCGTCGCGGGTCCGAAGAGGGGGTTTGACCTTTGTCGACGTGTCATAGCCACGCACGGCCTCGTCGGTCAGCGTGAAATGATGGGGGGCCGCCTCGCAGGTCACGCGGAGTCCTTTCACTTTCGCCGCGCGCACGGCATCAACGGCGCTCGCCGTGCTGACATGGGCGAGATGGTACGTGCCGTCGACGTATTCGACGACGGCCATGTCCCGCAGGACGATACCGTCTTCCGCGATGCGCGGGATACCGGGAAGGCCGAGGACGGTGGACATGTAACCCTCGTTCATCGCCCCTCCCTCGGATAGCGCGGCGTCTTCAGCATGTTGGATCACCGGCGCGTCGACCACGCTCGCGTAATCGAGGGCGATGCGGAGGAGTTTCGCGTTCTGGAGGCATGTCCCGTCGTCGGAAAAGGCTACCGCCCCTGCCGCGTGGAGTTCGGCGATCGGCGCGAGCTCGCGCCCCTCCCTCCCTTTCGTGATCGCCCCGATGGGGTGGATGTCCACAGGGAAACGATCGCTCTTCTGTCGGATGGAGAGGACGGCCTCGGCCGTATCGAGCGGCGGGATCGTGTTGGGCATGCACGCCACTGCCGTGAACCCGCCCGCGGCTGCTGCGAGCGCACCCGTCGCGAGCGTCTCCTTGTGTTCCTCCCCCGGCTCGCGGAAATGGACATGCATGTCGCAGAAACCCGGTGCGATGACCGCACCGTCGAGATCGAATGTCTCGTCGGCGGAGGCGCCGATGTGTTCGCGGATGCAATCGATCACGCCGTCGACGATGAGGAGGTCGCGCTGCCCGTCGACCCCCGTGACAGGATCGATAACGTGCCCGTTCCGGAACAGGTAGGATGACATCGCTCACTCCGTTTTCGTGCCGAGGAGGTACAGGACGGCCATGCGCACCGCCACGCCGTGCGTCACTTGCCGCAGGATTACCGACTGCGGGCCGTCCGCGACGTCCGAGTCGATTTCGACCCCCCGATTGATGGGGCCCGGGTGCAGGATCGCGATACGCCGGGAGAGGCGGTCGAGGCGTTCCGCCGTGACCCCGTAGACATCGTGATATTCCCGCAGGGTGGGGAAATACCCCCCTGCCCGGCGCTCGAGCTGGATGCGTAGCACGTTCACCGCATCGCACCAGGCGAGCGCCTCGTCGATATCGGTGAACACGCGCACGCCCAGCCGGTCCACGTGCCGCGGGAGCAGCGTGGGAGGACCGCAGACAGCGACGTTCGCGCCCATCGTGACGAGCCCGAACATGTTGGACCGCGCCACGCGCGAGTGGAGAATGTCCCCGACGATGCACACGTTGATGCCTTCGAGCGTCCCGAATTCGCGCCGGAGCGTGAACATGTCGAGCAGCGCTTGGGTCGGGTGCTCATGGGCTCCGTCCCCCGCATTGATGAAACGCGAGGTGCATCGGCGGCGGAGGAACTCGCATGCCCCCGCAGCCGAGTGGCGCATGACGACCATGTCCACTTTCATCGCCTCGATGTTCCGCGCGGTGTCGAGCAGGGATTCTCCCTTGCTGACACTGCTCGTGCCCACGGAGAAATTGACGACGTCCGCGGAGAGACGACGCTCGGCGAGTTCGAAGGAAATCCGTGTCCTCGTGGAGTTCTCGAAGAACAGGTTCACGACGGTCTTCCCCTGCAGGGTGGGGACTTTCTTGACGGGCCGGTCGAGTACCTCGAGGAACGTGTCCGTCGTGTCGAGGATCAATGCGATGTCCTCGCGCGGGACGCCGTCGAGGCCGATGAGATGGTCGATCGTGAGGGAGGCCATGGGGAATGCCGCTTACGTGTCCTGCAGGGTGACGAGGTCTATGCCGTCCGAACCGTCTACTTCGCGGAGCCGGACGCGCACTTCCTGTCCGCGGGATGTGGCGATCGTTTTTCCCGTGTAATCGGCTCGGATCGGCAGTTCCCGGTGTCCGCGGTCAACGATGACTACGAGCTGGATGGTCCGCGGGCGGCCGAAATCGATCAGGGCATCCAGTGCGGAGCGGACCGTCCGGCCGGTGAAGAGTACGTCGTCGACAAGGATGACGTGACGGTCGGAGATGTCGAAGGGGATATCGGAAGCCCGGACCTCGGGTTGCCGAAGGTGCTGGCGTACGTCGTCGCGGTACAGGGTGACGTCGAGCACGCCCAGCGGGAGTTCCACACCTTCGATGGCAGCGATCTTCTCGCGGATGCGCCGGGCCACGTATACCCCCCGCGTCCGCAGCCCGATGATGACGAGATCGCTCGTACCGTGGTTGTGTTCCACGATCTCGTGCGCCAAGCGCGAGATCATCCGATCGAATCCGGGTTCGTCGATGAGGATTTGGGTTTCGCTCATGGGGCTGGTCGGTTGATTGCGTGCTCGTGAACGTCGGCCGGTCGCAGGGGAAGGCCCAGCATCGAACGCCTGAGCATGTCCAGAGCGGCCTGTGCGGCCCGCTGTTTCACCCTCAGGCGGCCTTCGCCGAAGAGGAACGCGTGCGCTTCCGCGTGTTCGGCCGATGCAAAACCGATCCAGACGAGGCCGACGGGTTTCCCCGGCGTGGCTCCCGACGGGCCTGCGATGCCGGTCGTGGAAATGCCGTAGGTCGTCCCTGCGCGGGCTCGGACGCCGGAGGCCATCGCCAGAGCCACCTGCCTGCTCACCGCGCCGTGTGCCGGGAAGAGAGAGGGGTCGACTCCGAGGAGGTCGGTTTTACTCGCATTGCTGTATGCCACGACGCCGCGTTCGAACACCTCGCTGCTGCCGGGGACGTTCGTCAGACGGTCGGCGATCAAACCGCCCGTACAGGATTCTGCGACGGCTACGGTGCATCCCCGCTCGGCGAGCATGTCCCGCACGACGGACTCGAGCGTTTGCTCATCGGTTCCGTAAATGAATTCCCCCGCCGAGGATTCGATGAACGCGCGCGCTTCCGCGACGAGAGCCCGGGCGCGTTCTCCATCGTCGTCGGAAGCGCTGAGGCGGAGGGATACCCCCAGCGGAGAGGGGAGGTATGCGACGGAAACGCGGGGGAAGCGGGCGGGGAGATCCCCGAGCAGTTCGGATAAGGCGGATTCCGGAATGCCCGTCGTGCGGAGCGTGATGACGATTCGCGTCGAGCGGCTAAGGGTTCGAAGCAGGGGAAGGACATATTCCTCCATCATGGCCTGCATCTCATACGGGACGCCCGGCATGACGAAGAAATGCCTTTCCCCTTTCGCGAAGTGGTACCCGGGGGCCGTCCCCTGTGCGTTCCGGATGACCGCGGCACCTGCAGGCACCATCGCCTGGTCGCGGTTCGCCGCAGTGAGAGGGCGGCCACGCTGTGAGAGGAAACGCTCGACGTCGGAGAGGACTTCTTCGGAAAGGACCAGCGGCGCATGGAAGAATTCGACGACCACGTTGCGGGTCACGTCATCGTGGGTCGGACCGAGCCCCCCCGTTGCGAGGACGAGGTCGGAGGCGTTCCATGCGTCCGAGAACGCCTCGAGAACGGTTCGGTGGTCATCGCCGACCGTTGTGATACGCCGGACGGCGATGCCGAGTTCGCTCAACCGCTCCCCGATCCATGCGGCGTTCGTGTTGACGATTTGACCGATGAGTAGTTCGTCTCCGATGGATAGGATTTCCGCCGTCATGCGCGTATGCTCGTTCGTTCCGGAATATATGTCCGTCCGCCGCTGAAAAAAAGTGAACACCGCGGTCTGCGGGAAACAGTTGCGCGATGGCCCGAAACGTCCGTTCGAGGCTGCGGCATCGCCCTCTCGTCGTGCGGGAAGTTTGGAACTTCACGGGATGAACCATACCTTGTATGTTTGTAACGACCTCGGCGTCGAGAGTATCATCCGAACATGGAGGATTCGTGAAAGAGTACGCCATCGATCGCATCCGAAATATCGCGCTCATCGGTCATGGGGGGAGCGGTAAAACCATCCTCACCGATGCCATGCTCCTGAACAGCGGTGCCGTGACACGTATCGGCAGGATCGAAGACGGTACGACGGTGTCCGATTACCATGCCGACGAGATCGAACGCCAGATTTCCATCAACGCCACGCTCGCGACGACCGAGTATAAAGACACGAAATTCAACATTCTCGATACGCCGGGGTACTCCGATTTCGTGGGGGAGGTCCTTTCCAGCCTCCGCGTCGCGGACACGGCGCTTCTCGTCCTCAAGGCTGTCGAAGGGGTGGAGGTGGGGAGCGAGCTCGTGTGGAGGCATGCCGAACGCGAAGAACTCCCCACCGTGATTCTCGTGAATAAAATCGACAACGAGCATGCAGATTTCGACACGGTCGTGGAGCAGGTCCGGAAACGGTTCGGGCATCGGGCCGTTGCCGTGCAGTTCCCCGTCCGGCAGGGTCCGGCGTTTCGCGAGATCGTCGATATCCTCCGCATGAAGATGCTGGTTTACAAAGGCGATGGGAGTGGTGCCTGCGAGGAGAAGGATATCCCCCCCGAGCTGCGCGAACGCGCCGAGGCTGCGCGGGAAGCCTTGATCGAGCAGATCGCGGAATCGTCCGAGGAATTGATGAACCGGTTCTTCGAGGAGGGGACTCTCGGCGAGAAGGACCTGACCGACGGTTTGCGTACTGCCGTCGTCCAGCGCGAGATCATCCCCGTTTTCTGCCTGTCCGCCTTGCAGAACATCGGCGTCTCCCGCATCATGGATTTCATCCGCGACTTCTGTCCGGCGCCGTCGGACCGACCGGCGGTACGCACCACGCTTCCCGACGGCGGCGGGGAAGTCGCTCTCATACCGGATCCGGAACGCGAACCCGTCGCCTTCGTGTTCAAGACGCTGAGCGAACCGCACGTCGGCGAACTTTCCTTGTTCCGCGTCTATCAGGGGAAGATCCTCTCCGGACTTGATCTCGTGAATTACAGCACGGGCAAGCCCGAACGCATCAACCAGATTTTCGTCCTCCGCGGCAAGGACCGGAAAGAAGTGACCCACCTGAATGCAGGCGACATCGGGGCGGTCGTGAAATTGAAAGACACGCACACGAACAACACCCTCGCAGCCAAAGGATTTCCGGTTCTCATCGCCCCGATCGTTTTCCCCGAACCCCTCACGACGGGGGCGATCAAGCCGCGCGCCAAAGGAGACGAGGACAAGATCGGAAACGGTCTGCATTCCCTGCACGAGGAAGACCCCTCCTTCATGGTCAGGGTGGACACCGACACACGGGAAACGCTCATCCTGGGGCAGGGGGAGATCCACCTCGACGTCATGCTCAAACGATTGAAGCAACGCTTCGGTGTGGACGTGGATCTGAAGCCGCCGCGAATCCCGTACCGCGAAACGATCCGTAAACCCGCCGATGTCTCCTACAAGCACAAGAAACAAACGGGGGGAGCCGGTCAATACGGCGAAGTGTACATCAAGCTCGAACCCAAACCGCGCGGAGAAGGGTACGAGTTCGTCGACGCTATCGTCGGCGGCGTGATCAGCAACAAATTCATCCCCGCCGTCGACAAGGGGATCCAGGAACAGATGAGCAAGGGGGTCGTCGCGGGGTATCCCATCGTGGACGTCAAGGTCACCCTCTACGACGGGAGCCAGCACAGCGTGGACTCGAACGAGATCTCGTTCAAGATCGCCGCACAGCAGGCGTTCAAAAAGGGAGTGCTCGAGGGCAACCCCGTCCTCCTTGAGCCCATATACAATATCGAGGTTCTCATCCCGGACGAGTTCATGGGGGACGTGATGGGCGACATCTCGAGCCATCGGGGGAAAATCCTCGGGATGGAATCCGAAGGGCCGTTCCAGGTTATTCGTGCCAAGGTGCCGCTGGCGGAGCTCCATCAGTACGCCACGCGCCTTCGTTCCATCACCCAAGGGCGCGGGATATTCCGGCGTTCCTTCTCCCACTACGAAGAAGTGCCGCAGGAGATCATGACGAAGATCATCGAGGAAGCCGCGGCGCAGAAGGAAGAAAACGCTTGACATGCCATTCCCTAGAAGCATCGCCGCATTTCTGCTGGTCTCGACAGTGATCGTTTTCCGCGCGGGGACGGCCCGGGCGCAAATTTTGGAGCCCGGCCAGACACCGCGGACCGGGACGATGTCCTCGCAGGGCGGGTCGTATTACAATTTCTCATCCGGCGGGACGGGCTGCGACCTGAAAGTGAGCGTGTGGGGTTTCGTCCAGAACCCGGGCCGATATTACATCCCCTGTGAGACCAATCTCCTGGAACTGATGTCCTTCTGCGGGGGACCGCGTAAAGGTGCGCGCCTTGACCGCGTGAAGATCGTGCGTCGTGGGGGACCGGAGGAGGAGCACGTCCTCAAGGAGGTTTTCGAAGTCAACCTGGCCAAGTACCTCGATGTCACGGATAAAAGCGTCACAGCCCCGGAACTTCTCCTCTGGCCCGGGGATCTCGTCGTGATCGACGGGGTGGAGGAGTCGCCGGTGGACATGTTTCTCCGCATTGCACAGGTCGTCGTTGCGATCTCTTCCCTCGTCACGGCGACGGTCGCGGTCATCAACATTGCGAGGTGAGTTTACGCCCTTTCTACCCAAGGAACCCACTGCGTGCGGGGGAATGTTTTACCATTGAATGCAAGGATTCAAAAGAATATATTGATATGTCTATTCACCGAATGTTGATCGATCCGTAATCGCATGACGGCCAGAGACGAATTCAATAGGCAGTTTCAGGAATACTTGCGCATTCTCTACGAGGGGCGGTGGCTCATTCTCGTCGTGTTCGTCGTCGTGGTGACAGGCACGTGGTTCTACACGATGCAACAGGACGACATTTACAAGTCGACCGCGACGATCCGTTTGAAGCGTGCGCTGGACGCGATGAATTACCAGTCATACCAAGGACTCGGCGCGCAGGATCTCGGGTGGGGCAGTGAGCGCATCATCGCCAACGAGATCCGGGTCATCCGCAGCGAGGAAGTGGCCGACAACGTCGCAAGGAGTCTGATGTCCCTCGCCCCGATCACCCGGGCGAGAATGGATTCCTTCCCCGTCCTCCGGTACCAGACGCGCCCGTCGACGATCCGGAAGATCATCCGCTCCGTCGGGCTGGAAGGATTCACGACGGCGATCGGACTCACGCAGTTGGACACCGCGTCGAGGACGGCGAGCCTGGAAATGGTGCGTTCCCGCATTCGGGGAATGGTCCGTGCGGAGCCTGTGTCGGGTCTCGATTTCATCGAGATCACGGCGACGAGCACATCCCCCGTGGAGACGGCCGTCTTGGCGAACATGGTCGTCGATGCGTACCGGGAGCGCAACCTCAATGCCGCACGCGAAAACATCTCGACGGCGCGAGATTACCTGGAAAACCAGCTCAATCTCAAGCGGGATTCCCTGACGCAGGCGGAGAACGAACTCCGTTCCTTCCAGGAGGCTCGCGGCGTCGTCAACCTGGACCAGGAATCATCGGCGCTCATCCAACAGATCAGCAGTTTCGAAGCGCAGCGGGAACAGGCACGGATCGAGCTCGAGGGTGCGCAGAAGATTCTCGCCGAACTGCAACGCCAGTACCAGGAAGTCGAGCCCACCCTGTCGCGGAAATTGACCGAGGGTTCCGACCCCGTCCTGCAACAACTTTTGCGCGACAAGGCCGAGCTGGACCTGAAAATGCAGCAGGCCGAGTACAACAGGAAAAATGCCCTGCGGAACAGGCCCGAACTGGAGCAATACGCCGTACAGGATATCAAGGATCTCCAGAAACGGCTCGCGGAAGTCCGACGGCGGATCGATGAGATCACCGGTCGCATCCTCGCGAGTAACGATATCGCGACCAATCCGCTCGATTACTCACGCCAGCTCCGCCAGGATATCATCAAGAAGGAAATCGAAATCCAGTCGATCCGCGCCAAGATGGAGGGGCTGGACAAGACGATCAACGAGTATAACAGGAAATTCGAAGCGATACCGGTCCAGAGCATCGAGTTCGCCCGGATGGAGCGCCGGCGCCAGAGTTTCGAGAAGCTTGCCGCGACGCTCGACCAGAAATTCCAGGAAGCCGTCATCAACGAGCAAACGACGATGGGGAACGTCGACATCGTCGACCGCGCAGGCGTTCCGACCCGGCCCGTCAGCCCGAATCGCCCGTTGAACATGCTCGTCGGTGCGATGGTCGCCCTCGCCCTCGGCCTCGGTCTGGCTATCCTGTTCCGCTATCTCGACAACACGATCAGGAACCCGGAAGACGTCGAGAAGCTCGGGATACCGGTCTTGACATTCATCCCCACGTTCGGGACGAAAGAAGGGATGGGGCGCACAGAATCGCTCATTGCGTTCACCAACCCGCAATCCCCGCCGAGCGAGGCCTATCGGACCATGCGGACCTCGATCGAGAGTGCGCTTGATCTCAACGGGCAGTCGATGGTGGTCGTCGTGTCGAGTCCCGCCCCCAAGGAAGGCAAATCGACGGCCGTCGCGAACCTGGCTGTGAGCGCGGCGAATTCCGCACGCCGCGTCCTGCTCATCGACGCGGACCTCCGCAGGCCGGTTCAACACGTCATCTTCGAGATCGATCGCGAACCCGGCCTCTCCGACTGCCTTGCGGGGGAAATCTCCGTGAAAGAGAGCATCCGCAAAGCGCGAGTCCCGAACCTTTACGTCGTCCCTTGCGGACGGATCCCGAGCCACCCTGCGGAAATGCTCGGTTCCACGCAGATGCAGAAATTCCTGGAGATCGTCCGGCGGTATTTCGACATCATTCTCATCGACTCCCCGCCGGTGATCGCCATGGCGGACACGCTCGTCCTTGCCAAGTACGCCAACGGCGTCGTGCTCGTCGTCTCCGCCGACAAGACGAAAATTCTCGGCCTCCAGAAGTCGAAGGAAATGCTCGAAGCGAATAACGGCCGGACGATAGGCGTCGTGGTGAACCGCTTCAACGCGAACAAGATTTACTACTCGTACTACCGGTACTACTACCAGAACTACTACTACTACTCCGACGACGGGACGCGCAAGAAACGGCGCCGCGAGCGCACCTCGCAGGAGTCTTGAAGCGCGGAACCACGGGTTTTCCCCCTTGGGGAAGAAAGCCACGCGACGAGAGCTTTCACTTCCATTGAGAGGGGAGAAGAATCGGACGAGGCGGGCGTGTCTCGTTTTGGTCTTTTTGTACCTGCCGCTCTATTTTGAAGCGATAGACCGTCCGGTCCCCGCGGTCACACCATCCATCACCCAACCCGTGAATCCTCATGATCCGTGACAATCATTTCAAAACCCTCATCGAACCGTTCAAAATCAAATCCGTCGAGCCGATCCGTTTCACGACACGCGAAGAACGCGCACGTATCCTCGCCGAGGCCGGCTATAACACGTTCATGATCCGGGCGGACGATGTCATTATCGATCTCTTGACGGACAGCGGCACGGGAGCGATGAGCGCCCGCCAATGGGCGGGTATTTTGGACGGCGACGAGGCCTACGCGGGCTCGCGCAGTTATTTCAAGCTCGAAAAAACGATTCGTTCCATCACGGGGATGGAGCACGTCATCCCCACGCACCAGGGCCGCGCTGCGGAGAAGATCCTCTTCACGATCGTGGGCGGGCCGGGAAAGGTGATCCCGAACAATACGCATTTCGATACGACGCGCGCGAACGTCGAATTCTCGGGGGCGTGCGCAGTGGACTGCCCGACCGACGAGGGGATGCAAACCGATTCCATCGGCGATTTCAAGGGGAACATGGACCTTGTTAAGCTGGAAGAGACGATCCGTACATACGGGCCGGAACGAATCCCGCTCGTGATGATCACGGTGACGAACAACTCCGGCGGCGGTCAACCCGTTTCCATGGCGAACATCCGGGCGACCCGGGACGTGTGCAGGAAATATAACCTGCCCTTGTTCCTCGACGCGTGCCGCTTCGCAGAGAACGCATACTTCATCAAGCTCCGTGAAGAGGGGTATGCCGACAAGAGCCCGCTCGAGATCGCACGGGAGATGTTCTCGTACGCCGATGGTTGTACAATGTCGGCGAAGAAGGACGGGCTCGTCAATATCGGGGGGTTCCTCGCGATGAACGACGGCGAGCTCGCCCAGAAGTGCCGGAACCTCCTCATCATCACCGAGGGCTTTCCCACCTACGGCGGCCTGGCGGGCCGCGATCTCGAGGCCGTCGCGGAACTCGAGATCATCCCGGCACCCCGCAGCGCGACCTGAGCCCCCCCTACCGCTTCAGGTGCTTCTCCAGAAACGCGTACATCTCCTTGCGCGCCTTGCGGGCGAAGGT
>JARYLZ010000037.1 GCA_029907355.1 Bacteroidota bacterium | reverse complement strand
TACATCCTCCCGGAATCCCTCCAGCCCCTCCTGAGGGAATTCGAACGGCTCATGCAGGGGATGTACGCCAAATTGCTCGTCATGAATTCGCCGACGGAGCTCGCGGCGGTTTGGGTCGTCGTCGCCCTCGTCCCATCGGTGTGCGAGGAAGCGGTATTCCGTGGAGTCGCCCAGTCGACGTTCGAGAACGGCATGCGCCCCGGCCGCGCCGCGGCCGTCACCGGCCTCTGCTTCGGACTCTACCATCTCTACCCCACGCAGTTGATCCCCTTGACCGCGATCGGAATCGTGCTCGGCGTCGCCGTCCTGCGGACCGGTTCCATCATACCAGCCGTCGTGGGGCATCTGGCAAACAATACACTCGCAGTCATCGGCGAGTACATCCACCCCACGGCAGGGAAGGAAACCTCCCTGTTCGCCGACCCGGGCGGCGCCACTCTCACCCTCTCCACTGCCGCCGGAGCATGCCTCTTCGCTCTGTGCATGGTCCTGTTCCTCCGCGGCACGCGCCGATTCCCCCCATCACCAGAAAAGGAGAACTGAACGAATGCCTTACTGTCCACAGTGCCTGACGGAATACGAGGCGGGCGTCGAAACCTGCGCCGACTGCGGCGTACCGCTGGTCGAGGGGAATCCGCTCTTCTGTCCCAAGTGCGAGGAACCGGTGGCCGAGAACGACACGTTCTGCGACCATTGCGGCGTTCTCCTCCTGGAGGAGGATGACGAGAAGAGGCCGGAGTGCGCCGTCCACCCCGACCGTCCAGCAATCGGCGGCTGTATCGTCTGCGGGAAACCGGTCTGCGAGGAGTGCGCCAACGAGGTGGAAGGGAAATTCTTCTGCGACGACGACCGTCACCTCGATGTTCACCAGGATTACCTCCTCGTCTTTCGGACGTCGGCGATCTACGAAGCGGAAATGGTCCGCGCGAACCTCGAGAGTGCGGGGCTCGACGTCCAGGTCTTCGACCAGCACGGTCACATTTACTTCGTCGACATCGGTGAAATGGCCCGCGTGAACGTGATGGTGCGGAAGGACCAATACGACCAGGCGCGGGAGATCATCGCGTCGATCCTGTCATCCCCCGGCACCGACGAGGGCGAGGAACGGGGCGAGGGGGAAGAAGAGAGCGGGGAGAGGCCGTGAGCAATCTCGGCGCCCGCATTCTCGTCGCGGTCGTCGCCATTCCCTGCATCCTCCTGCTCGCGTGGCTGGGGGGGTATTTTTGGTTCGCGTTCGTAGCGGCCGTGATGGGCTTTTCCGTCCGGGAATTCGCGGCTCTCAGCCGCAGGAAGGGCGCGTTTCCCCAAACGCCTGCCATGCTCGGGGGCGGATTCGCCCTCTTGCTCGTCTTCCTGCATGAACGGCTTGCCGCAGACATCGCGTCGGTCACGGGTGCGGCGATTCCCGTGCCTTCGACGGGCCAGGCCTTGGTGTGGGTGTGCATTCTTTTCATGCTCGTCGTCTTGACCACCGAACTGTTCCGCAACCGCGGGTCGGCGCTTGCCAATGCGGGGGCGACGGTGTTGGGGACGCTGTACATCGGCCTGTTCCTCGGGACGGCAGTGGGCGTGCGCGAAATCTTCTCGGTTACGGAGTTTCCGGTCGGGAAGGTGTTCGGGACCGTGGAATGGAATCCCGCGATGCAGTCACGCCTTCACGCGTGGGGCGGGTTCACCATGATTTCCATTCTTGCGACGATATGGATCTGCGACACGGCAGCGTATTTCGGCGGGGTGGCGATGGGCCGTACCCCACTCTTTCCCCGGGTGAGTCCGAAAAAGACATGGGAAGGCGCAGCCTGCGGGTTCGTCACGGCCGTCGCGACGATGGTCGCCGCCCGGTATCTCGTGCTCGATTACCTGACGACAGGACAGGCAGTCGTCATCGGCGTCATCGTCGGTGCAGCGGGGCAGATCGGCGATCTCGTGGAGTCCCTCTTCAAGCGCGACGCTGGCGTGAAGGATTCCTCGGAGATGCTGCCGGGGCACGGCGGGGTGTTCGACCGTTTCGACAGCCTGCTCTACGTCGCGCCACTCGTCTTTCTCTATCTCGATTACGTCGTGTTCGCCTGAGCACGCCGGTTGTCTTTTCGCGGGAATTCTGAGTATACTATTTCCGCTCGGGCGGTGGTGAAGCCCGTCGAGAGGGTGCACACCGTTCGCCGCGACAACCGCTTCATCCTGTACCGACACAGCGTTCAATCCATCCTCGTCATTCTCGAGGGAATCACCGTGCCCGCAACACGAACCACGAAGTACATTTTCATCACGGGCGGCGTCGTCTCGTCGCTGGGCAAGGGCATCGCCGCAGCTTCGCTGGGCATGCTTCTCCAGGCCCGCGGTCTTCGCGTAACCATTCAGAAATTCGACCCCTACATCAACGTCGACCCCGGAACCATGAGCCCTTACCAGCACGGCGAGGTGTACGTGACCGACGACGGTGCCGAGACCGACCTCGATCTCGGGCATTACGAGCGCTTCCTGGGAATCAGCATGACGCGGGAGAACAACACGACGGCGGGACAGGTCTACCATACGGTGATCGAGAAGGAACGGCGAGGGGATTATCTCGGTGCCACCGTCCAAGTCATTCCCCACATCACGGACGAAATCAAACACCGCTTCGCCCGCCTCACCCAGAAGGAACACTACGACGTCGTGATCACGGAGATCGGGGGGACGGTGGGCGACATCGAAAGCCTGCCGTTCCTCGAGGCCATGCGTCAATTCATGCTCTCGGTCGGGCGGAAGAACGCGCTCAACATCCACCTGACGCTCGTCCCCTTCATCCCTTCGGCGCAGGAGCTCAAAACGAAACCGACGCAGCACTCGGTCAAAATGCTCCTGGAACTCGGAATACAGCCCGATATTCTCCTGTGCCGTGCGGACCGTCCCCTGCCGCCCGCGATCCGTGACAAGATCGGGTTGTTCTGCAACATCGAGTCCCGCTACGTCATCGAGGCCCGCGACGTCGCCACGATCTACGACGTCCCCGTGGAGTTCGCGAGGGAGAAATTCGACGAGCGCGTGATCAGTCTCCTCCGCCTGCGGACGGGGGAGCTGGACCTCGAGCGGTGGATGCGTTTTCTCCGCCGCATCAAGGAACCGCGCCATGAGGTGTCGGTCGGCCTCGTCGGGAAGTATGCCGAGTACCACGACGCGTACAAGAGCATCATCGAGGCGTTCGTACACGCGGGCGCGGAGAACAACGCACGGGTGAACCTCCAATGGGTCCACTCCGAGGATATCGAGAAGTACGGCGCGGGTCGTTACCTCTCGTCGGTAAACGGCCTCCTCGTCGCGCCGGGTTTCGGCGAGCGGGGCGTAGAGGGGAAAATCAAGGCGATCCAGTACGTCCGCGAGAACGGCATCCCTTTCCTCGGCATTTGTCTCGGGATGCAATGCGCCGTCATCGAGTTCGCCCGGTCGGTGTGCGGGATCCGCGAGGCGAACAGCACCGAGTTCGCCGACACGCCGGAGAACGTCATCGATCTCATGCTGGAACAGAAGAGCATCCAAACGAAGGGGGGGACGATGCGTTTGGGTGCATACCCCTGCATTCTCAAGCGCGGGACGAAGGCGTTCGAGGCATATGGACGCCGGCAGATCGACGAGCGGCACCGGCATCGATACGAGGTGAACAACGCTTATCGCCCCCTCCTCGAGGAGCACGGCCTGGTCTTCAGCGGAACCTCCCCCGACGAGAAACTCATGGAAATCGTCGAGTTGCCCGAGCACCCGTGGTTCCTCGGCTGCCAGTTCCACCCCGAGTTGAAATCCCGGGCGACCGAAGCGCACCCGCTTTTCCGTAATTTCGTTCGCGCTGCGGTTCTGCATGCCCAGAGCCGGCAGGCACAATCGGAGGATGACCGAATCGAAGTCCGAACCAAGGAGGAGGAACGAGCATGAGGTATGCGGCGGTCAGCATCATCGCACTCTTCGCGGCCGTTCGTGTTTCCGCGCAATCCACGATTCTCGCCTATGACGGCATTGCGCAGCCCGGCGATGCGCAGTTGCTCGCCGCGACGATTTTCCACGACGAAATGCAGGTCGTCTTCAACGCGCGGTTTTCCCCCACGGAGAAATGCATCCTCGAAGCGGTGGACCTCGGATTCAGCGTGGTGAAATTCGTGCCGCCCGCCGGCGAGGATACGCTGGCGATCTGGGTCTACGAAGCGGACACGGTCCCGCCGGGATTGAACAGTGTGGGTAGGACATACCTCTTCCCGCTTGGCGCGAGGGGCATTCCCGATGGCAATCTCGCCTACAGCGATCCGTTTTCGAACGGGGGGCGCGAACTGCGGCGCTTCGTCCTGCAGCCACCCCTCGTTTTCGCTCCCAAACGCGATTTCATTGTCGGCGTGGCGCTCCTGTCCGCGCAGCGCTACGAGATGGGCGAGGCGTGGTGGAACGGCTTTTCCATCCTCGTGCGGAAAGATGCCCCGGAATACGAACGCTACCGCCGCTATGCGATCCACTTCCCGCCGCAGGGGCATGAGAACATCCCCGCGACGAGTGCCGCCCGCGTCTCCATCCTTCTCCGCGCGGTCGTGCGTTACGACGCCACCCTGCCGGACACCCCCCTGACGGATGTCATTGGACCGCTGAAGCCCCACCTGCCCGCGATTGATCCCGTCTATCCGCAGCCTGCGCGCGGCATGGCTTCCGTGGAGTTCGCGGTACCCTCCGCGGGGCGCGCGGAACTCGCCGTGTACGACCCCCTGGGGAGGGCGGCGGCGACCGTATTTTCCGGGACGGCGGAAGCCGGGAGACGGCTCATATCCTTCGATCCGGTTGCAGCGGGTCTCCGCCCCGGCATGTACATCCTGCGGCTCGTGACGGATACCGGTACGGCCGCACGGAGCTTCCTCTTCCTGCCGTGAGGATTCCGGAAGAGAAGATCGAAGAAATCCGTACCGCCGCCGACATCGTGGAAGTCGTCGGCGAGGTCGTTCGACTCAAGAAATCGGGACGCTATTACGTCGGGCTCTGCCCGTTCCACCACGAAAAGACACCTTCCTTCCACGTCAACCCGGAACGGAACATTTACAAGTGTTTCGGCTGCGGGCGGGGGGGAAACGTGTTCTCCTTCCTCATGGAAGCGGAACGGCTGTCTTTCGTGGACGCCGTCCTATCCCTCGCAGAACGGTATCACATCCCCCTCCGGTTCGAGAAGGAGGCCGCACCGGAAGGAGGCAAGGAGCGCGTAGAAGCCCTCTACGAAGCCGCGAGAATCGCGGCCCGCTTTTTCTACGATACGGCGCGAGGCCCGGCAGGGTCGGCAGGCGCGGAGTACCTGCGGCGACGGGGGTGGTCCGAGAAAACGTTGACGCGTTTCGGGATCGGGTTCGCCCCAGACTCGTGGGATGCCCTTCTCCGGCATGCGACGGAGCACGGTATTCCGGAAGATATCCTCGTGGAGAGCGGCCTGGTCGTGCGTACGGACAGCGGTCGCATGTACGACCGGTTCCGGAATCGCATCATCTTTCCGGTTTTCTCGCAGGCAAGGAAAGTCGTCGGTTTCGGAGCGAGGGCGCTTGGGGCGGGCGAAGAACCCAAGTACTTGAACTCGCCGGAGACGCCGATCTACGTCAAGGGGCGCATCCTCTACGGTCTCGTTCAGGCTGCGCGGGCGATCCGCCAAGAGGATGCCGTCATCCTCGTCGAAGGGTATGCCGACGTGCTCACCTTGAGCCAGGCGGGAATCGAGAACGTCGTGGCGACGAGCGGCACGGCTTTGACGCCGGAACAAGCGCGACTCCTCGTCCGCCAATCGCGCAACCTCTACTTCCTCTACGATGCCGACTCCGCAGGTTTCGCCGCGATGGAACGGGGCATCGACGTCTTGCTCGAACAGGATTGCGACCCCCGCATCGTTCTCCTCGAGAAAGGGGAGGATCCCGATTCGTACGTCCGGCAACACGGTGCGGAGGCGCTTCGGCGCCGTCTCGGCGAGGCGGTATCCTTCGTCGAGTTCATCGCCCGGAAAGCGTTCGTGGAAGGGGACTCGCCGGAACGCAAAACTGCCGTCGTTCGACGCATCGTGGATCTCCTGGCGAAAATGGAAGACCCGATCCGGAGGCAGTTCTACGTCCATCACCTCGCAGAGAAATTCGGCATATACGAGTCGGTCGTGTTCGATGCGCTCGAGGAGCGCTTGCGGAAGTACGGACGCGAGTCGGCCCGGCGGGCATCGGCAACCCACGTGGCCGCAAAAGAGGAACGTCGGCCGGTCCGCGCGTCCGCCCCGCGCGTCGAGCGCGAGTTCCTCTCATACCTCTTCCGCGCAGCACCCTTAATCCAGCGCGAAGCGCTCCGAGCCGTGCACGTCGAAATCTTCGACGACCCGCGCATGCAGGCTCTCCTGAAACATGTCATCGAGCAGGAAGAACACGACGGGGCTCTCTCCGTCGGGGGATTGCAGAACAAGCTGGCGGACGATATCGAGATGCAGGCCGTGCTGACGGATGTCCTGCTGACCGTCGACCCAAGTCCCGGCTGGGTCGACGTGCAGACGGTGAACCCGGTCGATTACCGGAGCTGTCTCATCGAGGCGGCGCGGACGCTGTACGTGCGGCAAATCCAGCGACGCATCGAACGGTTGTCCGCGTTGCAGAAAGCCTCGCCGGACGACCAGGATCTCGCGCGGGATATCTACGCGTTGCGGCGCGCAGCGGCGGAGGTCCTGCAGGTGAGCGATTTCGAAACGCTGCAGCTCTGGGAGGCTCACCTTTTCGCAGAATGATGCACACCGGGGCAAGCTGTCTTCAATCGCCATGCTCCCCGGAACCGGAGAGGACGATGATCGTATCCCGCGAAATGCCACCCCTCTCCCAGACGTTGGATGTTCCGTTTTGCGGCGGTAGTTTCATTCCGCCGCAGCCGGCGCACCATCGGGTGAATGCGAGACACAGTTCCCGGAGGGACCGGATATGCTCGGATAGCGAACGGCAGTACTCCTCTCGCAACACAGCGGTACTCGTGATGGTGCGAACGGTGTGCGAATGACGGGAACGAAACGGCGCACGGCAAGTTGTCGTTTCTTTCCTGGGGCGAGCAGCCCACGACGAAATCCACTGGGCCGTGCTTCGGCCGTTATCGAAACTCGAACCATCACACGAATATCCCATGGACGCGAATCCCGCCACCCCACTCACGGAAGAGCAAGCCCTTCAGTTGTTCCGGGATGCCGGGGCTTTCCTGGAAGGCCATTTCCTCCTGACCTCCGGTTTGCACAGCCCCCATTACGTCGAAAAATTCCGCGTCCTCGAGAGACCGCACATGACATCGCTCCTCTGCGGGCGGATCGCGGACGAGTACCGTGCGGCGGGGGTGACGGTGGTCCTGGGACCGGCGACGGGCGGAATCATACTCGCCCACGAGACGGCGCGCCAGCTGGGGGTGCGCGTGATGTTCACGGAACGGGTGGAGGGCGCCATGGTACTCCGCCGCGGGTTTTCGCTTTCGCCCGCGGATCGCGTCTTGCTCGTCGAGGATGTCATCACTACGGGCGGGAGCGTGCGCGAGCTGATCGAGCTCGTTCGGGAAACAGGTGCGGGCATCGTTGCGCTTGCATTTCTCGTTGACCGGAGCGGGGGCCGTGCGCGGTTCGATGTCCCATCGCGGCCGCTGATCACGCTCGATGTCGTCACCTACGAACCGGATCAGTGCCCGCTTTGCCGGCAAGGGGTGCCGCTGGTCAAACCGGGAAGAACCGGGAAGATATAGGACGCCGCAGCATCAGGTCGCAATCGCGCCGCGCCGGGTCGCATCGGCATATTGCTCGATCGTTGGAACGCCGGGGGGGAGAACCCCATCGATCAATCCACCGGCTTCCGAAGACAGGAGCGACAACGAGGAGGGAGGGCACAGGGCCACGAGGGGAACGGCGTCGAACCGTTCGAGGAGGCGGAGGCGATGGACGGTCCGGAGGCCGAGATCGGCGTCATCGAACGCATCCACGACGATGAGATCGGGAGGCTGCTCGACCGCCGTCACGGTCGTCATGAACTGGGGCTGGTCGAAGGGCACCGACCGAACGACCGTGTCCTCCCCTGCTCCGGCGGGGGAAAACGCGGGCTGTTCGCTGTCCCGGATGACGAGGATGGAACGGAGAGGCGGTGTGAGAATGCGCGGTGGAGGGAATGTGGGCCGCGTCAGCCTCCATGCGCACTCGATGATGTCTTCCCGCATGACGGGCTTCTGGAGGTAATCCGACGCGCCGCGTTCGTAACCGACAAGGCGGTTCGGGAGAACGGTGACCAGCACGACCGGGATCGGCCGAGTCCGCCCTGTCGCTTTCAGGACGTTGAGCACGGCCAGACCGTCCATGTTCGGCATCCACACGTCGAGTGTGATGAGATCCGGGACGTGTTCGAAGGCCGCCTCGATCCCGGCTTCCCCGTTCAGCGCGAGCATCGTGTCGAAGCCTGCATTCCGGAGGTAGAATTCGAGGAGTTTCCCGATCGCGGGCACATCCTCGATGACGAGCACGAGCGGGCGTTCGCGCTCGACCGTCGCCATGGAAGGGTAATCGTGGAGATAGAGATGCACCCGCGCCTCCTGCGGCTCGAGGTCGACCCAGGTTTTCATGCCGTACTGAACCGCGAGTTTCTGGGCGAGGAGATATGCCGCCAAGGTGTCGTTGAGGCGGTCGATGGTACCGGGGCGGAGAGACCGTTCGGATTGGGGGGGGCTGTTCTGGAACACGTGGTGCGCTGCTGCACTGGGGGAGGCACGGAATGCCACGCGCACCCCGCTCGGGAGCGACCGGACCTCGAGCGTGACGGGTTCCCCGCTCCGGCCGATATCTTGAATGACACGGTTGAGCAAGGAGAGCAGCGTGGAAAAAACGGACGGTTCCCCGAACGCTTGCTGTAAATCGCTCGGGATATCGGTCCGAATCTTCTTCCAGCTACCTCCCGGAGGGACGGTCTCCACGAAAGACAGAATGACGTCGCTCAAGGGGAAGCGGCGCAGAGGTGCAAAACGTTCCATGCGGAATTCTCGAGGGTCGTCCCTCTCGTGTCTGATTGTACGCTCGAACTCTCTCGATACGGATTCGAAGCAATATGAGAGAGTTTTCCGAAAAAAACCATGAGGGATGATCATGCGAGGAGAGTCATACCCTGCCCAATCGAGGGGTGAGACATTTTCCCCGCGATCGTCATCCTTCGGTGCCGGGATTTCTCCTGCCTGTTCGTGGCGGCCTGAGTCGATCCTGAGGATTATGGAGGCACAGCGAGGAGAAGGACGCAACCCGGAGCAGCGGATTCCGTTGGTAGAAGGACAGGATTTCTCTACATTAAAAACACTTTCAGCCCATACCCGCATATGCCGGAAGAGTATATCCCCATCGTATTGATCCTCCTCTGTGCTCTCGCTTTTGGTATGGTGGCGGTATGGTTGTCGCGCATCCTCGGCCCGAGGCGTGATTACCCCGAAAAGCTGACCACGTACGAAAGCGGCGTCGAACCGGTCCGAACGGCCCATGAGCGGTTTTCGGTGAAGTATTACATGGTGGCCGTCCTCTTCATCTTGTTCGATATCGAGGTCGTCTTCATCTACCCATGGGCTGTGCGATACCGCGCCTTGGGCTGGTACGGCTTGATCGAGATGGTCGTGTTCATCGGGATCCTTCTCGCGGGTTACATCTATATCCTGAAGAAAGAGGCTTTGAAGTGGGATTAGAATCGATTTTCGGGGAGGGTTACCTCACGACGCGGATCGACGCCCTCGTTGCGTGGGCCCGCAAGAACTCGTTATGGCCGATGCCCATGGGGATTTCCTGCTGTGCCATCGAACTGATGTCGGCCGGCGACCCGCGGCATGATATCTCGCGATTCGGGATGGAGGTGATGCGCTTTTCCCCGCGCCAGTCCGACGTGATGATCGTGGCGGGGACGGTGACCTACAAGATGGCGCACGTGATAAGGAAGATTTACGACCAGATGGCCGAACCGCGTTGGGTCATCGCGATGGGTGCCTGCGCATCCAGCGGGGGAATGTTCCGCTCGTACTCGGTAGTGCAGGGCATCGATCAATTCATCCCCGTGGATGTCTATGTGGCGGGTTGTCCGCCTCGCCCGGAGAATCTCTTCCACGGCTTGCTCGAGTTGCGGAAGAAGGTGGGAAAGAGCAGCGTCCTCGATCTCCCGGATCTTCCCCCCGCCCGGGAAAAGCGATCCGACCAGCCGGGGAACGGCAAGGGGAGAGGTTTTGCATGACCCCCCTGTTGAATGGTCTCGTGGAGGCTCTCCGCGCCGCTTTCGCGGACCGCGTGCTGGGTGTGGAAGAGTTCCGCGGCGACGTGACCGTGCTGGCGGAAGCTTCGGCCGTCGCGGATATCGCGGGGTTCCTCCGCGACAACCCTCTCTGTCCCTTCGACCTCTGCGAGGATGTTTTCGCGATCGATCAATACCGGACACCGAGACGTTTCGAGGTGAAGTACCATTTCTTCGCCGTTCGGAACAGAGTCCGCATTCACATCAAGACGGCGGTCGACGAGGGTGACCCGCGCGTTCCCTCGATCGCTGCGGTCTATCCTGCCGCGCTGTTCGGGGAGCGGGAGGCGTTCGACATGATGGGTATCGTCTTCACGGGACACCCCGATCTCCGGCGCATCTACATGCCGGAAGATTTCGCGTATCACCCTCTCCGGAAAGATTTCCCGCTCATGGGAATTCCCGGTTCGCTCACGCTCCCGGAACGCTGAATGCCTCCGGCGGCGGTGCAGCCATGTCGGTCACCATGGATATGAACGGAAAAGACGACGCAGCCTTCCCTCGGGAGAACGCTTCCGGCATCTTCCGTGCCTTGATGGAACAGGATCCGAACGTCACGTTCGAGGACTCGATCGAGAACGACATGGTGCTCAACATGGGGCCCTCGCACCCGGCGACGCACGGGGTGTTACGCCTGCTCCTCAGGCTGGACGGTGAGACGGTGGTCGCCGCCGTGCCGGAACTCGGCTACCTCCACCGCGGGTACGAGAAGATGGCGGAATATGAAACCTATCACGAGTACATTCCCCACACGGACCGCCTCGACTACCTCCAACCCGCGCACAACAACGTCGCGTATATCCTCGCCGTCGAAAAACTCCTCGGCATAGAAGCCCCACCGCGGGCGCAATGGATCCGATTGCTCGTCTCGGAGCTGTCCCGTATCTCATCCCATCTCGTGGCTGTCGGGGTGATGGCCATGGACGTCGGCGCAATGACGCTCCTCTTGTGGTGTTTCCGTGAGCGGGAAAAGATTTACGACATCTTCGACCTGATCTGCGGAGCGCGTTTCACGACGAGCTACACACGCATCGGCGGTGTCATGCAAGACATCGACGAGGAGACCCTTGCAGCAGTCCGGGCGTTCCTCGAGCAATTCCCCGACCGCTTGCGCGAAGCGGAAGCTCTCATTACGCGCAACCGAATTTTCTATGACCGTTGCCGTGGGCTCGGGGTCATTTCCGGGGAGGATGCGCTCGCCGTCGGCCTCACCGGCCCGAATCTCCGCGGTTCCGGCGTGCCCCTCGATCTCCGTCGCGACACGCCCTACCTCGTCTACGACGCGGTGGACTTCGAGGTCGTCACGGAACCGGAGGGCGACGCTTACGCCCGGTATCTCGTCCGCGTCCGCGAGATGCGCGAGAGCGCGAAAATCCTGCGGCAGTGTCTGGAAAACATACCGCGGGGCCCGGTCCTCGCCTCCGAACCGAAGCGCGTGCTCCCGAAGAAGGAACGCGTGTACACGCGGATGGAGGAATTGATCCACGATTTCATGATCGTCAATTTCGGCGTCTCGCCGCCTGCAGGCGAAGTCTACCACGCCGTCGAATCGTCCAAGGGGCAACTCGGGTTTCACATCGTGAGCCGCGGCGAAGCGCACCCGTGGCGCCTCAAGATCCGGTCGCCTTCGTTCTATAACATCGGCGCGCTCCCGCGCCTTTTGAAAGGGCATCGCGTCTCGGATATCGTCGCCATCATCGGGAGCCTTGATCCCGTGATGGGGGAGGCGGATAAATGACGGTCTCGAACGAGACGGTATTCACGCCGGAAGATCTCGCTGCCGTCGAGGAGATCCGCAAACGGTACCCCACGGCACAAGCCGCTTTGATGGGCGTACTTCACCTTTACACGCGGAGGTTCGGCCCCATCACGGAAAAAGCGATCCGACACGTCGCCGAACTCCTCGGCCTCACCCCCGAGGATGTGCTCAGCGTCGTGACATTCTATGAAATGTATCACCGCCCACCGGCCCGGTGGAATATTCTGGTCTGCACGAACGTCTCGTGTCGACTCTGCGGCGCAGGGATGGTTCTCGAAACCTTGCGGGACGTTCTCGGCATCGGACCGGGCGAAACGACACCCGACGGGCTGTTCGCCGTCCAGGAGGCCGAGTGCCTCGGTTCCTGCGGGACGGCGCCGATGCTGAGCGTGAACGAAGAATACCATGAGCGTTTGACCCCCGATGCGATACGCGCCCTCATCGAACGCCTCAAGCCCGCGTCGCCGCCGGATGCCTGGGGAGGAGGGAGCCGGTGAGGAATCGCGCACCGTCTGACCGGACTTCGCGAGATGCGCCCCGCCGTGCGCCGGTTGCATGAGGAAAGGACGTCGAGCCATGGAACGTTACGAACCGGTTCTGCTCCCCGCTGTCGAAAACCTTCATCGCATCGACATCTACGAGGCGCACGGGGGGTACGAACGCATCCGCAAGGCGTTCACGATGTCCCCCGCAAAAGTGATCGCCGAGGTGAAAGCCTCAGGGCTTCGCGGCCGGGGTGGCGCGGCCTTCCCTACCGGATTGAAATGGTCGTTCATGCCTGCGGAGACGGACAGGCCGAAATACCTCTGCGTCAACGCCGACGAGAGCGAGCCCGGCTCGTTCAAGGACAGGCAGATCCTCGAGCGGAACCCGCACCTGCTCATCGAGGGTATCCTCATTGCCGGGTGGGCGATGGGGATAGGGACGGCGTATATCTACATCCGCGGGGAGTACGAGAGCTGGGCGCGCATGGTGGAACGTGCCCTTGCAGAAGCGCACGAGCGCGGTTACATCGGGGCACGGATGCGGGAGACCTTCGGTACGGATTACGCGATCGATATCCACGTCCACCGCGGAGCGGGCGCCTATATCTGCGGCGAGGAATCCTCGCTCATGAATTCCATCGAGGGCCTGCGCCCATACCCCCGCATCAAACCACCGTTCCCCGCCCAGCGCGGTCTGTGGGGATGCCCTACGACGATCAACAACGTCGAGACCATCGCCAACGTGCCGGTCATCATCGAGCGAGGAGCGGCGTGGTACGCGAGCGTCGGGGCAGAAAAACAACCCGGTCCCATTCTCTACGGCATATCCGGCCATGTGAATCGGCCGGGCGTCTACGAGTTCCCGACGGGTATGCTCCTGACCGAACTCATTTACGACGTGGCGGGAGGGGTGCCGGGAGGCAAGTGCATCAAGATGGTCATCCCCGGCGGGACATCCATGCCGCCCCTGCGCGGGGACCGCATCGAGGGTGTCCGCATGGACGTCGAGTCGTTGAAGGCGGTAGGCTGCGGGATCGGGACGGCTTCCCTCATCGTGATGGATGAGGATACCGACCTCCTCGATGTCCTTACCCGGATCGCCTCGTTCTATTGGAACGAATCCTGCGGGCAATGTACGCCCTGCCGTGAAGGGACGGGCTGGATGTTCAAAATCCTTCAGCGCCTCCAGGGGGGGGACGGCGGTCCCGGCGATCTCGATCTCCTCGTGTCGGTCGCGGGGAACATCGAGGGGAACACCGTCTGCGCACTAGGCGAAGCAGCCGCGTGGCCGGTGAAGTACACCATCGAACGTTTCCGCAGCGAACTCGAGGAACACGTGCGCCGCCACGCCACGAAACGCTCCACGGGCGGTCCCATCAGGACGCTCGCCGGTTCTGAGACACGAATACCGATATCATCGCAGAGGGAAAACCCATGACCCCGCCGACCACAACGAAAATCATGGCCGTATTCTGCGACTTCGAGAACATCGCCCTCGGGGTGCGCGAAGCGGAGTACGAGGCGTTCGACATCCGGCGCGTTCTCGAGCGTCTCCTCCTCAAGGGTAACATCGTCGTGAAGAAGGCGTACTGCGACTGGTCCCGGTACGAGGCCTTCAAGGCCGCCATGCACGAGGCATCGTTCGAGCTGATCGAGATCCCGCATGTCCGGCAGTCCGGCAAGAACTCCGCGGACATCCGCATGGTGGTGGACGCGCTCGATCTCTGCTACACGAAGGAACACGTGGACACGTTCGTCATCGTCAGCGGCGATTCGGATTTCTCTCCCCTCGTCAGCAAGCTGCGAGAGAACAACAAGACGGTGATCGGCGTCGGGGTCAAGAACTCGACGTCGGATCTCCTCATCTCCAACTGCGACGAGTTCATCTACTATGACGATCTCGTCCGCGGGGAGAAGCGGCAGCGCGCGGCGAAGACCGCCCCCGTCCGGAAGGGGGGCAAGGCGCAGAGGAAGAAATCCGCGCCGGTCGTCGACCCCCGAAAACAGGAGGCATGGGACCTCGTCGTCGAAACGTACGAGGCATTGCTCCAGGAGCGGGGCGAGGAGGAGAAAATCTGGGGGTCGATGATCAAGCAAGCTCTCAAGCGCCGGAAACCGGGTTTCAACGAAGCGTACTACGGTTTCCGTTCTTTCGGGGATCTGCTCGAGCAGGCGGAAAAACACGGTATTCTCGAATTGGAACGCGACGCGCGTTCCGGCGGTTTCATCGTCAAGGGGTGCAAAGTCACCTGACGGTCGGTCGCACGAATATGCTTTTCAGCGTAGAAACCCCGCTTCAACGTACCCGTGGAGGATATATGCCCCTTCTTCGAATACTTGCCGCCGCCGTGGCGGTCATCCTTTCGACCGTGGTCATGGATGCGCAGCAAATCAGCTGGAAACCGTACGGTTTCATCAAGGGGGATGCCGCCGTAACGACGGCCGGAGTCCAATCGTTCTTCACCCCCGGAATCGCCGCCCCCCAGACGGCGACGGGTGTCGACACCGGCCTCACCGGCTTCACGGCCCAGCATTCCCGCATCGGCATGACGGGTGAAATCGAAGGCACGTTCCGAACGGGCGCCCTCGTGGAGATGGACTTTTTCACCAACACCCTCGAGACGAATCTCCGCCCGCGCATGCGCCTCGCATACGCGTGGGTAAGGCGCGGGCCTTTCGAGCTCCGCATCGGCCAGCAGTGGGACCTCTTCTCGGCAAACAACCCTCTCACGAACAACACGAACGGAAACCTCTGGTACGGGGGCAACCTCGGGTTCCGACGGGCTATGATCCAGTTGCGGTACACCCGTCCCGGTCGCCGCATCGCCCCGGCCGCTCAGGTCGCCCTGTGCGAGGGGACGCCCGGTTCATCTCTCATCGATAATTACGCGCCATACCCCATGCTGCAGGGGAGGCTTTCCGCGACGCTGTTCGAAAAGCATACCGTGGGGCTCTCGTTCGTGCGCGCGGCGTTTTCCCCTGTGCCCGACTCCGCGAGCCTCGACTTCTTCGCGACAGGCCTCAGCGTCGATGCTACACTCCCCTTCCATGACCGTTTCAGCCTGCACGGGGAATTCAGCACGGGCCGTAACCTCGCGCAGGCGGGTTTCTTCACCATCGCCCAGGGCGGTGGGAGCGGACGCGACGCGGATAACACATCGCTGTGGGTCAATGTCCAGTCGAAACTCTTCACGCACCTCCATCTCGCCGCAGGGCTCGGTATGGACAGGAACACGACGGACAAGGCATCCCTCCCGGCGGGTTCCATTCTCGGAAACACCGTTCTCTACGCCGATATCATTTTCCCTTTCGGAAACGGATTCTCCCTTTCCGTCGAGGGCATGCACATCGCGACGGAATACAAGAACGGCGTCGTGACGACCGGCGGCGTCGCCAGCGCGGGGGACGAGGAGCGTTCGGCATGGGTCTTCAATCTCAGCGGCAGACTGGCATTTTGACGGAGATGCAGGAAAAGCTGGGGACCGCCCCGTACCACATTCCCATGAGGCTGGCTCACAAGCGGGATGATGGATGAATCCCCTGCGCGACGGAACGTGGAGTCGGCGTCTTAGGAGGAGAGGAGGAATGGTGAAAAGGTTCGTCCCGTTCGGTCTCCTCGCCCTTATCCTTCTCCAGCCGGCAGGCCATTTCATCCTCTTCGAGTGCCTGCGTTACCAGGTCCGCCGCGAAGTCGCACAGCGGATTTTCACAGGTCTCGACAGCTCGGCGCTCGCTGTTGTCCCCATTCCCGTCGAACTCGAGAAGGGACGTGGAAACCGCTTCCATTGGGTCGAAGAAGGGGAATTCCGGCTGGACGGACGCATGTACGACGTCGTCTGCTTCGAGAGGCGTGGCGACACCACCTGGTACTTTTGCATCGAAGACGAGAAAGAAACCCGACTCTTGACCCTCCTTGAAGCGGATATCCGACGGGAGATGCGAGGCGGCGAGGGGCGGCTGCAACGAATCGCTTCCCTCCTGAGGCTGTGCACCTCGCTTTTCCTGCCTTCGCCGCAATTTCTCCAGGCCATTCTTCCCCCTGGTTCTCTCGCCACAGCGGAACAGTCATTCTCGCGCTCGCGCCATCGCCCGAAGCCGCCTTCTCCTCCGCCGAAGATTCTGCGAAACACGGTCGAATCGGGATAATCGCTCTTCACGACCGACGGGGTCCTCATCGGCCCGTCGGGAGGGAAGAAGGCGACCCTGCATCACATCGAGGGTCGCCCCCTGTTCTTTCGTCCGGCGACGTCGAGTGCTTCCCCTCCTCATCGACGGGAGGGATTGCATGATTTCGGCGGCGCGGTACATCATTGTCATCACATTACCATGGAGCATCGAACAATGAACATACGCTGTGTGAACATACGCTGGGTGATCATCGTGCTCATCTTGTTCACGTCCACCGTGCGCTCGCAAATTCTGCGAGTGGCGGACGATATGACGGGTGCGCCGATTGCCCACGCCGTCGTCTCCGGCGGGGGAAAAGCCGTGATCACCGATGAGCAGGGGAAGGCGGATATCGCTCTGCTAACCGGCGCCGAGCAGATCGGCATCGAGGCACCGGGATATACGCCGCTCGCGCTCGCGTTCAGTGAACTGAAGCGGAGGGAATACAAGGTCTTTCTGGAGCGGCGGCCGTACCGCCTCGGCGAAGTCATCGTCAGCGCCTCCCGCCGCTCTCAGCCGGAGGAGGAAATCCCCTTCCGGACGGCCGTGATCCGTGCGGCGGACCGCGACCTCGCGAACCCGCAGACCGCAGCCGACCTGCTCGGCTCGAGCGGAGAAGTCTTCATCCAGAAGAGTCAGCTCGCGGGGGGGAGCCCCATGATTCGGGGGTTCGCGACCAATCGCGTCTTGATCGCCGTCGATAACGTGCGAATGAATACCGCCATCTTCAGGACGGGCAATGTCCAGAATGTCATTTCCATCGATCCCTTCGCGGTCGAGCGGACCGAAGTCCTCTTCGGGCCCGGTTCCGTCATGTACGGGAGCGACGCCATCGGGGGGGTCATGAGCTTCCACACGCTCACGCCGCGCTTGAGCGGGTCCGACGAAACGCTGTTCTCCGGTACGGCCGCAGTGCGCACATCCTCGGCCAACGTTGAGAAGACGGCGCACGTCGATCTTTCCCTCGGTCTGCGCCGGTGGGGTTTCACGACCAGCGTCACCTGGAGCGATTTCGACGACCTCGTCATGGGAAAGTCGGGACCGAGCGATTTCCTCAGGACCCGCTACGTCGAACGCATCGGGGGTATGGACAGCATCGTGACGAACCCCGACCCCGAAAAACAGGTCCCATCCGGTTACAGCCAGTGGAACATCCTGCAAAAGATCCGCTGGAAACCGGAAACGGAATGGGATCTCCTCTACGGGTTCCAGTATTCGACGACATCCGACTATCCGCGATACGACCGCCTTCTGCGCCCGAGCGGCACACGTTTGCGCTCGGCCGAGTGGTACTATGGTCCGCAGATCTGGATGTCGCACGCCCTGACGGTCACGCACATTTCGCCGTCGCTCCTCTTCGACGATATCCGGGCGACGCTGGCATACCAGTTCTTCGAAGAGAGCAGGCACGATAGGGATTTCCGTTCCGATACGAAACACCACAGGACCGAAAAGGTGAATGCGTATTCGGCAAACGTCGATGCCACGAAGTCGCTTGGAGAGGGTCGACGACTGCTGTACGGGCTCGAGGGGGTCTTCAACCGCGTCGGTTCCGTCGGCGAGGAGGAGAATATCGCGACGGGTGTGAAAACCCCCGGGCCGAGCCGCTATCCCGACGGTGCGACGTGGGGTTCGTTCGCCGTGTACGCGCAGTACCATCACCAGCCGCGGAAAAACCTCACGCTCCAGGCAGGCGCACGCTACACGGTGGTGGCACTCGAAGCGGAGTTCGACACGACGTTTTACCACTTCCCGTTCACCTCGGCTTCCATGCGGAACGGCGCGCTCACGGGGAGTGTCGGGGCGGCATACGCACCGTTCCCCTTCCTCACCGTCGACGCGGCTCTCTCGACGGCTTTCCGCTCTCCGAACGTGGACGACGTGGGGAAAGTCTTCGACTCCGCGCCCGGTTCCGTCGTGGTCCCCAATCCCGATCTCGAACCCGAGTACGCCTACAATGCGGAACTCGGAACGGAATGGAAGCTCGCCAGGTTCCTGAACATCCACGTCACGACATTCTACACGCTGCTCCGCAACGCACTCGTCCGCCGGAACTTCACGCTGAACGGCATGGACAGCATCCTCTACGACGGTACGATGAGCCGTGTCCAAGCGATACAGAACGCCGCGGAAGCGCATGTCGGAGGGGTGCAGGCTCGGATGAACGTCGGCCTCCCCGCGGGCTTCGGTTTCACCTCCCGTTTTACGTGGATGAAAGGCGAGGAGGAACTGGACGACGGGAGTGTCGGACCTCTGCGGCATGTCTCGCCGTGGTATGCAGATGCCCATGCCACATACCATCGGCAGGGCCTCGAGGTCGATCTCTCGCTCGTGTACAACGCCGAAGTCTCGGCCGATGACCTCGCCCCCGGGCTGGAGGGGAAGGATTACCTCTATGCCTTGGACGGTGCGGGCCGGCCGTACTGCCCCAGCTGGTACACGCTCAACGTGAAAGCGTTGTACCGTTTGACGGACGGCCTCACGGTGAGTGCCGGCGTGGAAAACATCACGGACAGGCGATATCGACCCTATTCGTGGGGAATCACCGCCCCGGAGCGCAATTTCATCGCTTCGGTCAAACTCTCGTTCTGAGAGCTTTTCATCCGTGAGCGTGAAACGCCCCTGCCTACACCGGTGGGGGCGTTTCATGTTTCCAATCTGCTCCTGCGAGAAACCCGTGCCGACCGGTTTCCCGTACGTCGTGGCTCAGAGGAGCATGGAACGCGATACGAGGGGAATATGTCCGCTACGACACGGAAGTGTCGCAATCGGCGCACTCATCGCTCCCGCCGGGGCGGGAGGCACCCGGCATTCCGTATACCCGCAAGGGCCACCGGTTCCGGACCCCTGGTCGGGCGACATTGCATCTCCCGGGCTGTTTTCTTACCATCATCCAACCTGGTCGCCCCGGATGATACCGCAGGAAATCATTCTCAAGAAACGTGACGGGGGTTCTCTTTCCCGCGAGGAACTCCGCGCCTTCATGGACGGCTACCTTCGCGGCGAGGTCGGGGAGGCCCAGATGAGCGCCTTCCTCATGGCGACCTACTTCCACGGCATGACGTTCGACGAAACCGTAGATTTGACGGCCTTGTTCGTCGATTCCGGCATGCGGCTCGACCTATCGGCAGTGCCGGGGACGAAAGTCGACAAGCACTCGACCGGCGGGGTGGGGGACAAGACCACCTTGCTCGTGGCCCCGATCGCGGCCGCCGCCGGTGTGCTCGTACCCATGATTTCCGGCCGCGGACTCGGACACACAGGCGGAACGCTGGACAAACTCGAGTGCATCCCCGGTTTCAAGACCGATCTGGACCCCGCACGATTCGTCGAGGCGCTCCACGCGACCGGCGTCGCGATTGCGGGGCAGAGCGACCGGCTCGTTCCCCTGGACCGGCGTATTTACGCACTCCGCGATGTGACGGGCACGGTAGAGATACTGCCCTTCATCGCCGCGAGCATCATGGGTAAAAAGATCGCCGGGGGGGCCGATGCCCTCGTCCTGGACGTGAAAACGGGTGCGGGCGCTTTCATGAGAGAGGAGGAACAGGCGAAGGAGCTGGCCGCCCTTCTCTGCCGTGTCGGTGCGCATTTCGGTCTCTCGACATCGGGGTTCGTCACGCGCATGGATGAACCGCTCGGCCGCGCGGTCGGCACGTGGCTCGAAGTCGTCGAAGCGGTCGACTGCCTGAGAGGGATGCCTTCCCCGGACCTCATGGAAGTCGTCGAGGCCGTCGCCGGCGGGATGATCCTCAAAGGCGGGAAAAGCAAAACGCTGGCGGAAGGGATCGCCCACGCTCGGGAGGTATTGCGGAACGGACAGGCGTACGAAACGTTCTGCGCATTCGTCCAAGAGCAGGGCGGCGACCTGCTCTACATCGAGGAAACGCTCCGATACCCCGCTGCGAAGTGCGTTGCCGAGGTCACTGCCGACGAGGGAGGATACGTCGCGCATGTCGACGCTCGCGCCATCGGACTTCTCGCCCAGGAACTGGGGGCCGGACGAACATCCCTGGGGGAGCGTATCGACCCGACGGCGGGGATCGTTCTCCTGAAGAAACGGGGAGACAGGCTGGAACCGGGAGAACCGCTTTGCCGGTTATACTCGTCCCGTCACCGTTCGCTCCACGCATTCCGAGGCGCCGCGCGCCGCGCATACCGCATCGTGCCCGACCGGCCCGGAGCCGTTTCGAACATCCTGTGGCGCTTTGACGAGAACGGCATCATGCGAAGCATAGATCAGGAGGATGACGTGGTATAGGGAAACGAGCACGTCAACACGTCCATTGGGTTGTGCGCGGGTCGGCCAAAGCGTGTTCCCGCGTCGTATGATGCCGAATCTCTCCTTTGCAGGGTGAAACAGAAACGTCGAAATGATTTTCCATCGGGGGAGCGGAAAGTGCCAGAAAAAAGGGGTTCATGTTCACAGTGGTGCCTCGCGCCTCGGCGGTATCCCCTGTACGATAGTGCACGGGAGATGAGAGGAAGACCGTTGGAAGCGATGGTCATGCGTGCGAGGGGAACTTTTTCCCCCCTCTGCGGCATTACAGGGGAGTGAACTTGAGCGAAGCGAAAGGCAAGAGCGCGGTGGTGATCGGTTCGGGTTTCGGCGGGCTGGCGGTGGCCGTTCGCCTCCAAGCCCGCGGAATCGCCGTCACACTCTTCGAAAAGAACGGACAGGTCGGCGGCCGCGCTTCGCAACTCGTGCGCGACGGGTACACGTTCGACATGGGCCCTTCCCTCGTCACAGCGCCGGACATTTTAGACGCCGTGTTCCAGGCAGGCGGGAAGAGCATGAGGGATTTCGTCGAACTCGTCCCCCTGGACCCGTTCTACCGCGTGTATTTTTCCGACGGGACATTCGTCGATTACTCGGGCGACGCGGCTCGGATGAGGGAGGAACTACGCAGGTTTGACCTTGCCGACGCCTCCGCATACGACCGCTTTTTCCGGGATATCCGGCCGGTCTACGACGCCGTCATCACGGAGCGGCTCGGCACGGAGATGTTCGACACCATCCCCTCGATGATCCGCTTTCTGCCGCGAGCTATCGCACTCGGGAGCCTCAGGTCGGTATACGGATACGCCTCGAGGTATTTTTCGAACCCGAAGAGTCGTTTCCTGTTTTCCTTTCATCCCTTGTTCATCGGGGGCTCGCCGTTCCGCGCCCCGAGCATTTACATCATGATCCCGTACCTGGAACGCGAAGGGGGGGTGTGGTATGCCCGTGGCGGCATGTACAGCATCGTACGGGCGCTCGAACGTCTCTTCGTGGATTTGGGGGGCACGGTGAGGACGGACGCGGAGGTGACCGAGATCATGATCCGAGGGGGCCGGGCGTTCGGCGTCAGAGTCGACGGTGAGGGACACACCGCCGATATCGTCGTTTCCAACGGCGATGCCCCCTGGGTCTATCGCAACCTCGTGGCGCCGCAATACCGGCGGCGCTGGACGGACGCCCGCATCGACCGCCTGCACATCGGGATGAGCGTGTTCATCCTCTACCTCGGCGTCCGGAAACGCTTCGAGCAGCTCCGCCACCATACGCTGATTCTGAGTCCCCGGTACCGGGAACTCATCCGAGACATTTTCGATCGGAAAATCCTCGCCGACGATTTCTCTCTTTACCTCCATGTCCCGACGAAAACCGATTCGTCCATGGCCCCCCCCGGCTGTGAGAGCATGTATATCCTCGTTCCCGTGCCGAACCTCCAGGGTTCCGTCGATTGGACCGAGGCTGCTCTCCCGTTCCGGGACCGCCTCCTCGCTTTCCTGGAAGGAGAGTTCGGTCTCCATGGTCTCCGCTCGCATATCGACGTTCTCGAACAAATTACCCCCCGGTATTTCGAGAGCCGGTTGAATTCGCTCCACGGGGGGGCTTTCAGCCTCGAACCATGCTTGACGCAAACCGCCTGGTTCCGCCCGCACAACCGCAGCGAAGATGTCCGGAACCTCTACCTCGTCGGTGCCGGCACACATCCCGGGGGCGGCCTCCCCGGTGTTCTCCTTTCGGCGGAAGCCACAGAAAAATGTATCCTAGAAGATCTCGGTCTTTCAGATAAGACGCATCGGGGAAGGCGGGGGAAACCGTGAGAAACGGGGATTCCCGCCCGGGGCAGGTGTACCGCGCGGTCACGCGCCGGCATGCGAGATCGTTCTATTTCGCATCGCATGTCCTCCCGCCGGAAAAACGTTCGGATGCGTATACGATCTACGCGTTCTGCCGGCTGGTGGACAACATCGTCGATGAAGAAATGGGGACGAAGGATTCGGTTCAATCGCGGCTCGACGAACTTCGCCGTTCCGTTTCAGCCATCTACGACGGGGTCACCCCCGATGACGAGCTCCTCCGGGCGCTCGGCCGCACGATCGAAACGCGCCGTGTGCCGAGGGGATATTTCCTGGAGCTCTTAAATGGGGTGGGAATGGACCTCGAGAAGCGAACGTATGAGACCTTCGACGAACTCTCCGTCTATTGCTATCGGGTGGCTTCCGTCGTCGGTCAGATGTTAGCCTATGTGTTCGGGGCGACAACGGACGAAGCCCTCGCGAGGGCTGCCGATCTCGGCACGGCCATGCAGTTGACGAACATACTCCGTGATATCGGCGAAGACCTGAAGCGGGGGCGTGTTTACGTACCGCAGGAAGACCTCGACGCGTTCGGTGTGCGTCGGGAGGATTTCGAGAGGGGTATTGTGTCCACCGGCGTGCGCTCTCTCCTCGATTTCGAAATTCGGAGGGCGCGGTCTTTTTATCGCCGTGCGGATGAGGGTTTCCCCCACATCCCCGACGACGGGTCGAGGTTCTGCGCACGACTCATGAGCCGGATGTATGAGGGCATCCTGGACGCGATCGAGCGGAATGGGTACGATGTATTCACGCGTCGCACATACGTCCCGTGGTACCGGAAGACAGCCGTGTTTCTCCGCGTGTTTTTCGGCACGACGGATTCGATCCATGGACGGGACATCCGGGACGCAAGGTCCGCTCAAGCCCTTTACCGGGTAACGGAAAGCATGCGGACACCGGACCGATGAACCCCTTTTCCTGTGTGCGTACCCCCTGGAAAAGACGAAAACGGGCACGCCCGCGGTGCCGAAGGCCATCCCCCTCGAAGACGGAGAGGTGAGATGATCGTGGCGAAAAAAACCCCCCTTTTCGAGACGGTCTTCGATGTGTATACACGGAGGCTTCTCCGGCGTCACTTCCATGCCGTTCACGTGCGTGGTGAAGAAAATATCCTCCCCGACTGTACCCGGCTGCCGGTTATCCTCTACGGGAACCACAATTGCTGGTGGGATGCGATCCTTCCGTATTACCTGAGCCGGGATGTTCTCCGGCTGGATGCGTACGCGATGATGGACGAGCGGCAGCTCAGACGGTACCGTTTCTTCCGGCGTATCGGCGTGTTCTCGGTGAACCGTGACAGCCCCCGCCAAGCGCTCGAGGCAGTCCGCTACGCGGCCTCCCTTCTGGCGAAAGGCGGGAAAGCGCTCTGGATGTACCCGCAGGGGGAAATGACACCGTACACGACATCTCTGGCACCCTTCGAGTCGGGCATCGTCCGCATCGCGCAACTCGCCGGCGGCGCCATGGCACACCCTTTCGCGGTGCGTTACGAATTCCGGCGGGAACAACGTCCCGAGGCCTTCGTATCGTTCGGCCCCGGCCTCGCCATCGGTGAGAGCGACGACGTGAAAGCGGTGCTCGCTCGTCTTCGATGCGCTCTCCAAAACCTGATGCAGGACCAGGCAGAGGCGCTCGCGGCGGATGAAACGAAGGATTATCACGTAGCCCTCCATGGCCGGAATTCCGTCAATTCGCGTTTCGACGCCTTCGCGAGGATCTTCGTTCAGCGGCCATGACGATCTATCACGCGTGTATCTTGGGCTTCCTCGTGTTCATGCTTTGCATTCTCGGGGTAAACCTCGTGTATTTCCGCCGCCTCCGTCCCGCAGACTCCCGCGAGACGTATCGGCATATGTCCGTGCTCATTCCGGCCAGGAACGAGGCGGGGAATATCGAACACACGGTCCGTTCCTTGCTCCGGCAGAACCACCCCCATTTTGAGATCATCGTTCTCGATGACGGGAGTTCCGATGGGACCGGCGAGCGCGCGTGCGAAGTGGCCGGCGGCGATCCCCGTTTTCGCCTCATGGCGGGGAGTGAGCCGCCGCAAGGGTGGACGGGGAAGAATTGGGCTTGTCATCTCCTCGCAGGGGCGGCACGCGGCGATATCCTGCTTTTCACGGATGCGGACACGACCTACTGTGAAGATGCTCTCCGGAAAATCGACGCAGCGCTGCGGAATTTCCGTGTCGATGTGCTTTCCCTCGTACCCTCCCAGAGGATGGAGACCTTCTGGAAGCGCGTATTCATGCCGATGTTGCAGTTCGTTCCCATGACCATTCTGCCGACCCCGTTGGTGACATTGACCCGTTTCCGCGTTTTCACTATGGCCAACGGGCAGTGTCTCGCCTTCACCCGCAAAGCCTACCAGACCATCGGCGGTCATGAAACGGTGTGCGGAGCCATCGTCGAGGATGTCTGGCTGGCCCGGGCTGCCAAACGCGCCCACTTCCGGGTGCGGGTCATGGCGGGGGAGGATACGGTAGAGTGCAGGATGTACGACTCGCTCGGGGGCATCGTCCGCGGCTTCTCCAAGAATATTTTCCCCGGTTTCCGGTACTCCCTCGTCATGCTGGCGGCGGTGGTCCTATTCAATATTTCCACGCAGGTTGCGCCGTACGGTTTCCTCTTGGCAGGGCCCGACGCCCCCTGGTTCCCCCTCGTGGTAGCGCAAGTCGGTGTCTTGACGTCGATGCGGGCGATTCTCGCCGTGAAGTTCCGCCAGCCTCTCATGTCGATCTTCCTCCATCCGGTGGCTGTAACGCTTCTCGTGTCAATCGCCTTGCGCTCCGCATGGCAAGCGCTGTTCGGTGCGGGCTCGGAGTGGAAAGGACGCCGGTACACGCCACCGCACCGTGGCCCTGTCTTTCCATGGTCACGCAGAAGAGTGTAAATCTTCCCTTCCGGAGACAGGTCATCCCGTGCTTTCGTTCCCGCTTCTTTTTTCGAGCCTCTTCGTTCGCCTCTTCATCGTCGAGGCGGAAGCGTCTCTTTCCTACACGCTCGATATCCCGTTCGATCATGTGAAAACCTACACGGACGACAGCGGTTTGCTCGAACGCAACATGACGGGCATCGAGTCGGTCCGTCGCCTTTCCGATAACCTCTTGGTCTACCGCATGCGGAAAGCCGTTCCCCTCGGTGCCGACCTTATCCTCGAATTCACGATCGAGCGCCGGGTTATAGGTACGACGGTTCTGTACGAGAGCCGGGACATTCGGGATTCGAATTACCTGCGGTGCGCCGTTCACGTCCAGCCGTTGTCTGAGGGGAGGACAGGGATCGATATACATTTGAAACTCCGCCTCAGCCGGACGAACGCTGCCAAGGTGCACTGGCTGGCGCCCATACTGGGGGCTTCCTTTCTCTCGGAACGCATGCGCGAGGACCTCCGTGACATGCTGGAAGAATTCCGGAAGAAGAGCACGAGAGAATTGCAGGAAAAACTCGGTCCGCGGTGAGGTGCGGTATGGAGCGGTGTGACAGCGCACGCGTTCGATTTCTGAGAACGTTCGAAAAAGGGTTTCACAACGGGTTTGCGCGCGCCGTCTTCCGGACGCTGGTCGCAATCTCCGTGCTCCTGTTCCCTTTCGGGCTTTACTTCGTGAGCTCGGGCGTTCTCCCCGGGCAGTACCGTGTCATGAGCACGGTCAGTGTCGCCCTGTACGGCATTATCGCATTCGTCTCCGAGCTGCGGACGTCTCGTCCGGCCGCTGTGCTCCAGCGAGCGGGAACGCTTTTCCTCGTCGTCTTCGTGATCGAGTGGCTTGGCGTGACGACGGGGATTCCATTCGGGCAATATACGTACACGCAAAACCTCCCGCCGCTCGTGGCGGGCGTCCCGCCGGCCATTGCGGTAGCATGGATCAGCGTCATGTTCAGTTCCTGGAGACTCGCACGGGCAGCCGTTCCTGCCGATGCGCCGGTCCGGTTCCGTCTCTTCGCGGTCGCCCTCGCTGCAGCGGTCTTCGCCGTGGCATTCGACACGGTGCTCGAGCCGATGGCGGCTTTTATCCAGAAATACTGGGTGTGGGAAAACGGTTCCGTTCCCGTCCAAAACTATACCGCGTGGTTTGCGATTTCCTTTCTCGCGGTTTTTCTTCTGGAAAAAACTGCAGGCGCCTCCCCGGAAACCGAAGCGGGGATGCGGGCGACAGCGTTCTTCGTCTACGGTTTCCAATTCGTCACGTTCCTGGTTGCCGGCCTCGTGAACGGCTTCGTTGGGAATGCCGCCATCGCCGTTGCTCTCCTCGGCGGCGTTCTCCTCGCGGCGTTCCTTGGGAGACGGCCCAGCAGCAGAAACCCGATCCATCGGTCTTCGACGGGCGCATGACCACGGACCGTGCGCTTTGCCGCCGGCATGACCCGCTGCTCCGCGAGGTATCCTTCCGTCTCCTAGGTGACGCACCGGCTGTCGGCATAGATTCGTGTCTCGGGACACACGTCGTCGGCGTGCGGTTTTTCCGCGGCGTTGCATCTCACACGCGGTC
>JARYLZ010000036.1 GCA_029907355.1 Bacteroidota bacterium | reverse complement strand
GTTTCCGCCGCCGATTGATTTTCATTCCACACGACGAAGGAAGAACCCATGGCAACGAAAACCGCTTTTATCACGCAGATCATACCCGGCGGGATCACCTTCAGCGGGAAAACGGACTCCGGCCACTGGTTGACGATGGACGGGCCCGTCGAGTTCGGCGGCCGAAATGCGGGTATACGCCCGAAGGAGCTTCTCCTCCTCGCCGTCGCAGGCTGCACGGGGAGCGACGTCGCCTCGATCCTCGCGAAGAAACGTGTGCGACTCGATGGGTTCGAAATCCATGTGACGGCCGAGGAAACGGAGGAACACCCGAAAGTATTCCGTTCCCTTCACATCGAGTATGTTTTCTACGGGAAAGACATCGATAGCCGCGCCGTCGAACGTGCCATCGAACTCTCGCAGACCACGTACTGCGGTGTCTCGGCCATGCTCCGCAAGGCCATGGAAATCACCCATTCGTACCACCTCGTCCCGGAACGGTGAACGCTCACCGTACGGCACAGCGGGCGAAGAGGTGTGAACATCTCTGCGCCGAGGGGTGATCCCCGCGTTTATCCTATCAGAAATTCCCCTCGTAAAAAAAAGGACCGCCGCAAGGGGGGTGTGCTTGCGGCGGCTTGAGGTTCAATCCTCGATGAGGTGAGACCTAAGGGTAACTATACCGCAGAGGGTGCGGTATAGAAGGATTTCGCGAGGACATTGTCCGGCATGTACCCGGACATGCGAATCAACGACAATCCCCCTGTGTCAACAAAGGTAGGTTGTGTATTGGATTGAAGAGAGGGCGTTTGAATCAGAGTCGACATAGAGAAAAATTATAGGGATTTTTTTTCAATTGCAACTCGGCGGCTGTCCATCGGTAGGATGGATCCGTGCCGAGGTTTGCATCATTTCGTGATCAATACCTGCGATGCCAGGGCAAGAGAAATATCCCTTGCGGATTCTTCGAATGCGGGTCATCCCGCTCCATGGATACACGGGGTTCACATTCCCTCATGAAACCGAAAAGAATATTCGCGATCGAGCATCGTGTGCTTTGTGCAGCAAGGCATCCATTTCGCTTCAACGGTCGTATGTTCTCCCCGAAAGAACCCATCGTTCATCTCGGTCTTCAACACCGCCGGGGAAATGATGTGCTCCCGTATTATCGCCGTACCCCTTTACCCCGCCTGCGACAGGAAGCAGCGTATGGCGTGTGCATCGCCGGATAACCTCTCCTCCCCCGAGATCCGGTCGCGATGATGCATACCTCTCCGTCTTGGTCGGAAGAAGCTCGACTCTCCTCCCTAAAAGGCGGCGCCGAGTTGGATTCCGATGAAGAACCCGTTCGCGTTGGGGAGTTCGCCCTGGCGCACGCTCTGAATCCCGCTCGGCGTCGGGATGATCAAATAACGCAGGTTCAGTCCGAACACGCTCGCACGGTCGAACCCGAAATAGGCCCCCGCCCCGAGGTACCCGCCGTAGGTGAAATCCGTGTAGCCGTGTCCGAGACTCGTGAAGAATTCCATATCGGCCGGCGTGATATAGAGGAGCACCGGTCCCGCTCCCGCTTGGAGGAAAGGACGGAAATTGTCCGCGAGGTCGTCTTTGAACAACCGATACTGTACGCCGATGAAGAGCGGCACGCGGAATACGCGGTTGATTTTATTCGGCGAATACTGCTCACCCGTCCAGTAATCGTAGTAATCGATCTGCCTGACGTCGCAGGCTTCGGAAAAACTGATGTCGGCGAAGGCGGCGACGACCTCGGAGAACGCGTGATGGTAGAAACCGCTTATCCCAAAACCGTCGTTCCCGATCATGAGACCCATCCCTGTCGCATGGGTGCGGGGATGAAGCGCGTCTTCGCCCAGGATTCTGTTCTCTTCGCTTTTCGGGTCCTTGAATACGATGCGTCCCTCTTCCTGGGCCGGGAGAACGATGGGCAGGATGCTCAAGAAAGCGCCCATAGTTGTCCGGAAGAGCTTCATCCGCTTCATGAAAAGAATATCCATGAAAAGCGGAAAAAGGGCAAGGCGAAAATTCCGTGCGATGCGATCGATGAACGGTGCATGGAACGGTTGGAAGCGGCATGGGCAGAAATACATGACAATCCACATCGGTTTCGTTTCTTTCTCCCCTCACGAAAAGAAGGGGTAAAACGGAACCAGCGTGCCGGTAGATGGGGATCGTGCCGCCGGGCGGTGGGAAGGTCAGCGGTGAATGCAGACAGCCGAAACCGTTCGTAGATCGTATTCAGGCCTCGAACATGGAACCGGCTCCCCGCCGTGATTGCCACCTGGATCTCCCGGATCACGGAGCGGCAGGTTTCCGATGAGGAGAAAACGGTGTTCCCCACTCCCTCGTTTATCATTCGATTTCAATGACAAGGTCGCTGCGAGCGGCATCGGGACATGAGAGGTCCCACGAACGGTCCCTCTTCCGATAGATGCGTGTTTTTCACTCATCACGCCGGTGAAGGGAAAGTCGCATGTCGTATCCATGGCATGAAATGATTTTCCCTCCATGAGGCGACGAAGGGGAACTGGGCAAATCATCGTCATTTGTCCTTTCCGAAAATGAAATCTCTGCGAGGGGGGAGATTCGCCGGAACCGCCGGCCGGTCTCGCTGTATGTGAGACTTTTTCACCTTTCATTCCGTATATTTTCGTACCCTCGAACAACATCACGCACCCGGTCAAGGAGCTACCATGTTGCAAGTCCCGATCACCAAGACGCAGGTTTCCCGACTCGACTCCGTTGATTGGAACAACCTCGGTTTCGGAGTGGTATTCTCCGACCACATGTTCGTCGCAGACTATAAAAACGGGGGGTGGGGCGATTTCCGCATCATCCCGTACGGCCCCGTCCCTATGGAGCCCGCCCTGTGCACTCTGCACTACGGGCAATCGATCTTCGAAGGGTTGAAGGCGTTCCGGGCGAAGAATGGAGGGGTGAATATTTTCCGTCCCTACAAGAACGCCGAGCGTTTCAACCGCTCCGCGCGCATGCTCTGCATCCCGCCCCTCGACGAGGAGATCTTCGTCGAATCGATGAAACAGCTCGTCGCTCTCGACCACGAGTGGATCCCTCGTCAACGGGGACATTCGCTGTACATCCGTCCCTTCGCCTTCGGGACCGACTCCTTTCTCGGCGTCCGTGCTTCCCGCACGTATGTTTTCATGGTCATCACATCCCCGGTCGCATCGTACTATGCTGAAGGCCTCAACCCCGTCCGCATCCTTGTCGATTGCGAGCATGTCCGGGCGGTACGCGGCGGACTGGGAACGGCGAAAACGGCGGCGAACTACGCAGCAAGCCTCTATGCAGGGACGAAGGCGCACGAGGCGGGTTTCTCCCAGGTGCTCTTCCTGGACGGCGTCACGCGTGAGTTCGTCGATGAAGTCGGCGCGATGAACATCATGTTCGTCATCGACGACGAGCTCATCACGCCACCGCTTGAGCAGGGGTCCATCCTCGCCGGTGTCACACGCGACTCCGTCCTGACACTTGCCCGCTCATGGGGCATGAAGGTGGCCGAGCGTTCCATCACGATCGACGAGGTGGTGGATGCCCATCGCAAAGGCAGACTGCAGGAAGTGTTCGGGACAGGGACCGCAGCGGTGATCTCGCCGGTCGGCGAACTCTCGTACAAGGGGGAATCGTTCATCATCAACGACCGGAAGATCGGTCCCGTCGCCCAGCGGATGTACGATACCGTCACGGGAATCCAGTACGGGGAATTGGAAGACACCTTCGGCTGGAACGTGCACATCGAACTCTGACGCGGAAGACGGACAGTCCCGAAAACATTCCTGCGGGCACTTCCCGTCCCAAAGAGGAGTTTCCCCGAATTCTTCTCACTCGTCGGAGCGGCGGGATTTGAACCCGCGACCCCTACCACCCCAAGGTAGTGCGCTACCGGGCTGCGCTACGCTCCGTCGTCCCCCTCGTCACCGCAGAGAACGATGGAGGAATATACGAAGATTTCGTAAAACCGCACGCGCTTCAACGCTTGATGTACTCGCGGAGATCCTCGAGAAATTGCTTTATCCGCAGGAGATCCTCGCGCAGTTTCCCCTCCGGCTGAAAAAGCAGCGTCGTTTGCGCAGGGTCTCTCGGCGTCCTCTCCTCGCCCTGCCCCTGTTCGGCGGTTTCCGCCTCGGGGGAGTATGTTTTCAATACCTGTTTTGCCCCCTCGATGGTATAACGTTCCTCACGAAGAAGCTTCTTGATGAAGAGAATGAGCTGAATGTCCTTATTGGTGTAAATCCGGTTTCCGGCCCTATTCTTTGCGGGCTTAAGCTCGTCGAACTCCGATTCCCAATACCGAAGCACGTACTGCTCGAGGTTCGTCATACGCGACACCTCGCTGATGGAATAGTACAGCTTCTTTATGGAAAAGTCTTTCATTGCCGGCGTTTCATGGAAACTGCACTCGGCGGGAAAGTAACCAACGATGTTTCAACATGCAACCTTCCAATAAATCCCACCATACATGAATTCACCCCCTCCATCCCTCGAACCGGTAAGGCTGGACTCGGGCCGTTTGATCAATTTCTCGAAGGACCGGCGAACTCAAACCGCCTTGCGCTGCACGGTCATCATATCGTAACTTGATTTTTCGAATAGACGATCTTGCACCGGTCATGAAAGATTATGGGAAAATCCCTCGAACCGCGCGGTGGGTAGCTTTTCCGCTCGTCACGGTGATCATGACCATCTTCGCCGGTTCCGCCGGGGTGAACGCTCAAACGCGCGGTGCCTCGAGCCCCTTTGTCATCGCGCGCTTGAAATACGGCGGGGGCGGCGACTGGTACAACGACCCTTCCTCCGAAATCAATATGTTGAAATTCCTGAGGGAGCACACGAATATCGACGCGGATGTCCGTACCGAGGAATTCGTCGAGGTGGGCAGTGAGAAGCTTTTCTCGTACCCGTTCGTATACATGACGGGGCATGGCAACGTGTTCTTCACAGATGCCGAGGCGAAGAACCTCCGACTGTACCTGGAGAGCGGCGGTTTTCTCTACGTGGACGACGATTACGGGTTGGACGCTTCCTTTCGAAGGGAAATCAAAAAGGTATTCCCCGAGAAGGAACTCATCGAGTTGCCGTTCAGCCACGGGATCTATCACGCGCATTTTTCGTTCCCGAACGGCCTCCCGAAAATTCACGAGCATGACGGGAAACCTCCGCAGGGGTTCGGGATTTTCCACCAGGGACGGTTGGTACTCTTTTACACGTACGAGTGCAACCTTGGTGATGGGTGGGCCGACCCCGATATCCACAAGGACCCGGAACCGGTGCGGAGAAAAGCGCTGGAAATGGGGACGAATATCATCGTGTGGGCTTTGACGAATGGGCGGGTCGCAGACACGCATCGCGCCGACTGACATGTCGACCGGGTCCCGGTACGAACAGATCCGCAATTCCTTGCTTGCAGTACGCAGGCGTCAGGAAACGGCCGACCTCGCCCGCGGGCTCGCCCTCGCGGGAAGTGCGTTGGTCGCTATCCTCGTCATCGCGGCGGTGGTTGAAGCCGTGGTCCATCTCGACATCGGCGGTCGAACCCTTCTCTTCCTCGCAGCGGTATCACTGGCAACCGCCGCTTTCGCGGCCTTCGCCGGGCCGCCGCTTCTGCGTGCGGTCGGTATCACCAGTCGGCTCACCGAAGACGATGTCGCCCTGCGCATCGGGAGGACCTTTCCCGCGGTGAAAGACCGCCTTCTCAACGCGATCCAGGTATACCGCGAGCATATGCTCTCCCACCGGCCTGCCTACTCGACGGCACTTGTCGAAGCTTCCTTTCGGGAACTCGCGGACCAATGTTCCTCGCTGGACCTCGCCTCGGTCGTCGATTTCGCACCCGTAAAACGGGCGGGGTGGCATTTCGCCGCCCTTGCGGCGTTTGCGGTCATGCTGATCGCGATCTTCCCTCATACTGTAGGCGGGGGACTGGGACGTCTCCTCCATTTCCGCACCGACTACGTCGTGCCCGCCCCTTTCACGTTCACCGTTCTCCCCGGCGACCGCGAGGCGGTGAAAGGGGAGCGCATCGTTCTCACTGCGCGGACGAGTCTCGGCCCGAAATCCGTCGTCTCGATTTTTCTCCGCGAGGAACAGCAAACGGACTTCGACCCCGCGGAAACCCGCCGTGACAGCGCGGGAAATGCTGTCACCGTCATCCCTTCGCTCCGGTCCACCCTCGTATACTACGCCGAAGCGGAAGGTTATCGGAGCAGAACCTACACGATCCGCATGGTCGACCGGCCTTTCGTGCGGTCCATGCGCCTCGAACTCGCGTTCCCTCGTTACACGGGCCTGCCCAATCGACTGCTCGACGAAAACGAGGGGGATGTCTCCGCCCTTCCGGGGACGAGGATCTCGTTCACCGTCATCTCGAACAAGGAGCTCGCAACCGCAGCTGTCGTTCTCGACGACAGCGAGCGGGTCCCGCTCCGTGTCGACGGGGAACGCGCAGCGGGGACGATCGTCCTGAAACGCGACCGCCGGTACTGTATCGAGCTGATCGATCCAGGCGGCTTACGAAACGTGAATCCGGTCACGTACACGCTCCGCATGACGCCGGATATGCCTCCGACCGTCCGCATCCTGGAACCGCCCGTGCAGGTGGATCTCGACGAGACCATGCGTTTGCCCTTGCTGGCACGGATCGGCGACGATTACGGCTTCTCCCGGCTTCTCCTGCACTACCGCATCGCAGCCTCGCGGTACGAAAAAGCGCACGAGGCGTTCACCGCCGTCGTCGTGCCCCTCCCGGTAGAGCGGAAACGGGAAATGGATGTGCCGTACCTCTGGAACCTGGCATCCCTCGGCCTCGTCCCCGAGGACGTGGTCGATTACTACCTCGAGGTGTTCGATAACGACGACATCAACGGGCCGAAATCCGCACGCAGCCGCGTTCACACCGTGCGCCTGCCCTCGATGGAAGAGGTGTTCGCGCGCGTCGACCGCCGCCACGAGCAGGCGGGAACGGATCTCCAGCGTGCCCTCAGCGCCGCTGAGGACGTCAAGAAACAGGTCGAGCGCATCCAGCGCGAGATGAAGCAGCAGAACGCACAGAAACTCGACTGGCAGCAGAAGCGTGCGCTGGAGGAAGCGCTCAAACGGCAGGAAAAGATTCTCGAGGACATCAAGTCCGCCAAGGAACAACTCGAGAAGCTCACGTCGGAGATGCAAAAGCAGAATATCGTCTCCGAGGAGACGCTGGAGAAGTACCGCGAGCTGAGGGAACTGTTGGAGCAGATCGATGCGCCGCAACTGCGCGAAGCGATGAAACGGATGAACGAGGCGATGAAGCAGATGACGCCCGAGCAGGTGAAGGAAGCCCTCGAACGGTTCCGCTTCAATGAAGATGTGCTGAGACGGAGCATCGAGCGGACCATCGAACTCCTCAAGAGACTCCAAATCGAACAGAAGACGGACGAGCTGACGCGCCGAGCGGAGGAACTGGCACGCAAACAGGAGGACCTCGCACGACGGACCGAACAGGCCGACCCGAACAACCGGGAGGAACTGAACCGCCTCGCCCAGGAACAGCAGGAACTCCGCCAGGAGGCCGAAGCCATGCAGCGCGAACTCGACGAGCTTCGCCGCCGGATGGAGGAATTCCCCCAGGACATGCCGCTCGGCGAAATGCAGGAAGCGCAGTCCGAACTGAACCTCGGGGAAATGCAGCAGTCGATGAGCGAGGCGGCGGGTCAATGTCAGGGGGGAAGCTGCTCGACCGCCTCGCGTGGGCAGAAGAAGATCGCCGAGCGAATGCGCCGCTTCCAGCAAAAAATGCAGAAGGTTCGGAAGAAACTGAACGAAAACCAGCAGCGCATGGTCATGCAGATGCTCAAGCGCGCGCTGGACAACGTCCTCGACCTCTCCCAGCGACAGGAACGTCTCCGCGACGAAACCCAAACGCTGCCCCCGAACTCCCAGCGTTTCCGCGAGATGCAGCAAAGGCAAACCGACCTCGCCGAGCAACTCGAAGCGACGGCGAATGAGTTGATGGAACTCTCCAAGAAGAGTTTCGCGGTCACACCGGAAATGGGGCAACACCTGGGCGAAGCCTTCCAAACCATGCAGCAATCCCTCCGGGACATGCGGGACCGAAACGCCAAGCGTGCGGGCGAACAGCAAAGCGGCGCCATGGCGGCGCTCAACGAGGCGGCGAAAGAGATCGCCCAGGGAATGCAGGCCAGTTCGTCATGCAGCGGACAGGGAGGATCGCTCATGATGCAGCTTCAACAGCTCGCCCAGCGGCAGATGAGCCTCAACATGGGCACCGAGCAGCTCATGCGACAAGGCTTGATGACCCAACAGCAACTCGCTCAACTGCAACGTCTCACCCAGGAACAGGCCGCCCTGCAAAAGACTCTCGAACAGCTGAACGAAGAGGCGCGCCGGAGCGAGGAAGGCAAACGCCTGCTCGGCGATCTCCAGCGGATCGCGGAGGAAATGCAGGAAGTGGTGCGGGATATGCAAGAGAACGACGTCAACCCCAACACGCTCCAGAAACAGGAACGGATCCTCTCACGCCTGTTGGACGCCTCCCGTTCCATGCGCGAGCGGGATTGGGAAAGACGAAGGCGTGCGGAGACCGGCACGGACGTCGTCCGCAAAAGCCCGTCGGATATCGACCCCGATGCGCTCGAAACGGAAAGCGGGTTCCGGGACGACCTGCGGAAAGCTGTCGAGGAGGGGTACACGCGCGATTACGAGAATCTGATCAGGCGGTACTTCGAAGCGTTGGGGAAAGCTATCGGCGTCTCGAACCCGTGATCCTCGCCCGCCCCACCGGCGAGGCACCGGCTCTTCGCGTTGTCATATCCAGCGGCAGGTCGTACATTGTGCGGTGTTCCAGGGAGAAGAGCACACCCAACGGAATTTTCATCAACGGATCCAACGGTTGGCATGCGATACATCGTGATCTCTCTCATCATCGGAGCGGCCGTCGTCGCATGGCTGCTGCTCACCCCGAAACCGCTCCGACAGGGGGAGACGGCCCCTTCGTTCGTCCTCCCGACCATGAAAGGGCGACTCTTCGACCTCGACACATATGAGGGAAAAACCGTCAGTCTCGTCTTTTTTTCGCCCTCCGACGATGACGCGCGCACCTTGTTCAGGGATTTCCGTTATGTAACCGATGCGTACCGGTCTTCGCCCAACGTGAAATTCCTCGCCGTAGCGGTGGACGGCACCCCGCAAAGAGTGAGCATGTTCATGTCGCAATTCAACTTCCCCGGGGAAATCCTTTGCGACATGGATCACCAGCTCGTCGACGCGTACCGCCTCTCCTCTTTCCCGACGGTGTACGTCCTCGATCGGGAGCTGACGGTCAAATACGTCGTGAAGGGATGGAAAAAGGACTTCGTTCGGGAGCTGATACCAGCCATTCGACGGGTCGCCGGGAAGTAAGCTGCACGTGGTCGAGGCGAATGCTCTGTTCCCCTGTAATCGAATGCAAGCGCGGTGCAATACACCATAGAGGTTCTTTCTTTCCCATCTCATCTTTTTACTTTTCTTCCATCTTTTTTACTTTTCGCTTTGATTTTCAACTTTTTTCTGATAGCTTGTCTCCGTTCGCTTCCATCAAAGGACACAGATCCCGCCATTCATTTCGAATCAAATGCGGGGAAAAAGCTGTTTGTTGAACCCGCCAATGAGAAATTGCTTTTCCTGGTATCACGGTCCCGGCGCTCGTGGCGGAACGCGGTAACCAGTACATGGAACATTGCTAGGGACAGCATTGTTTTCAGATAGAGAATCCACGCGTGAAGTACAAGGAGGCCCGAACATGGCACATCGTTCGCGACTTGTTTTCCCTCTTCTCTTTCTCCTCTTCATCGGTACCGCTTCCGGTCAAAAGGACGAGGAACTCCGTTTTCGGACCAAGGAAACGGGGCGCAGCGTATACGCGCGTCCGCAGAATTTCGGTATCGGTGCCAACCTCGGCCTCAACTGGCTGAACTGCGACGTCCAGAACAACGGGACCTTCTTCATCAATGCGAAGACGCCGGTCGGTTTCGGCGGGGACGTCCGCGTCGCATATACCTTTCTCCGGATGGGGCGCATCGCTGCCGTCAACGCATTCGGGAGCGCGGGTATTCACATGCTCAGCGCATCCGCCGAATACATGGCGAGTACCAACTGGGGCCCTTACAAGGTGGAGACTTCGGTCCTGAACCTGACCGCAGGGGCGGAGTCGCAGTTTTTCCCTCGTTCGAAACTCCGGCCCTTCGTTTTCGTGGGCCTCGGTTTCACCTCGTTCGACCCGAATCGGACGATCGACGAGCGGAACTACAATTACGGAGATGGGATATATCAGTACCTGAAGGACGAGAAATCCGCCCTCGCAATGCCGCTTGGCCTCGGCCTCGTCTACACCGCCAGCGAAATCATCGACATCTCCCTCGCGTTCTCGAAAACGTACACGTTCACCGATAATCTCGACGGGTGGACAGTCAATATCAACGACAATTACCCGTTCGCCTCGGTGGGTGTCATGCTCTACTTCGGCGGAAAACGGGAAGAAAAACCCAAGTACGTTCCGCCTCCTCCACCCGTCGTCACCGACACCGACGGGGACGGTCTCCTGGACACGGAGGAGCAGACGACGTATAAAACCGACCCGAAGAATAGAGACACGGACGGGGACGGTTTGACGGACGGCGACGAGGTCAAGATCTATAAGACAGACCCCTTGAACAAGGACACGGACGGCGACCGACTGGCGGACGGCGAGGAAGTCACCCGCTACCGCACGGATCCTCTGAAGAAGGACACCGACGGCGACGGTTGCATCGACGGCGACGAAGTGCTCGACATGCGCACAGACCCGCTGAAAACCGACACGGACGGCGATGAACTCACCGACTGTGACGAGCGGAACATCTATCGCACGAACCCGCTCGTCATGGACACCGACGGGGACGGCGTCAACGACGGGAAGGAAATCAAGACGGGAACCGACCCGCTGAAAGCGGACGTGTTCAAGGTCGAGACGGGCGCCAAGATCGTCCTCGAAGGCATCAACTTCGAGACGAACAAGGCGACCATCCTGCCCGAGTCGGAAGAGATCCTCATGCGGGCATACCAGACGATGCGGACGAACCCCACGCTCCGTGTGGAGATCAGCGGCCATACCGATGACGTCGGCTCCGACGCGTCGAACCAGAAACTCAGCGAGCGCCGCGCCAACGCCGTCCGCGACTGGCTCGTGAACAAGGGCATCGATGGGAGCCGCATTCAGACGAAGGGTTACGGGGAGAAACAGCCCACCGTTCCCAATACCTCTCCGGAAAACCGCGCGAAGAACCGCCGTATCGAGTTCAAGATCATCAGTATGTAACCAGGGGGTTTTCCCCTCGAAGAGAAGGGCGCCGATGAAAACATCGGCGCCACTTCTTTTTTCAGCCCGACCGATAGGTGGTCAATCCCCAGCGCCCGTCTCGGTAGGGAATCCGGCCTGGCGAAGGAACGGACCGAATTCCGGCCTCCCCGAAAAACGCGAGCGGACGACCTCGAATACGAGCGGTCGCAGGAGATCGCGGTACCTGCCTTCGTACGAAACCACCTCGCGCAGTTTCTCGAGGACGGACTCGTCGTCGCCTGCCGGCGAGAACAGGATCTCCAGGACGCGTGCAAGGGCACGGTATGCCGGGGCGGAGTCGGCGATGAGGGCGGGGCGCAAGGCTTCGAGAGCTTGGGCCGTCTTCCCCTGCTTCGAGAGAGCGATCGCTTCGAGGACGGAGAACAAGGGGTGGAGGGGAATGGAGCGTTCCTCTTCCCTCCCCATCGCACGACGAATCTCCTCGCGCGCTTCCTCCACCCTTTCCCGCCGGAGCAGATCGACGATGCCCATCACGGAAGCGGCAAGGTCGCGCCCATTCCCGCTCTCCTCCTCCGCCGTCACCACGTTCTTCCCTTCGGGACCGTGTGTCGCAAGGGGCGCGTCCATGAGGGAGCGGCGGAACGCCGATTCGATATCCTCGAGAGGGCGGCCGATGAGACCCGCCAGCGACCGGATATGCTCGAGGGAGTGCTCGACATCGAACGGTTCTGTCGCGTTTCGGGCTTTCAAGAGAATGGACTCCAACTCAATGTCGGGCTGCTTGCCAAGACGGGCGTGGAGCATGAGCGCCGAAGCGATGGAGCCGAGCACGGTAGGGTCATTGCCGCCCTCCAACCGCAGTCGGTTCAGGTAGAGAGCCGTCGAACGGTGCAGGGCTTCCCGCTCCTCGACCGTCAACTCGTTGTACAGGGCCGTGTGAATGGCATGCTGGGAAAAACGGTAAACCGTGGACTCCATGCCGTTGACGAGGCGGTAGCCGACCGGTTCGCAAATTCCGTGCACCTTGGCGATCCGCCGAAGCGCACGGATCAGATCCAGCACCGGCCTCTTCATCAGGTGCGACAGCTCGTGCAGGGAGAACTCGTAGCCGAGGACGGACGCGGTGAGCATGATCGTCAAGTCGTCTTCCGGCAGAACGCGCATGATCCAATCCGTCACCGCGCGGATCTCCACCGGCATTCCCCCAAAGGCTTCGAGATCCCCCGCAATGTCCCCTTCCCGAGTGAGAATCCCTTCCACGAGCAACTGCTGGACGTAGGAATGCAGGAAAAAGGGGTTGCCGCCCGTCCGTCGCGCGAGCCATTCGACCAGCCGTGCCTCCGGAACACGCTGCGGGAAACGAGCGGCGACGTATGCTCGGATGAGTGGTTCCGAGAACGGTCGCACTTCGATATCCATGCTCTGCGCGGAACCGCCGACTTTCGTGCGGAATGCCGTGAGTTCGGGGACGAGGTGAAATTCCGCAGGTCTCCCCACGAACACCCATACCATACGGGTAGCGGCGAGATCGTGCTCCGAGAAAAACCGGTCGAGGAGGGATATCGTTTGCGCATCCGCCCATTGGATGTCGTCGAGTACCAGGAGCAAGGGCATCTCGCGGGAAAGGTTCCGAAGCGTTTCGAAATACTCCTCGACGAAACGGTCGAAACGGACGAGACGCTCGCCGCGCTTGAACTCGTTCCAATCCCGCCGCAATTCCTTGATGCCGTATGCGACATCCCCCACGAATGGGATACAGGCGAGGATGGTGAGTGAGATGTTCTTCACGAGATTCCGGTATTTCTGGGAATCCCGTTGTCCCGCGAGCATGTCCTCGACGACATCCTTCAACGTCTGGTATGGGTTGAGGGCGGAAACGGAATGGTTCCCGACGGGGGCGCGAAACGCGGCATACCCGGCATAACAGGTGTCACGCAGGCGCAGGATGGCGTGCCGGAGGGCACTCGTCTTCCCTTGCCCCATGTCGCCGAACACCCACACGTACTGGGTGACATTCGCCCGGCACCGCCGGAGAGCCTCTTCGAGGCTTTCCTCGATTTCCGGGCGCGGGATGAAAACGGTGTCAGCGCTCACCGCCGTCCTTTCCCCGTTTCCCGTGGAGCACGACGGAAATGACGCTGTCGAGGAGGCGGCGTTCCTCGTACGCGGCGAAGGATTCGCCGTCGCCGGCGCGCTCGCTCTCCTCGCGCATGTTCTCGAATATCTCGTGCAGGGTTTCCGTCTGTTTCTGAATCGCTTCCCTCTGCTGGGCTTCCAGTTCCTTGACGACGCGGTCGAGGCGCTCCTCCTGCGCCGAACCCGCGAACGTGAACATCAGGACGACGAGGAGGACGAACTCAAGGGATAGTCCCATGAGAATGAGCGAAGGTTCTTCCGCCGGGATGAACTTGATGCCGCGTAGGCCGATGACGAAGATCAGGATGGCCGCGCCGCCCGCGACGAGTCCCTGAATCAGGTTCCCGTACGCATCGGAAAGCCGGTAGCGGAAATAGAACTTCAGGGGTATCAGCGGGTTCAAGCGCCGCCTCGCGAGCCATTCGCGCACCATGAGGAAGTCCGCCATCTCGTTGACTGTGACTTCGGGAAGCGTGGAGTTCAGGATCGCGCGCTCCCTTTCCTCCGGCGAGAGGCGGGTGAGCGGGTCGAAAGCCAGCTGGTGCGATTCGCACTGCTTCCGGAGCATGAATTCCATCCGCTCGTACGTCCGCAGGAGACTTGCGCGGATAATACCGAGGCTCCCACCCCCGGAAAGAAAAAGGGATACCGCAAAAGCGACGAGAAAGGAAACGGCGAGGTAGATCGGGAAAAATGCGATCGTCGGGTTGATGAAGTAGACCGTGTCCTGCCTCTCACGGGATCGGTTGAGGAGATCGAGTTTCCCCGCGAGTTCGTTCATGCCGGCGTCGTCCCGGTAATACTCCCTGTTCTTGATTTTGCGGAAGACATCCTCGCGTTCAGCCCGGCGGGTTTCGCCCGGGTCGTCCGCCGTCACGATGCGATTCATGATGATCCATTTGCCCGGCAGGACATCCGCGTACAGGACACTCCTCTGGAATACCCTCTCGAAGAGCCACTCGGCGATGCTCGTCTGGAGGGCGATACACCCGACGAATACGAGCGCGGTGACGATCCCGAACACGAGGTAACCGGAGACCGTCTTCGATGTTTGCGCCATACCTTCCTCTGGCGGGGTAATGGAATATGCCCGAAAGGACTCGAGACAAAAATATCAAACGATGTCCATGATACAAGCGAAACCCCGGCATCGTATTTTTCCACACGAGCATTCGCGCTCACGTCGAAACACTGATGCCATGAATATCCTCTCCCTCCGCACCTACTGCATGGGGAAACCCGGCGTGACGGAAAGCTTCCCCTTCGACGAGGACACGCTCGTGTTCAAGGTCATGGGGAAAATGTTTCTCTACGCCTCGCTCGAGCGTATCCCTCTCACGGTCACTCTGAAGTGCGAGCCTGCGGAAGTGATCGAACGCCGCGAACTCTACGACGCCGTCCTGCCCGCGTCCTACATGAACAAGAGACACTGGGTCACGGTCCGCCTCGACGGTACCATACCCGATGCAGAGCTTCGGGCGTGGATCGACCGCTCCTATGACCTCGTCGTCCGGAAACTTCCTCTGGCCCTCCGTTCGTCCCTCCTTTCGAGCCGGACGAAATCAAAGCGAAGTTCATCAAAGCGAAGTTCGGGCGCACGGGGGAAAAGACGCCCCTGAAGAAGTCGGCAGCCGCCTTCTCTTCTGCCGCAACGCTGCTGATTTCCCCCGCATAAGCATACGGGACGGTTCTCCTCGCACGTGGTGCGCCGTGTTAGTCCCGCTCGACACTCCAGGAGAGACAGGGTTCGCCGCTCAATAGCGTTCGACTGTGATGCTCGAGACCCCCGATTCGAAAGTCAGGGCGATTTTACACCGGCCGCTCGACCCGTAATCCTTCGACCGGTAGAGGCCATTCTCTACCTTCACGAACCCCAAGAAGGACTTGCTGGAGAGATCCGCCTCGCTATGGATCTCGCAATCCGCATCGGCAGGCACGCGCACCTTGACGGTCGAGACGCCGGATTCGACGCGTACCGTCGTTTCCGGCGAGCGGTTGCCCAGCGTGAGGTGTATCGTCGCCGCACCGGCGTCGATCGTTACGGCGCGCACGAGGAAGGGTTTCAGATCGAGATCGAGGCTGGCAGCCCCGATATCGAAATTCAAGTCCCACTCGGGCCTGGGGTTGAGGCGGATTCGGGCCTTGTTCTCCAGTTTCTTCCCGATGTTTACGGCAGGAGCGTCTTGCTCGACTCGGAACCTCCTCAGTCCCTCCACCGTGTCGACTTTCAACAGGTACTTGCCCACAGTGCTTTCCGTCTCGAGGCACAGGAGAGACGCCGTCGTGTCCTCGAGCCGGAAACTCCCCGCCCCGCCTTCGAACGTGAAGACAGCGCGCCGCGTCGTCGAGTCGTCCTCTTCACATAACGTGCGGTGTACGATGTGTTGTCCGTCATCACCGTCCCAATCGATCACCCCGACTCCTCTCTGAAACAAGGCGAAGAGGAAAACGGCCGCGCATACTCCCGCCAAACCTGCCGAGACGGCGCGAAGCGTCCGACCTCTCAACACGATCGTGAAACCCAAGAAAACGAGGATGAGCGGCCAGAGGGAGCGGACGGTCCCCCAATCCCACGACAAGCCCACAACATTGTCTGCGAGAGCGAGAAGGCCGAGGACGATGAAGCAAAGGGCGAAAAAGATGTTACCCGTTTTCATGGGTGGATCCTCCGCTGGGATTGTCACTCAATGTATGCCAAAGGATGCCTCCGCCGAGGAGAATGAGCAGGACCGGCCAGATGTCGCCGAGCCCAAGAAACGGGAGGAGGTTGTCCAGGAGGAAAAGTATCCCGATGACGATCAAGACACCCCCGAAGATGAAACGCGTTTTCTTCCGTTCCTTCGTGTCCGCGCCACTGTCTTTTTCCTCGCGAGGAATCGGTCCCGGGATATCCCCCCCCTCGCCGGTTACCTCGGGGGAAAGCGGGAAAGGGATCGGCTCTCGCCGCACGATGATCCACAGGAGGATGTACCCGATCACGCCGATACCGTGAATGAACGTCAGCACGACGAAAATGAGCCGGACAAGGACGGGGTCGACTTCGAAATACTCCGCGAGTCCACCCGCCACACCGGCGATGATGCGATCTCTTCTGGATCGGTAGAGCTTTTTTTTCATCCTGTCCTCCTTTTCGACCGTCCTGTCGATGAGTGGGAACCTCTCGGTTTCTTGAACATACGATTCCTCGAAGGTAATGTTCCACTTGCGAAAACGATGGACACGGTACGGAATCGAATGTCGCCGTACGACAGGATAAGGAGGTTTCGTTCATCTCTTTCTTCTCCGGCAGTGGATTTTCGGACATCGAACGAATATTTTGCGCCTGCAAACGACGCGGCCGAGAGAAACCGGGCCGACGGGCGCGACGAGTCCTGCGCCCGGGGGACGCCGGGCCGAGGCTATGCGGAAAACGCGGAATCCCTGCCTCCCCCTGAGAATTCTTTCCGGATTGCCGCAGTGCTCGATTCCATCGTCCAATTCCTGACCGACAACCCCCTCGTCGCGATCATCCTCGCTGTGCTCGTCATCGCGTTGGTCGCTGCGCTGCTGAAACGCGTATTCAAAGCGGCCGTGATCATCTTCGCGATCCTCCTCCTCAGCAGCGGCACGGTGTACCATTTCGCCGAGCGTCAACTCGAAGAGAAAGGGAAGACCCTCATCGAATCCGGAAAAAAGGTTTTGAAAAAAGGAGTAAAGGAAATCGAGCGTACGGCAGGTGAAAAGCTGCTCCCCGTTCTCGAGGACTCGACGAAGAACGCGCGGGACAGTTCACCGGCAGCGCGACCCCGTCGCGTGCAGAAGAAACTTCCTTAAACCACGCAACTTTCCCCGGAGACGCGAAATGGATAGAACAACAGCTTTCCTCGGCACGCTGATTCTGGTCACCTTGTCCGCGGCGGTCGATTGCCGTGCCCAGGTACCGCCCGGAAAACGCTTCGGAGTCGGCGTCTCGCTCGGGGAGCCCACCGCCGTAACCGTCAAATGGCGCACCACCCCCACGACCGCGGTCGACGTCGCGATAGGACACTCGATGATGGGGTATCCACGCGTGCACGCGGATTACGTCCGGCAGTTCTTCTACCTCTTCCCCCGAACCGGCTATCGGCTGAATTTCTACGCCGGCCTCGGGGCTGGGATCGGGTTCGGGGACAAGGGGAAATTCCTCCTCTTCGCCTCACGGGCGGACAGTTCACGCTGGTTCTACACGAAGACGGTCTCGGTCGCCGCGCGCGGCGTTGCCGGCCTCAACTATTACATCACACGGTCGGGGCTCGAGTTGTTTCTCGAAGTCAACCCGCTGGTCGGCGTCATCCCGAAAGCCGCCGTGGATTTCGAAGCATCCCTCGGTGTCCGCCTGTACATCTTTTAGGGAAGGAGGCGACTGGCGAGCACTCCATCCGCTTCGCTCCCGCGTGTTTCGTCGACCCTTTGCATTCGACTGAGGGAATGCCCCCGCTTCCCGCTCTTCGGTCCTTCCGCAGCACGGGAACGGACGGTCGTCCAAGGCGAGTCGATATCACCCGAAGCGACCGGTGACGTATTCCTCTGTCTGCTTCTGCCTGGGGTTCGTGAAAATGGTCTCCGTGCGGTTGTACTCGACGAGTTCGCCGAGGTAGAAGAATGCCGTGTAGTCGCTTACCCGTGCGGCCTGCTGCATGTTGTGCGTGACGATGACGATCGTGTAGTTGCGTTTCAATTCGAAAATCAGTTCCTCGATTTTCGCGGTCGAGAGGGGGTCGAGTGCGCTTGCCGGTTCGTCCATGAGGAGAATGTCCGGGTTCACGGCGAGGCACCTCGCGATACAGAGCCGTTGCTGCTGTCCCCCCGAAAGGCCGAGGGCGGAGTCCCTCAAGCGGTCCTTGACCTCCTCCCACAACGCCGCCGAGCGGAGGCTCCGCTCCACGATCTCATCGAGGCGCGCGCGATCGCGGATCCCATTGACGCGAGGGCCGTAGGCGACATTGTCGTAGACCGACTTCGCGAAGGGGTTGGATTTCTGGAACACCATCCCGACGCGCTTCCGGAGTTCCACGACGTCGACATTCCTGTCGTAGATGTCCACACCGTCGATGGTGACGGTCCCGGCGATACGCACCCCGTCGATGAGGTCATTCATCCGGTTGAGGGCGCGGAGGAAACTCGTCTTCCCGCAGCCCGACGGGCCGATGAGTGCGGTCACGTGGTTCCGGTACATGTCGACGGTGATGCCGCGGAGCGCTTGTTTTCCGCCGTAGAAGAGATCGAAGTCCCGGGTGGATATCTTGATGTCCGTCGTGTCGCTCATGAGAGGTACCGTTTCATTGCCCGAGCCGCGAAGCACGCGACCGGATGCGCGACCGGAGGAAGATCGCCGAAAAATTCAGGGTGAAGGTCAGGACCAAGAGCGTGAATGTCGTGGCGTAGAGAAGGGGTTTGGTCGCTTCGACGTCGGTGGATTGCGTCGTGAGCACGTAGATGTGATAACCGAGTTCCATGAACTGCGATGAGAGGGAATTCGGCAGCTCGGGGAGATAGTACGCGGCACCGGTGAAGAGGATAGGGGCTACCTCGCCCGCCCCTCGGCTCACAGCGAGGATGCCGCCGGTCATGATCCCGGTGAAAGCGCCGGGAATGACGACTCGCCGGATCGTCCCCCACTTGGTTGCGCCCAGGGCTAAGCTTGCCTCCCGCAGGTCCCGCGGCACGGCCTTGATCGCTTCCTCGACGGAGACGATGACGACCGGCAGGGTAAGGAGGGCCATGGTGAGGGCCGCCCAGATGAGAGCGGGCTGACCCCACTTTGGGCGCTGGGTGTTCGAGAGAAATTCCCGGAGTTCGGCACCGGTGAACCGTGCTTCCTCGCCATGGGTTTCGGGGTACCCGTGCATGAGTGCCACCTCTTGCGTCCAGTACCCGGCATCATCGTGCATGAACATGTCCGCGACGGACGCCGGCGACGCTTTGCGGCCGCCCTGGAAGGGGGAGGCCTCGGACATGATCAGCCGTTCCAACCGCGACATGCGTTCGTGGTGATTCCACTGGTCTATCTGCTTCCCCACCGTCCCGATGAAAAAGCCGAGCCCGAACAACCCGAACACGATTGCCGGGACACCCGCCAGGGTGTTGACCGCGAAACGGATGACACGGGCGATGACGGAACGCTTGCTCGCATACTCTGTGAGGTAAATGGCGGTGATCGTCCCGACCGGGATGCCCGCAGCGGACATGATGATGACGAGGAGCGCCGTCCCGACGATGGCAGGAAACACCCCGCCCGACGTCAGACCCTCTGTCGGTTCCTCGAAGAAGAACGAGAAGGAGAGATTCCCCTTCCCGAGGAGGAAAATGCGCAGGAGGAAGAAGAGCACGAAGAGCACGATGGCGATCGCGGCTGCACCGGTCACGATAAGGGCGGTATGCTCTCCCATGACCCGTTTCGTCAGGGGATCCATCTTTCGGAAGAAGATCACACCGAGCGCTCCAATGAGAGCGGCGCTCGGGAGGGAAACATACGCGGGGGTCGAGAGGAAAAGGACAAGGAGCACGGCGCATCCCGTCCCGACGGCGAGCCCCGCAGGGTAACCGCGTTTGACCGTTTGCGCGTTCATGTGTTATCTCCCTTGAAATCTCTTGATGAGGCGTTTCCGGACGACGAATTCCGCGAACGCGTTCAGCGAAAACGTCACGACGAAGAGCACGGTGCCGATGAGGAACAGGACGCCGTAATGCACACTGTGGAACTCGACCTCGGCCATCTCCGCTCCGATGGTGGCCGACATGGTCCGAACCGACTCGAGGATGTTCCACGACACCTGGGCGGCGTTGCCCGTCGCCATCAGCGCGATCATGGTTTCCCCGAAAGCCCGCCCGATACCGAGAATGACGGCGGCGAAGACCCCCGGCGCAGCGGCGGGCAGAACGACACGCCAGGCGGTCTGCCAACGCGAAGCGCCGAGCGCGATGCTTGCCTCCCGCATGTGGCGCGGCACCGTCGAGAGGGAATCTTCCACGACCGTGAAGATGATGGGTATGACGGCGATCGACATCCCGATCCCACCGACGAGCGCATTCAATCGATACGTCGCACCCGTGATTTCCTGAATGACGCTGGCGACGGTGATCAGGCAGAAGAAGCCGATGACGACGGAAGGGAACCCCGCGAGAATTTCGATGGCCGGCTTCATGATTTCCCGCAGCCACCGCGGGGCGAAGGTCGTCATGAACAGGGCTGCGAGAATGGCGACGGGCGCGGCGATGGATATCCCGACCAGAGTGACCTTCAGCGCCCCGACGAAAAGGGGCACGAAACTGTATTTCGGGACCACGCTGATCGGTTGCCAGACGTATCGGGGCTCGTTGTCGATGATGTCGTTCGGGAGCAGGAGGCGTTCCAGCGTCACCGGTTCGTCGTTCCCGGAGGTTTCGGAGTGGAGGCTCGTCCGCCTTCCCTCTTCGATGGCGTCCGCCTCCCTCGATACGCCGCTCGCCCCCGTTTCTGCAGCGCTTTCACCCGCCGTTTCGGGGAGACCGTATGTCTGCGGCCGGATCTCCTCTTCCTGCCCTGCCCCGCTTGCGGCTTGGGCATTTTCGTTCCCGCGTGACCCGGCACCGGCTGTCTCCTGCACCGATTCCCCCCCGCCTCGGAAAGCCCAGCGCGATTCCTGAAACACGTAGTAGAAAATGCCGAAGATCGCGCAGATCGAGAGCAGGGCAATTCCCCGGATGACGTACTCTGCGGCGAACTCACCGAAATCGAACCTCTTCTTACCTGCCAGCGGTCTATGCCGGAGAAACCGATTGGGGGAGGGCCACCCGTTACCGGTCCTTTCATCGGGCAATGCGAATCGTTCCGCGTACGGACGCGGAACGATTCGCTCACCTGCTTCATGCGTTTGCCATTCACTCATGGTTTCGCCCCCGCAGGTCTGCCCCTCCCACTCTTCCCGGATCCACATGCAATTTCCGATGGCGGGAAGATTCGATGATGCGAGGGACCGTGATCGGACGCGTGGGTAGAGCCGGCGTTCATCGGATGGGGAAATACCCGACCTCCGAAACGATGGCCTGACCTTCCGGGCCGAGGATCCAATCGATGTAGCGCTTGATCTCACCGGTCGGCTTGTTGCGGAGATACATGTAGAGGTAACGCGTGATAGGGTATTTGCCGTTCGCGATGTTCTCCTTCGTGGGAGCGTAGCCGTTCACCTTCGCTTCTTTGATGCCTTTCCCGTAAGCCGCCCCACCGTAGCCGATGCCGTTCGGGTCCTTCGCCACCGCGTTGACCACCGCAGCCGTACCGGGGAGATTCTGGCATGAGGGCGCGTAATCGGCGCCTTTGAGCACGTTGTCCTTGAAGTATACATAGGTGCCGGAATTGTTCTCGCGGGAGTAGAGAACGATTTTCGCGTCTTTCCCGCCCACCTCTTTCCAATTCGTGACCCGCGCGGTGTAGATGGCACGGATTTGATCGATCGTGAGGTTCTCGACGGGATTGCTCTCGTTGAGATAGATGGAGAGACCGTCCTTCGCGCAAGGGATCTCGACGCCGAGCGTCCCGAAACGTTCCTTGAGCTTCTTGAGCTCGGACTGCTTCATAGGGCGCGAAGAATTACAGATGTCCGTGCTCCCGTTGATGAGGGCGGAGATGCCCGTCCCCGAGCCGCCCCCCGTCACCTGGATCGAAACGTTCGGGTGCTTGGCCATGTATCGCTCCGCCCACCGCTGGGCGAGAATTACCATCGTGTCCGAACCTTTGACCGTTATTTTCTCCACCGCACCGAATCCCGCTGCGAATATCAATATCGCGAGGAAAGACAACGCGTTCGTGACGAATGATCTTGACATGCCCTGTTCCTTTTCTTTTGGTGTGAAGAGTGGGGTGTATTCAGAACTTGTATTGAGCGCGGAACGTCAAGAGGTTGTCCTTGGGGTCCTCCGTGAGGATGCGCTCGTTCGTTTTCGTCGACACGACATCGTACCATAGCGTCAGGCGCACATTCGGGAAGGTGTAGTTCAATAACCCGACGCCGAATGTATCGACGCGGAGTTCGTTGGGATCATTGATGACGTCCTCCCCGATGGTTGCGTTGGGGTTGTACGAGTCATATTTAAGGGCGATCTGGAAATCGGTGCCGATATTCTTCACGAGCATCGCATAGAATCCGGCGAAGTGCCGTTTCCGGATGACGTTTCCGCTGCTCGATAACTCGTCGACATCCGAACCGATGATGTACTCGCCGATGAGTTTCATCCCGCCGAGGAAATCGTAGTAGAGCTGGGCCTCGACGCCGAACCAGTTTCGCGGTATCGCGTCGCCGACACGCACCGAGACGGAATCCGGCGCGGCGTTCGTCGGGCGGTCGCTTTCAAGCACACGGTACGTATTCGCCCGGACATTCCCGATCCGTCCGTGAACGCCGAGATCCACGCCGAGATCGCCGAACGCGAACGACTTCGTCAGGCGGCCCATCATGTACAAAGGTTCCCTTCCGAAATTCGGGCTCTGCTGGGAAAACGTCCCCTTGAACGTGTTGTTGAACGCCGCCAGTTGGAGATTGAGACCTTCCATCGGGGTAACGGTCAGCATCGCTCCGAGGTCACGCTCCCCCGGGTAAAGCGTTTGGATGACCCTGGACCGTTCCGGCGATTCGCGTACGCTGGATGAAGTCTCGACCTCGAAAACGGGCCTATTGAAAACGCCGAAACGGAGCGAAAAAACATTCAACCACGGTTCGGCGAATTCGAGGTAGGCGTCCTTGAGCGTGACCCCCGCGTTGGAGTAATCGCCTTGCACGACCATCGTCGTGGTCTTGCCGTCATATTGCACTTTGATCCGGCTCCGGCGGAGGCGAAAACGCCCTTTGATATAATCACGAGTGTCGTACGGATCGGTCGCGAGACCGGTTTGCTTCTCGCTCTTTTCGAAATTGACCTGGAGGTAACCGCTGATCTTGATCCTTTTCAAGGCATCCCGGTCATTGCCGAGCTCCTTGACGGTCTCGTCCATCGCATCGAGACGGCTTGTGATTTCCTCGACTTTTTTCCGAAGCTCTTCGTCCCCTTGAAAAGCCGGCTGCTCGACTTGTCCCGAAAGATTCCGTGTTTCGATGGTATTTCCGGATTCCCGGGTCGGGGGGGCACCCGTTTCCCTCCGCACGACGTCCTGCCCCCATGTGACGAAAGGGAAAGCGAACGCCGTGAACACCAATGCCGTGATGAATCTCTTCATGAGGACCTCTTGCTTGTTTCATTGCTTGTCTTCTGCGAAACCCATGTGATTTTCGCACCGACGCAACGTAGAAACGAAGCGTTACGACTCCGCAAGAGGTGCGTTAGGAATTCGTGAGTTTCGAGAGAAGCGCGGAATGCGCGTTTTCCGCACACTTTTTAAAGCGGAACGCACGATTCCGCTGACAGGAATGGGCGACTTTATGGTCAGCCGTGTCTTTGAATTCTACGAGAGGGGTTCGGAGAGGGGAACGACGAGTACCTGCCCCGGATCGAGAACGACGGTAAACGAATGGTTCGCAAATGGATATACGGTGCCGGTCAACGCATCGAGGAGCACCCCTGCTTCCGAATTCATCGGAACCGTGGTCTGTGAAGAGGAGGAGCAATCCGTATTCGCGAGCACGAGAAGACCGTGCGCGTGGTCGATGCCGACGCGGCGATAGCCCAGCACATTCCAGGGTTCCGACGGGATCACTTCGAACGTCTCATGGCGCGGATCGATGACGAGATCTTTCCACCGAGCCCGAATCGACGTGACGGCGGTGATGTACGACGTGATCTCGGAGGGGTTATCCCAACACAGGCAGGACTCGCTGAATAGGGGCAACCGGTCTGGGAGATATACCGCCGCTTCTTCCCGCGAGAAGCCGAGACCCGTATTGACGGGCAAGGTCTCGCACACCTCTTCGCCTTGATGGATGAAGAGGACGGCAGGCAGGAAAGCGCTGAACGCGAATGCCATCTTCGCGAATACATGTCCCCCAGGACGTGATGCGGCGCGAGGAGTGTTGTGGGTTTCGACGGCAGCAAAAAAGGGGATGGGAACATCTTGCTGGGAAAGGAGGTAAAGGAATTCCCGCAACTTGTGGGGCTGGTGGATGTCGAACGGGAGATACCCGACCACTGCATCATATCCCTCTTCTCTCGATTGCACAGAAACGGCGAAATTTTCTTCCCAAAACGCGAAATCCGGGTCGATTGCCCGGGCGCGATCTACGATCGCCTGTTTGAGTTTCTTCGGGAGCGCATGCCCCATGTCGATCATCACGCCGTCGATCCCGAATCTCTGCTGATAGAAAGGGATTATATCGAGTATCGTATTCCATAGTTCTCTGTTCTCGTACTCCTCCCGTGCGAGCCGATTGTCGTAGATGCGGATGGTATTGTAAGCGATGTAGTTGAAATCCGGGTTGTCGTAGAGTTTCAGGTACGTGACATCGTCCCAGGGAGGTTGGACGTCATCGGGCGGCCAGTCGGCGAACGCGCCGGGTATGCGCACCCTTCTGCCCTCTCGAGTGATGCCGATGTACCGGCCGGCCGACATCTCCACGATTTCAGGAGAATCGGCGAACATGCGCCGATATTCTGCGGGCGGTTTGGGGAGATTGTCGTATGCATGATTCCGGACGCATTCTTGGATCAGGCGCAATTCCTCGTCCGTGAATCGCGGCGCCCCGTAACAGGGGGACGCGTGCTCCCCTTCCGCGCAATCCGGCACGCTCTCGTCGATCCAGTAAAACCATTCGGGGTGCACCGGGACCCAGTCGGAATCTTTCGCGGCCGTCCGGAAAACGAACTCGAAGACGACTTTCATCCCCAGACGGTGGGCGGCTTCCACGAAAGCGGCGCATTCCGTCTCGACATCGAGTCCCAGCCACGGTTCGGCAAGTCGCGCATCCAGATGGAAAGGGTTGCGGATAGCATAGGGAGAGCCGAGCGACCCTTTCCTTCCGTCGCACCCAATCTCTGTCACGGGAAGAAGGGAAACCGTGTCGACGCCCATTTCGCGGAGACGCGGGAGCAGGGCTGTCGCCTTGAGGAAGGTGCCCGTCTCACGAAACCCGCCGGGGAGTACATCGATGCCCACCCGGCCGTCGCCGTCGTGATCCCACGCGGCGGTCTGGCGAACGAACATATTGTAAACGACGGCAGTGCGCGTCCACCCGCTGCCTCGTGCATACCCATGGGATGGGGCTTCACCGCGGCGAAGAATGTCTTCGATGGTGACGAGATAGAATTCGAAGGGATTCGTTTCCTGCACCGCTTCGGTGCTTCTCCCCGCCGCATCGCACCAAAGGCTCGGCACACGGTATCGAACGGTCGTCCGCCGCGCGCATGCGATGAGTTTTTCGTACACGTTTTCGAGTGCCGTCACCCCATGGCCTGCTCCGAACAGTCCGTTCACCCTTTCTTCACGGCTCATTTCCGAGGGGGAAACCCACGTCGGACCCCTTCGGCCTCATCCGAGGCACGACCTTGCCCTCTCGGATCGATTCTCCCCGGTGCGTTCTCACTCGCAGAACATTTCGGCAAGACGGTAGAGATCCGGGTCGAGATAGCGGACGCGGCCCTCGGCAACCGCGATGTCCACGTCGACGACTCGGTTGCCGTTGAGAGATACCATTCTTCCGAAGCGCCCCGTTTCAACCAAGTCCATAGCGTGGATCCCGAAACGGGTGCCGAGCATGCGGTCGAACGCCGTGGGCGACCCGCCGCGCTGGATGTGGCCGAGCACGGTACTCCGCGTCTCGTAACCGAGCCGGTGCTCGATCTCCGCGGCGAGGACGCTCCCGATTCCGCCGAGCCGCACGTGCCCGAAAGCGTCTTGTTCCATGCTTCTGACGACGAGAGTGCCGTCCACATCCCCTTCCGTTTCGTACTTCGCTCCCTCGGCGACGACGACGATGCTGAAATTCTGCCCGCTGTCATGACGCGCTTGGAGTTTTCGGCAGACGGCCTCGATGTCGAACGGGTGCTCGGGGACGAGGATGACATCCGCCCCCCCTGCGATGCCCGCATACAAGGCGATCCAGCCGGCATGGCGTCCCATCACTTCTACGACCATGATACGATTGTGGCTCTCCGCCGTCGTGTGGAGACGGTCGATCGCTTCCATGGCGATGTTCACCGCCGTGTCGAAACCGAACGTGAAATCGGTCCCCTCGAGATCGTTGTCGATGGTCTTCGGAACACCGATGACTTTCACGCCCGATGCGTGGAGTCTTGCTGCCACGCCGAGTGTATCTTCCCCGCCGACGGTGATGAGGGCGTCGATCGCCCGACGTGTGAGGAAATCGAGAATGCGGGTCTCCCCCTCCGGTTCCTTGTAGGGGTTCGTGCGCGAGGTCCCCAGGATGGTTCCCCCTCGGTAGATGATGCCGCGCACGTGGTCACGGGTGAGGGTCTCCGCGTCGTCTTCCAGCATGCCCTTGTACCCGTTCCGAATTCCGGTGACGGTGTGGTTCCGCTTGAGAGCGGTCCGCACGACCGCGCGGATGACCGCGTTCAACCCGGGACAATCGCCGCCGCCTGTCAAGAGTCCGATGTTCATACTTAGCCTTTCTGTTCTAAGTTTCGTTTCCTCCAGCTCCGAACCGTGCCGTTCCGGCGCGCGGCAAAATACGAAATCTCTACGATTCGGGACCGGACGACCCGAACCCGGCGGTTTCAAGTTTTATGAGGTTGTGGAACTTCCGATTTCCACTCAGGTGGGATCCACGGCCATGAAAAGAGCACGATAATGCCGTTGTCTCAATTGGAATGCAAGGGGTCGAGAGATGGCCCATGCGCCGAAATCGTACGAGTCGTGTTTCTCGGTGCCGGTTGGGCGATCATCGGTCGAGTATTTTCCCGCTGAACCGAACAGCCGTTTCAGCAAGGCGGATCACGCATCGAGAACGAGCGATCTGGTCCACCGACACGGGATTGATCGTGCCGGGTGAGGCGATTATCCATCGTTCGCCTTCACGGGATCGCCCGAACACCGCTCCGATACCGGCCTTTTCCGCATGGTTTCTCATGGGCATCCGCTTCGTTCCCGAGTCAACGAATGAAGGGAAAACGGGCTGTCCCGAACCTCCCGGTGTGTATCACGCAGGTGTTCGCGGTTTCCTGAGCTTGCCCTTTCGAAGGCTGGTTTTCGAACGAGCGAATCTCCCCGTATTTTTCTTTGTTTGCATACAGCGTTTTTCTCGAACGACGATCAGGAGACGGAATGGAACAAACGAACAGAGCGTCATACGATGTTGTCGTCCTCGGGGCAGGCCCCGGAGGGTACGTCGCTGCAGTGCGTGCCGCCCAGCTCGGTCGGAAAACGGCTTGTATCGAAGCACGCCATCTCGGCGGCATTTGCCTGAACTGGGGATGCATCCCGACCAAGTCGCTCTTGAAAGCGGCGGAAGCGTGGGAAACGGTGAAAAAGGCAGGCGAATACGGCATCACGCTCGAAAATCCCGCTTTCGATTTCGCCCGCATCGTGCAACGCAGCCGCCTCGCTGCAGATAGAATGTCGAAAGGCGTGGCGTTTCTTTTCAAAAAAAATGGCGTCGAGCATATCCCGGGTACGGGCCGCCTGCTGGAAACCCCGGACCGAGACCCCGTCGTGGTCGGGGTCTTCGATGAAAAGGGTACGCTCAGTCGCACGCT
>JARYLZ010000035.1 GCA_029907355.1 Bacteroidota bacterium | reverse complement strand
GATCGCGACGGTATACACGAACGGTTTGAAGGTGGACCCCGGCTGCCGTCGGATCTGCGTGACATGGTTCAGCCCGTAACGGAAGTTCATCTCGGAGTTTCCGACCATGGCGAGAATGCGCCCCGTCTTGGGATCGATCGCGGCGAAACCTACCTGGATCCGTGTGAGCGAGCTTTTGACGGAATCGACGAACCGCATGTCACGCCGGAGACGGAACGCGACGAAATCCCGCTGTTCCTGCGTCGGGGCCGACTGGTATTCTGGTGTCGAGCGGACTGCAGCCGCCAGTGCACCGGCGAGGAGAGCGCGGCGATTGGGCGCGTCCCATGTCCAGTACGCATCGAATTGCCGTTGGAAGGATTCCAGGTGTTCACGCACGGCGCGGTTCGCGTGTTCCTGCATGCGGCTGTCGAGCGTCGTGTACACGGTTAAACCGTCGCGGTAGAGATTGAACCCGTACTGGTCCGCTTTCTCGCGCAGGAGTTGTCGGATGTACTCGACGAAGTGGGGTGCGATCCCCGCGCTGCGCCCGCGTGACCGGGTAACGATGGAATCGCGCCGCGCGGAAGCGTACTGTTCGGGCGACAGGAAACCTTCGTCGGCCATGCGCGCGAGGACGGTGTTCCGCCGGCCCACCGCACGGTCGTATCGTCGGCGCGGGTCGTAACGGCTCGGGTTCTTGAGGAGGCCTACGAGAAAGGCGCACTCGGAGACGGTCAGACGGTTCATCGGTTTGGCGAAATACTCCTGTGCCGCCGCCTGCAGGCCGTATGCCCCCCGCCCGAACGGGGCCACGTTGATATACATGAGGAGGATTTCCTGCTTCGTATACCGGCGCTCGATCTGTACCGCGGTGATCATTTCCCGCAGTTTCCGCATGAGTGTCACCTCGTCGGTGAGGTAGAGTTTGCGGGCGAGCTGCTGGGTAATGGTGCTCCCCCCGGGTCCGCTGAGCGACAGCCGCGAGAGGTTCACCAAGAAGACGCGGATCACGGCACGGAGATCGACCCCCCAGTGAGAGTAGAACCTCGTGTCCTCGGTCGCGAGAAGGGCGTCGATGAACGCTTTCGGGACGCTGTCCAGCGATGCGATGCGTGCGCGGTTCTCTTCGTAGAACTTGTCGATCAATTCGCCGTCTGCAGAAAAGACACGCGTCGCGAAAGCGGGCCGGGGGTTCTCGAGTTCCTCGAGAGACGGCAGACCGGCGAGCAGGGAGTCCAGGAAGAGCCATCCGGCGAGAACCGCGATGACGGCGGCCGTGATCGACCAGAAACGTTTGGGTTGCATGTCAGAACGAGTCCAGTATGACGGGCGCACCGTCTTTCACGGAGACGAGTTCCATTCGGCCCTCGCGGTACACGGCGTAGGTGAAATGCGTGATCCAGTCGCCGAGGTTGACGTATACACCGTTGGCGATCCGCACCATCTCCGGCCGGTGCCGGTGCCCCATGACGACGAAGTCCGCTCCCTCGGCGATGCGCTTCCGCGCTTCTTCCAGCATCCCGTCCTCCGCTCCATATTCCTTCGATGCCGTGTAAGCGCGGCTCGATCGGGAAGCGATCCGTGCGACGGCGAACCCGATGTCCGGGTGCAGCCATCGAAATCCCCACTGCGCAAAACGATTCCGAAGGATCCCGCGAATGATCCGGTACCCGGTGTCGCGGGGACAGAGGCCATCGCCGTGGTGGACGTAGAACGTTTTTCCATCGTGTCGGAAAACGGCACGTTGCTGCTCGATCGTGACGCCGATATCCCGGGAGAAAAAACCGTCGATGGCGAAATCGTGATTTCCCGGCAGGTACCGGACGCATCCCCCACGATGAACGATATCCTCGAGGGCGGTGACGACCCGGTGCGAGCCCCGTGGAAGGACATGGCGGTACTCGAACCAGAAATCGAAGAGGTCGCCCACGATGCAGAGATCGGCCCCCTGTTCCCGGATGACGTTCAAGAACGCCAGCAAACGCTCGAGGCGGTCCTGTTCTTCCGCCGGAGGGTCGGCGCCGAGATGCACATCGGAAATGAAGTAAATCCGCTGCATGCGTGGTTTTCGGGGCTACTGCTCCAGAACGTGGTGAAAAAATTACCCTGAGGTGAAGTTATCACCCGGTGCCGGAAAACCCAAGGACGGATGCGCGCATGGCGAGGAGGATGCCCTCGGTATTTCCATCGTCCCGAAGAACGCCCGGAGACGAAAGACCTTACACCTCTCGAGGGGAAGGAGAATGTGTCCATCTCGAAAGGGCCGAGAGACACCGAAATCGGCGAAATACAGAGCTGTTTTTCGATTTCCTCGGCTTGACTTTCGGGGAGTGAAATGGTAGTTTATCAACCACTCGAGCATTCTTCTTCAGAAACATCGTACTTCCTTTCTCATTCTTCACTCAGTCTTTTCGGAGGAATCAATGAAAACAGCTCGACTGTTTTACGCGCTTCTCCTATTCGGCGCGCTCAGCATCCTCCCCGCCGGCGGACAAACGGGTGGACCGGGTACGCCGCCATGGGAATACTGGCAGGACGTTCAGGCACCCATCACGGATTACAATACGACGACGAGCACGATCGTCATCAACGATGTGTTCACGATCGAGAGCATGCAGGTCATGGTCGATATCCAGCACACGTCGGCCAACGATCTCATGATCACCTTGTCCGGCCCGTCGGCCAACTACATTCTCTCTCTCTACAACGGGAGCGTCTACAACAACTACGAGAACACCATCTTCGACCCCATGGTCTTTTCATACCCGTGCAGCGGTTGGGTACCGCCAGGGGCCGCTATCCCGGGTGTATATATCAACGCCTCGACGAACCAGTCCGCGTATTTCCGCGGCGTATACAAACCTCAACCCGGGACGATGTTCCCCATGAGCGGCTCCGCCATCGGCAGTTGGACGCTGTCCGTGACGGACAACGCGCCGGGAGACCAGGGCGTGCTTCGGCGCTGGGCGCTTATTTTCAACCGGTACGGGCACTACAAGGACGTTCGGATCGGGTGGGATATCAATTACCTCAACAAGTGCGGCCAGGTGTATTCCCGTCTCCCCGCGCCCTACGTCGACGATGTCGCGCCGTACAGCACCACCTACCTGTACCCGTATTCCGTTCTGGGGTATCGTCCCCAGAAGGGGAAGACATGGTTCATCCCCCTCATTCAGAACAGCAAGACGTCGTCCGATACACGTGTGACGTTCACGCAGGGGTGGCCGACTTCCGGATGGCAGATACCGGAAAACCTGAATTTGAACCTCCCCATCGGACAGTTCTCTCTCGCGTACGCCGTCAATCTCCCGTCCCAGATGGGCACGTTCAAGCTCACCACGTCATTGTACCAGCGCGGCGACTTGTACTCCAGCAGGTTGGATAACACGAAAACGGTCGAAACCACGCTCACCCCCGGATCTCTCGGGTACGACAACGGCGTTGCGAAGATGACGATGAACCTCCCCCTCAACGATTGCGAGGCGAACGTTTACCACATCGAGCAAGACCAGTACCTGACAAGCGTCGACGTCTGGCAGGGCACGAACGTGGAACTCGAATCGATGTTCTCCAATGCCCGTGTTTCCGTCCGCGTCTGGGACGCTTCCACGGGAACCCCCGGTACCGAGATCGTTTCCAGCGGGCTTCGCCGCCTCCCCTACCAGGGCGGGAAATGGGTGACGTATGACTTTACACCGCCCGTATATCTCCCGGCAGGACGTTACGCGTTCGGGATCTGCACGGATGTCGCCCCCACGACCGGCGGGGTCGGAATGGGTCTCGACCAGATGGGGAGCCCGTTCGATCCGGACGGCACCCTCAGCAAATACGCAGGACTCGGGGTGGAATTCTTCAGCCAGAACAGCGGTTCGTCCTGGTCGGCCGAGTACCTCAGGCAGTTCGGCGGAAAGATGATCCGCCCGAACTTCATCACCGGTGCCGACGTCGGCGTCATCGCAATTCTCTTCCCGTGGGGAGGGAATCTCCCCAGCTCGTTCACACCGAGAGTCCGCTTCGGCTCCTTCGCCAATCACCCGAATCTGCCGAACGCCGTGACGATCGGGAAGGTCTACCTCAACAACAGTTCGGGTCAGACCGTTTACTACAGCGAGCGCCGCGTGAGCCTGCAGAACGCACCGTACACCGCGGATGTCGACTTCGACCCCGTTTCCGGTCTGGCGAGCGGCACCTATACGATGCGGGTGGTGATCGAACGCGCCGACGACGAGAACCTCGTCAACAATTCGTACATGCGCACATACGTCCGTAACTTCGCGCCGGTCGTCGTCAGCATGCGCGGGACGCCGTCCGAGGAACTGCGGGAACGCATCGCCGCCGCATTCGGCGATGTCGAATTCATCGACCGCAACGCGAATCCCGGCATACCCGAAGCAGAGCAGGTTCTGTGGGTCGGCGCACTGACGCCACAGGAGGCCATGGACGCCCGCACCTACGTGAAGAACGGTGGGCGTTTCATGGTACTTCCCAACGGCGAGTACGAAGGCGACGCGCTCTCGGCGGTTTTCCAGTCCATCGCTACGGACGTCGAGCGCAGGAATATCGAGACGACGGTGGCCAACATCCGCGCTGCCGTTGAACCGGATTACCAAGCCATGATCAACGCTCTCGCGGATTTCGCAGGCTCCCCGTCGACCGCTATCATGGCGAAAACGGACGCGGAGCGCCTCGAAATGGGGACAACGCTTGCCGCAGGCGTCGCGGACCTCCAGAACAGGCTCGCCCTCATCGCCTCTCTGCCGAAGGGCGACATCTCTCAGCGGCCGTTTACACCGACTTCCTCCGAGGAGATCAGCGTCGAAGGTATGCGGGTCGGTGACCTCGGAGTCGCGGTGCTCGTGCCTGCAAAGGCTCTCGCGCCGCGCCCGGTCGTCGAGCAGATTACGAACCCGTCGGCTTTCGAGTTGACACAGAATTACCCGAACCCGTTCAACCCGACAACGAACATCGCGTATAACCTCCCGCAGGACGCCCACGTCTCCGTGCGTGTATACGATCTTCTCGGCCGTGAGATCACGACGCTCGTGAACGCGTCGCTCGGGGCGGGCCGGTACATCGTTTCATGGAACGGCGAGAATGCGCACCATCAGGTCATGCCGAGCGGAATCTACCTCTATCGGATGGAGGCGGTACCTGCAGGCGGCGGTTCGCCTGTCGTTCAGAGCCGTACCATGGTTCTCGCGAAATAGCGCACGAGCCGGAAGCGAAAAACGCTGTCCCGCTCGACGCGGGGCAGCGTTTTTCTTTCGGAAATCCCGTGAAGAACGAGGGAAGGTGTTTCCTCGTGGCTGAGCTTACGCGGTAGGTATGCAGAAGGTATGGAGAATGCCCTGCTTCACTTCATTGCCGTCGTCCGTCCGCTGCGCGTGAAGAGGACGAGATCGAGCGGTGCGGGGAGGGAAACCGCGGATATGGGCGAAGAGGGACCATCGCTGCGAAGCGTCATGCTTGAACGCGGCCAGACGACTTGCATCGCAAGGCTCCCCTCGATGACGACGAAATAGACCCCTTCGTCGCTGCGGACATCGAGAACGGCTTCCGCACCTGTTCGTCTGTCGACGAGATGCAGGACTCCGCCCTCGAGGAGGGTGTCCGGCGTGAACGTGTAATCGCGGAAGAGGATCTCGTCGCTTTGGATCGTGACGAAGCCGTCGCTCGTACGACATGACAGGGCGGTGCCCGTGGGAACTTGCGCCTGCGCCGGGAGCGTGGCGGCCGCGAGAAGAAGTGCGGTGATGAGCGTTGCGGGTTTCATGTCCGTGCCTCCTGGATGACTCCGTGCTGTGATCATGGTCTCTGAATGGAACCATGCCAATACCGTGCCGAACGAAAACACGTCTCGAATGCACAGGATTCGAAGGACAAAGTCTCGCCCTGTGAATGACGGGAACGATTCGCGTGAAGGGCGTTCACGAGTGAAAAGCGTTCACACGTGAATGCATTTCACGGACGGGGAGTCTCGGTGCACAAGTATGGGCGGTCCGGCGGCGGGATTCGGAGGACGGAGATCGGCGGGATGATTCGGCTCGCGCGGTGCCAGCAGGCGACTAAAAAAGTACCGCATTATCCTTTTTTGTCGGTTGCACGACGCTCAGAACGATGACACGGTCCTTCGTGAAGTACTTTCCGAGAACGGCGCGCAGGGTTGAAGGTCCAACGCTCTGCATCGCCTGGATCCGAGCGGATGTCGCCGCGGGGTTTCCCGTATAGAGATTGTCGAGGTTCATGGCGTCGCAACGTCCGCCGAACCCGAAGATGCTCTCGAGTGGTGAGAGGATCTGCATCTCCGTCTGGTTGCGCGCCGCGAGAAGATCGTCGGCGGTGATTTCGCCGTCACGGATCTCGTCGAGCACGTTCATCGCCTGCTCGAACACCTTTCTCAAATCCGCCTCGGGCCTGCACGTGAGGAGGATCTGGAACGTCCCGTGCAGTTCCTGAGAACTCTGCGATGCCTGCACGTCGAGGACGTAAGGGTTGAACGTACGGAAGAATCGTTTCAGCCGGGAAACACCGGACCCCGTGAGGAGGGAAGCCAGCATCTTCAAGGGTGCTTCGTCGGGATCGCCGAGAGGAACGGTCGCAAACGTCAGTTGCAAAGTGGAAAAGTCGACGTCGGCTGTGTGGACGAGGGATGCCGCGGGGACGGCGGGACAGTTCTTTGCATCCGGGGGCCAGCGGATGGGTTTCGCCGGGGGGATGTCCGCGAAATATTTCCGGACCAGTCTCTTCGCCTCCTCGACGCGGATGTCTCCGCCGATGGTGATGCTGGCATGCGAGGGGTTGAAAAAGAGGCGGATGAATTTTCGGACGTCTTCCGGCTTGGTGTTCCGAAGATCGGTCGTATCCCCGGTGCTCAGGTGCCGGTAGGGGTGCCCGTCCGGGTAGACTTCGGCGAAGACGCGTTCCTGCACAGCGGCGAGCGGTTGCTTCGCCGTTTTCACGCGCTGGGCGAGGAGTGCGGCTGTCACTTTGCCGATGAGGCTGTCCGTCGCGGATGCCCCGCGGTTCCTCATGCGATCCGCCTCGATGGAAAGGAGGGATTCGAGCACATCGGCGGGGGCCGTGATGACGAAGTTGTTCCAGTCGACGTTCGTCAGCGTATTGTACGTGACGGCATGCCGGATGCGCAGGGACCGAAGCTTTTGTTCGGCACCGGGCGGCAAGGCCGCGGTGTACACGTGCGCCGAGACCGAGGCGAGGCCATGCAACCCTTGGGGATCGCGGCTCGAACCGGCATGAAAAGCGATGTTGACGGTGATGTAGGGAACGGCGGTGTCCCGGTGCAGGACGACGGTCAGACCGTTCGCGAGAGTCATCTTTTCGACGGCGGGCACCCACGTCTGTGCGCGGGTTGTTGCGCAGGCGAGCAACGCGATCACGAGCGCAGACGGGATGGAGGCGTGTCGATCTTTCATGTGGGCAAGATATCACGGCTCCGCGGTACGGGGCAATCGTGGACGGATTTTCGCGGTCTCCGCGTCCTCGTTCGGTTGTCACTCTTTCCGGACTGTTGGAAGTTCCCGTAGATATTCGTACCATTCTTTTGTACTCGGGGTGCTGTCCCGGAAGAAAACGGGACGGCTGAGAACACACCCGTCGAACCTGACCCGGATAATGCCGGCGTAGGGAATGAGTCAGAAACCGCGCAATCGTTCTCCCCGGGTGCGCGGTTTTTCCGTTTCCTCACCAGCCGCGTCAGGGTCGAGTATCCATGAACCTCACAGAAGGAGTCCCTGCCATGAGGAATGTGTGGAAACTCGCCCTCGCCTTTCTTTTCGTTCCAGAGGGCGCTCTCTTCTCGCAAACCGTTGACGGTACCGTTCACGATTCCCGGACCGGCCTCCCGCTCGTCGGGGCCAGCGTCATGCTCTCCCCCTCGGGGAAAGCGACCGCTACGGATCAATCCGGGCAGTTCCGCATTCGGGATGTCGCACCTGGACCCTGCGCCCTGCGCATCAGCCATGTCGGTTACGAGACATTCGAGACGTCATTTACGCTCGACAGGCAAGGAAGAACGTTCCGCATCTCCCTGCAGGCGGTACCCATGCCGGGACCTGAGATCGAAGTTTCGGCTCTCCGCGCCGTTCCCCGCGTATCCCCTGTGACCTTCTCCGAGCTCCGAGAAGGCGATCTGCGCGAACAGTATTACGTGCAGGATATCCCCGTCCTCTTGAGCGACCTTCCTTCCTCTACGTTCTACTCGGAAGGCGGGAGCGGCATCGGCTACAATTATCTGCGTATCAGGGGTTTCGACCAGCGCCGTCTCGCCGTCATGATCAACGGTGTACCGCAGAATGACCCCGAAGACCACAACGTCTACTGGGTGGACTTCATCGACCTGCTGGGCGGTACGGAGAACATCCAGGTCCAGCGTGGGGGGGGAAGCGCGTTCTACGGACCGCCCGCAATCGGCGGATCCATCAACATCGTTACCGGTGATTTCGCCGACAGGAAAGGATTCCGCCTCGAGGCGGGCACCGGCTCCTACCGCACAAGCCGCTACGCCCTCTCCTTCGGTTCCGGCCTCCTCGACGGCAAGTACACGCTCTTCGGGAGACTGTCGCGCTTGCGGACGGACGGCTACCGCGATCACTCCTGGGTCGATGCCGCCTCGTACTATGCCACCGCGACCCGCTACGACCAGAATTTTACGACACGCCTGACGGTCTACGGCGGCCCGTTGGAGGACGGTCTCGCCTATTACGGACTGCCGAAATTCGCGGTCAAGGACAGGGATGAACGGAGGAAAAATTACAGTTCCTGGTCCGTGAAGAACGGCGCATACACCTGGAAACAGGAGCGCAGGCCGCAGGAAGTGGAATCCTTTTCCCAACCGCATTACGAAATGCTCAACGAGTGGCGTGTCAATGAGTCCGTTACCCTCAACAACACCCTGTTCCTCGTCACGGGGAAAGGGTATTTCGATTATGACGCGAGCGGCTGGACGGATACGACATATTTCCGCATGACGACGGCGTATGGTTTCCCGAATCCCCGGAATCCCGTCGACCCCATCATTCGCGCTTTCGTCGACAACACCCAATGGGGCTGGCTCCCACGCGTGACCGTCGAGCACGGGGCTGGGACGATGGTCGCCGGGCTCGAGCTGCGTTCCCATCGTTCCTTGCATTGGGGGCGTATCCAGTGGGCGGAAAATCTCCCGGAAGGGCTCGATCCCGACCGCAGATACTACGAGTACCGCGGCGCCAAACTCATCGGTTCCGCTTTCGCCCAAGAATCCTACCGTCTCTCGGACCGGTTCTCCCTCATGGGCAGCGTCCAGGCGGTGTTCAACCGTTACCGACTCTACGACGAGAAATTCGTGGGGACCGATTTCACCGTCGATTATTTCTTCGTGAATCCCCGCTTAGGCGCCAATCTGAACCTCTCGGAGACGTGGAACCTGTACGGCAATCTCTCCTACACCCAGCGGGAACCGAGATTGAAGAACCTCTACGATGCGGGCGAGTCGAGCGGCGGCGCCATCCCGCAATTCGCCGTAAACCCGAACGGGGAGTATGATTTCTCATCCCCTATCGTCAAACCCGAGCGACTCCTGAACCTCGAAATCGGGGCCGGTTTTCTCACCGAGAAGGTGCGGATGACGATCAATGGATATGCCATGAATTTCGAGGATGAGATCATCAAGAAAGGAGGGCTCGATCGCTTCGGCCAGCCGGTGACGGGCAACGCCGAGCGAACGCTCCACCTCGGTCTCGAAGCGAGCGCCCGCATCGCACTTCACCGCACGCTCGATTTCGACGTCAATGCTCTGGTCTGCCGCAGCAGGCTCGTCCGTTATACGATCTGGCAGAAAGATCGTTCGAGGGGTGTTTCCGTACCTGTGTCACTCGACGGGAATCGCATCGCCGGCTTTCCCGAGATGCTCGCGAACGCGCGCCTCACCTGGCGCTGGGGAGGCGTCACGGCTTCCCTTGCCTGTAAGTACGTGGGGGATCAGTACACGGACAATTTCCAATCGGAAGAGAACAAGGTAGACCCCTTCACCGTTTTCAACGCGACGCTGGGGTACCGTACGCCGCCCTTCCTCGGCTTCCGCGGCGTGGACATCCGCCTCGCCGTCAACAATCTCTTCGACGCCTTGTACGCGCAGAGCGGCGAGGGGGACCAGTTCTTCGTCGGCGCGGAAAGGAACGCGTTCCTGGACATCGCGGTGGACTGGTAGGAGCCTAAGCCGGTTGGATACGCGGGGTGCGGTCTTGCAACGGGCACGGTGCAAGACCGGCCCCGCACCGGATTTTTCCCATCGAAGAGAGTCCCGATCACATCGATCGGTCCTGTGTGGGAATCGATTTCCCATCATGCCTTTTCCGCCCAGGTTCACCCGAGGATGGGATTGCCACCGTTTCCATAGCAAGCGCCGATGCCGTACCTTCCGCGAGCGATGAAGAGGTGAACGGATGAACGAACCCTACGCCGTGTTGATCGGGAACGGTCACGTTCCGGAGAGTGGGCATGTCGCACGGCTCGCTGCGGGCGCGTGCATCGTCGTTTGCGCGGACGGTGGGGCGAATACCGCCCGTTGGATAGGCATCACACCGGATGCCGTCATCGGCGATTTCGATTCGATGACGGATGAGACCCGGTTCGACTTCGAGTCACGCGGTGTGCGTTTCGTCCATCAGCCGGACCAGGAGAAAACGGATTTCGAGAAAGCGCTTCATTTCTTGCTGGAAAAAGGGATGAAACGGGTCGCTGTTCTCGGCATCACGGGCCGGATGCTCGATCACACGTTGGGGAATTTTTCCATTCTGAAGAGGCACGCCGATGAATTGGATCTGGTCGTCTTCGACACGGAGTACAGAATCGATATCGTACGGGCCGAAGCGGAATTCTCGAGCGTGGTAGGCGAACGGATCTCCATCATCCCACTCACAGAAGCGAGCGGCGTGACTTTCGAAGGACTGGCATACCCCCTCACCGGTGAAACGTTGAGCTTCGGTATACGGGAGGGGACGTGCAACCGTGCCACAGCTCCGAAATTCCGCGTGTCGCTCGAAAGCGGGCTCTTACTCGTTTTCCGTCCCTTGACGGACGAACGGTGGATTTTCCGTCCGGATTGAGCCCTCGAACGGCAATGAACATCGTGGGCCATCTCCCTTGTGCGTGATAACATCGGGGAAGGGAGCCCGATCGTCGAATCCCGCGTTTTGCAGCAAATGGGAACCATCCTCCCAAAGGGTTTCGCTTGAAATGAAAACGACTCTTCCCCTGCACATTGAATAGAGGTGTTCCGTTTCCACCGAATTTTATATTCAACAATAACAAGGATTTAAATTGCGCCTGCTTGACGGGCAATTTTCATGCGGCTATATTAGCACTCACCTAAAGCGAGTGCTAATAGGCCTTATCCCACAGAGTCACACTCGAACAAAAATCGGAGGATGCATCATGGCACTGAAACTCAAGCCGCTTGCCGACCGTGTCGTTGTTCGTCCCCTCGAGGCCGAGGAGAGAACGGCCGGGGGCTTGTACATTCCCGACACGGCGAAAGAAAAGCCCATGCAGGGTGAAGTCGTAGCTGTCGGGCCGGGGAAGCTCGGCGAGGATGGGAAGAAACTCCCGATGGAAGTCAAGGTCGGGGACAAAGTCCTCTTCGGGAAGTACTCCGGGACGGAAGTGCGCATCGACGGCGTCGATTATCTCATCATGCGTGAGAGCGACATTTTCGCCATCATCGGATGACGGTTTCCCCTCCGTGAAGAAACCTTCGGAATCACCAGATCCATAATGAGGAGACAGGTATCATGGCAGCAAAGATCATCACGTACGATGCGGAAGCGCGGAGCGCTCTCAAACGCGGCGTGGACAAGCTCTCCGACGCAGTGAAAGTCACGCTCGGTCCCAAGGGCCGGAACGTCATCATCGACAAGAAATTCGGGCCGCCGACCGTAACGAAGGACGGTGTCACCGTCGCAAAGGAAATCGAGCTGGAGGACCCCCTCGAGAACATGGGTGCGCAGATGCTGCGGGAGGTCGCCTCGAAGACGTCCGATGTCGCGGGTGACGGGACCACCACGGCCACGGTTCTCGCGCAGGCGATCGTCCGCGAGGGCTTGAAGAACGTCGTCGCCGGCGCCAACCCGATGGACCTGAAGCGCGGCATCGATCTCGCAGTGGCCAAGGTGGTGGAAGGCCTGAAGGAAATCAGCCGCGATGTGAAGGACAAGAACGACATCGCGAACGTCGCGTCGATCTCGGCGAACAACGACCGCTCTATCGGCGACCTGATCAGCGACGCGATGGAGAAAGTCGGCAAAGACGGCGTAATCACCGTCGAGGAAGCGAAGGGCACCGAGACCCACCTCGACCTGGTCGAGGGCATGCAGTTCGACCGCGGCTACCTCAGCCCGTATTTCATCACCGACCCCGACTCGATGAAGGCGATCCTCGAGGATCCCTACATCCTGATCCATGACAAGAAGATCAGCTCGATGAAGGATCTCCTTCCCATTCTTGAGAAGGTCGCTCAACAGGGCCGTCCGATCCTCGTCATCGCCGAGGACGTCGAGGGCGAGGCACTCGCGACGCTCGTCGTCAACAAGCTGCGCGGGACGCTGAAAGTCGCTGCCGTGAAAGCTCCCGGTTTCGGCGACCGCAGGAAGGCCATTCTCGAGGACATCGCCATACTCACGAACGGCACCGTCATCAGCGAGGAGAAGGGCTACAAGCTCGAGAACGCGACGCTCGCATATCTCGGCACCGCGAAGAAGGTAGAGATCGACAAGGACAATACGACCATCGTCGAAGGTGCGGGCAAGACGGAAGACATCAAGAAGCGCATCAACGAGATCAAGGTCCAGATCGAGAACACGACGTCCGATTACGATCGCGAGAAACTGCAGGAACGGCTCGCGAAGCTCTCGGGCGGCGTTGCGGTCCTCAAAATCGGCGCGGCGACGGAAGTCGAGATGAAGGAGAAGAAAGCGCGTGTCGAGGACGCTCTCCATGCCACGCGTGCGGCAGTCGAGGAAGGCATCGTCCCCGGCGGCGGTGTTGCCTACCTGCGCGCTATGTCCAAGCTCGACAGCATAAAGGTCGAAAACGAAGACCAGAAGATCGGCGTCGACATCGTTCGCAAAGCGCTCGAGGAACCGATCCGCTGGATCGTGAACAACGCGGGCGTGGAAGGATCCGTCGTCGTCCAGAAGGTGAAAGAAGGCGAGGGAGACTTCGGCTTCAATGCTGCGACGGAGGTGTTCGAGAACCTCACCCAGGCGGGTGTCATCGACCCCACCAAGGTATCCCGCATCGCGCTGGAAAACGCAGCGAGCGTCGCCGGCCTGCTCGTGACGACCGAGTGCACGATCGTCGAGAAGAAAGAAGAGAAACCGGCACCCCCGATGCCGAGCGGCGGGATGGATTACTGAGATTCCCCGCGGTTTTGACTCTCGAAAAGGCCTTGCAAGCGCAAGGCCTTTTCCTTTTCACGCGCGGCGGTGCTCTGTGGAATGGGTCGTGGGGAGAACCTATTTCACCTTTCAGAAAAGATGTTCATCATGCACGTGCGCCGATGCGCGGGGCGTGAATCCTCCGAAGGCAAGGCGCGGGGGAGATTCCCGGACCTGATGGAAGACACGGCTACCGGCGAGGGGAATCGACCCTCTGCGCCATGTCGGCACGAACGAGAGAAGATAGACGATGCAGCGGATAAGGTGTTCGTGGAATAGTGGACCGGGAAGAATGTCACCATCCTCCGCTCGCACCGCCACCCCCGAAACTGCCCCCGCCACCCGAGAATGAACTTCCGCCACCCGACCAGCTCGATTCGGAAGAGCCGCCCACCCACCCCGTCGACCAGAACCACGATCGTTTGCCGCCTCCAGCGGCGGAAATGCGGGCTTGAAGGATTTTTTTCCCGAAGGATGTCGAGGGCAGGAGAAGGCGCAGGAGGGGGATGAGCAGGAGATATGCGCCGAGAAGTACGAGCGGTGTCGTGAGAGATGCGGAGGCGAGCATCAGAACCGGCAGACCCCAGAAAGGGGTGAGGAACACGTAGAGAAACCATCCCATCGCCCCTGGGGTCAATACGGCGGCAAACGTGAAAACGAGCAGGAAACCGTACCAGAACACGAGGAAAACGACGAGACTGGCCATCGGCATCCCGTTCCACTCGCTTCCACGGGACGTGTCGAGCGTGCCGTCGGCCGCTGCGATCATTGCGAGTATGCCGTCGCGCACGCCGCCGTCGTAATCACCCGCGCGAAAGCGAGGGGTGATTTTCTCCGAGATGATGAACGAGCATACGGCATCGGTGAGCGAAGCCTCGAGACCGTACCCGACCTCTATGCGGATTTTCCTGCTCTCCCGCACGACGAGGAGAAGAGCGCCGTTATCGACGCCTTTCTTCCCCAGTTTCCACGTCTCGGCGACGCGGTGAGCGTATTCTTCGAGAGACCCGTTCTCGAGGGAAGCGATGGTGAGTACGACGAACTGGTTACCGGTGGAGTCCTCGTACGCCTTGAGAGTGCGTTCGAACTCTTCGACGGCAGTGGGGCTCAGGAGATGCGCCTCGTCTACCACGCGGCCTGCAAGGAAAGGGACCTCCTGGGCGCGTGCGGCGGTCACCCCCACCCCCGACACCGCCAGGACCGCCGACCATGCGAGGGGAACGATGCGATGCCGGAGTTTCATGTCGGCCGGATCCGCACGGTATCGTCGAGTTCGTCCGTATCATCCGGTTTCCGCTCCACGCCGAACCGGCTCAACAACTCCCCGCACTCGATGATCGCTCGGTGCAGGGCTCCTGCGGGGGCGCCGCGCTTCATCCCCCGGATGATGCCGTCGACGATGCCGTCCCACTCCTCCTGCCGTACTTTCGCGTTGATTCCATTATCGCCGATGACGCGCACGCGGTGCTCGAGGAGCGAGAGAAAAATCAGGATGCCCGTACGGTCGCGCGTCGCGAACACCTGTTCCTCGAGGAAAGCGAGACGCGCCCGTTCTTCGACGCGGCGGTTGACCGTGGACGGCGAGACGAACAACATCGCACTGCGCGGAAAGAGGATCGGCATGGCCGCACCAACGAGGTAGCCGGCGGCAGTGAGAGCGGCCGCCTCGACCAGGCCGTACGGAAGCCAGAGATCCGTCGCCACCCACGCGCCGCTCAGAATGGCCATGACGAGGAACCCGAGAAGCGTGCCTGCCCGCCATGGCGCCTCGTCGTACGAGTCGCTGCGCCCGACGACGTACGGTACGATTTCGCCCGACGTAGCGCGTTCCGCCTCGCGGACCGCTTCCGCCAACCGCGCACGATCCTCCGCACTGAAGAGTTTTTCCGGTTTTCTCATACACGCTCCTGTCCTCGCGAAATTACCCTTGCAACGAATCATCGGCAAGAAGACGACCTTTTCTCCTCGATATTTACCCCCCTGTGCGTATCTTTCTTTTCGACATGCGGTTCATTCTTCCATGACACCTCGTATCCTGAAAGCTGTTTCATTCCCCGGAGTCGTCATGAATTCACCTGTACGTTGGATTTCCCGCCTGCTGTCCGTCGCCTTCCTCATGGTACCCCCACTGCACGCCCAGTGGTCGTTGCGTGTCGATTCGGTCGATGCTTCGGCATTCCCGACCATACGTCTCCTCGTCACGACGCGGTTCGGGCAGCTGCTGAGGAAGGATCTCGCGGCTTCGAATTACACGGTCGTCGAGGACGGCGAGAGCGCCGGTCCCATCGCGTACTTCGGTACACAGGGGTCGACGCCGTTCGACATCGGCATTCTCATGGCAGGCGGTTCGACGGCGTCCGCACAGGATATCACGATCATGAAGGGGATCGCAGACAAGTTCATCGACTCGCTGGACGGGCTCAACGACCAGTGCGCCCTCATCACGTATTCCACGAACAGCCTCGTCATCGCCCCGATGCAGACGTCCAAGATGCTCCTCCGGAACGCGCTCGAAGGGTTCACGTCCGGCTCCGGCTCGAATCGCCTCTGGGACGGCCTCTACAATGCGCTGACGTACACGGCGTTCAATTCGGTGAATCCATCTCGGGCCATGTTCCTCATGAGCAACGGCTTCGACGACGGGAGCACGAAGACGATCAATGACATCGTCTCGTACGCCCGGCAGATGAACATCCCCATCCATACGCTCGGCGTGAGCGCTGGCGGCGCAGCCGTCCTGCTGGAGGAGCTCGCGCGGAACACCGGCGGCCTATACTTCACGAGTCCCGATCTCGCGGTCGAAACCGTCGTCAACAGCTTGCGCGGGACACCGGACTACTGCTTACTCGAGTACCCGACGCCTTCCCTCTGCCGCGACGGACAAACGCGCTCCCTCTCCGTACGTCTCCGCGTCGGGAACGACAGCACGCAGACGGTATCGGCCTACACCCCCTCCGCGGACCCCTCGACGTATGTGGCGGCAGCGTTCGCGGTGGACACGGGGAGCGCCGTCTCAGGGAAAGAAGCGACACTCGGCCTTCGCATCGAAACACCCGTTCAGAAACAGCCTTTCCGTCCCGTCGCAATCCGCCTCGCTTTCGACCCGGCTTTGATCAAGCTCACCGGTGTCCGAACGGATACGACCATGCTGCCCCACAGTGCCGTATCGTTCACGGAAACACCCACCGGCGCGGACATAACGGTTACCGGAACCTCTCTCCTCGACCGCAGCGGGAAGTTGTTGACCCTCGTGTTTTCCACGTCGGATGTCTCCTCGAACACCGATGTCCCCATCCGCCTCATCGCGATGACGTTCTCTGGCGGCTGCCTCGATCCCCGGCTGCGGGACGGGCGTTTGCGCATTCTCCCACGGACACGTGCCATCGCGTGCACAGGTGGCGTGCACACCTTTGTCTGGAATGAATCCACCAAGACGTACGACCCGCATCCGGCGGAATTTTCCGTGGAGGTGACGAACACAGGCGACCTGCCTGTAACGGGGCTGACTGCTACGCTCCCAGCCGTCGAGGCGCTGAAACCCGCGTGGGGCAGGCCGCTGAGCACGCCGGTGAAACCGGATTCCCTGGCCCCGGGGGCGAAAGGAACCGCGAAGTGGCTCATGAAAGCTGTCCCGCGTGCGGATGAAATCGCCGTACCGCTCGACGCCGTCGTCACGTCGGCGGAAGGAGTGCACGGGACCGGTCGCATTTTCGTGAATATCAAACCCGCAACCTCCGCCGCCGTGATGCAGTGCTCGATCGACACGGTCTGCGTTTCGGGCGGCACCTATACCCCTCGACCCGCCGCCGTCACGGCTCTCGTGCGTTCGGCCGGTACGCAGGACAGCCCGGCCGGGGTGGTCGACATCGTCCTCCCATCGAGCATTACCCTCGCAAGCGGGAGCGCGACGCAATCGTTCCCGGTCCTTGCGTCGGGGTCCGACCAGCGACTGCGATGGGAGATCGATTATCCCACGGACCGCCCGAGTATGGAGATGTACGACATCCTGCTCGTCATGAGCGGGACCGGTGCTCCGAACGACACCGCTTCCGTCCGGCTCGTCGTCCCGCCGCTCAGCGGGCCTGTCCTGGACGCATCCTGCCTTGCGCACGCGGAACGCATCGCGTACGACACGACCGCCCGGGTGTATCCTCCTGTTCGCCTCACAGCGCGGGTACGGAACGGGGGAAACGGTCCCAGCGGTGTCCTGAAGGCCGAGTTGATCATCGTCCCCGGTGACCCCGTCGTTCTCCACCCCGGTGAAACATTCCTGAAGGTCGTTTCTCCAGGGCTCCCGCCAGCCGACAGCACGGAGGTATCCTGGAACCTGAACATTCTCCGCCGCTCGTGCGAGGACGACACCATCCGGTTCGCGTACGTACTGACCGAGAGCGACACCGTCGTCTACGCGTGCTCGACCTTCGTCGTCGCGGAAGCGCGACCGAACCTTCCGCCGGAAATGACCCACCGCGAGCCCGATATGCTCGACTCGCTCGATGCGGATACCCCCTGCCGTTTCCATGTAGCGGTGATCGATGCGGATAGGGACGTCCCCGCATACCGTTGGACGGTGGACGGAAACCCTGCGTGCGACGATGCGGATTCCTGCGTGCAGTCTTTCGCCAGCCCGGGTGAACATACTGTCCGCTGTGTCGTGACGGACTCTTGCGGCGCTTCGGTAGAGACGGCGTGGACCTTCACCGTTCGAGCGACGAGCGGGTTCTATGCCCATTCCCCTTCGTCCGCACCTCTTTCGTTGTCAAATGCCCCAAACCCGTTCACAGACGAAACCGTCATCCGTTTCACGCTTCCCGAGGGATCGCGCGGCGCGGTTCTCGAGGTCATGGATATCTGCGGCCGCCTCGTCGGTGAACCCGTTCGCATACGGGGTGAGGAGGGTACGCACGAAACCGTCTTCCGGGCGGGGACCCTTCCCGCGGGATGTTACTTCGCCCGTCTCCGCGTGCCGGGGTCGGTGATTGTCCGTCCATTGCTCCTCCTCCGGTGACCGACGAAGGGAAGGCTGGTTTGGATCGGCTGTACCGGGGCTGATGTTGCGAAAACGCCGGTCGAAAGCATCCACCCATTGATGGGGGGTGTTGTACGCCGTGACGAGGCATAGACGAACAGGCATCCATATCGTGTGCGCATGGGATGGCTTTTCATGCGCACCGATCACTCCGATGACGAGGCATGGACGAACAGACATCCGGTTCATGAAGCGTTTCCTTCCGTTATTGTTCGTGCTGGTCTTTCTCCCCTTCCTGATCCTTCCCGCGCAGGTCACGAAGAGGCGTGAAAGGACGGCGGATATCCTGCACTACCGCATCGAGCTCTCCTTTCGCGAAGAAGAGGGGCGCGTCATGGGGAAGACGACGGTCGTCTTCCGCCCGTTGCGTCCGGACCTCTCCACGCTGGAATTGGACGCGGCTGAGATGACGATACACGGTGTCGCATCGGCAGCCGGCAAACCTCTTCGCTACACGTATGACTCCGCTCGTCTGAGCATCATGCTCGATCGGCCCCTCGGTTACGGTGAGCAGGCCGCCGTCGCCATACGGTACGAATGCGTACCCAAGAGGGGGATGTACTTCATCAGGCCGAACGAGACCAGGCCGAAAGATCCCCGGCAAATCTGGACCCAGGGCCAGAGAGAGAACAACAGGTACTGGTTCCCCTGTTACGATTTCCCCAACGACAAGGCGACTTCGGAAATCATCGCGACCGTGCGAGGGGAATACGAGACGGTGAGCAACGGCATTCTCCGATCCAGGCGGCGGAACCGCGACGGGACGGTGACGTGGCAATGGATGCAGGAGAAACCGCACTCGGCCTACCTCATCGTGTTCGTTGCAGGGGAGTACCGTGTCACGCGCAGGATATGGAACGGTATTCCGCTCCTCTCGTATTCCTACCCGACGGACGACACGGCCGATGCGCGACGAGCCTATGAAGCCACACCTCGGATGATGGCTTTTTTCTCGGACTATTTCGGGATCCCCTACCCTTGGCCGAAATACGCACAGGTTCCCGTTGCCCACTTTTTCTTCGGAGGGATGGAGAACACCTCCGCCACGGTTCTCAGCGACGCGCGGGCTGTCCCCGATGCGCGTCGTGCGAAGGACGATACACCCGAAGCGCTCATCGCGCATGAGCTCGCGCACCAGTGGTGGGGGGATCTCCTGACGTGCATCGACTGGGGCGAGGGTTGGCTGAATGAGGGCTTCGCCACGTATTTCCAGCAATGCTGGACGCAACACGCCCACGGGGAAGATGAGTTTACGTACCAGCGGTGGAACGGGATCGACCGTTACCTCCAATGGGCGGACGTCAGAGGGAGTGTCCCTCTCGTCGAAAAACAGTGGGGCGATCGCGCCAATATCTATTCGAAGGGAGCGGCCGTGCTCCACATGCTCCGGCGCATTCTCGGCGAGGAACTGTTCCGCCGTGTTCTGCGGGAATACGGCAGTCGATTCGCCTTCGGCTGTGTCGAGACGCACGACCTGATGCGGACCATCGAAGACGTCACGGGGATGGACCTTCGGTGGTTCTTCGCGCAGTGGGTTTTCCGCGGGGGGTACCCCGCTATCGATGCCGAGTGGTTTTGGAACGCGGGGGAAGGAACGGCCTCCGTGCGGTTTTCCCAGTTGCAGGAAGCGGATTCGCTGAAGGGGTACTTCCGTGTCCCGCTCGATATTCTTTTCCACACGGCAAAAGGGGACACGCTTGTCCGGGCGATGCTCGACGGTCCGGAGACGACCGTGCACGTCCACCTCGAGGAAAAGCCGCGTTTCGTGAGCGTCGACCACGGGAGTCATATCTGCGGACGGATCACGCTCCGGCAGAGCATCGAAGAATGCCTCGCGCACCTCGCGGAGAACACCGACGTGGTCAAGCGCATCGAAGCGGGAAAATTCCTCGTCGCACACGCGGACGCGAAGGATGTTCGAAACGCTCTTTTCGAGGCTGCGCGGCGGGACCGATTCTGGGGGGTACGGTTCCACATCGCGGAACAGCTTTCACGGCTCGACCCGGATTCGCTTGCATGGGCCGTGGAATTGCGCACGCTCTGGCTCGATCTGGTCGACGATCCGCATCCGCGCATCCGCTCGACGGCTCTCGCCGGACTGAACCATTTCCACGACCGCGCCCTGCTTCCCGTTTTCGAGCGCATGCTGAACGATTCGAGTTTGTACGTGGAAGCGGAAGCGATAATCGGGGTCTGTTCTCTCGATACGGCGAAAGGTCGACGCGCCGTCTTGGCGCGCCTCGATGAAAAACGAGGGAGCGATGTCGTCATAACCTCCGTGTGCCTGGAATGGGTTTCTCGTCTGCATATCGTGGAGGCGGCGGACATTCTCCTGGAACTGGCTTCCCCCGGGCCAAGTATCGATGTGCGAAATGGTGCGGCGCGCACCCTCGCTTCCCTCGGGACGAAACGGGACGAATTGCGCAGGCTCCTCGTGCGGCAACTGGATGAACCGGACGAGGATTGCCGTATCCAAGCAGCAATCCTGTTGTTGGATATTTTCCCGCAAGAGGGGAGGGAAGCCGTCCGGTCGAGGATCGCCCGTGAAACGGACCTTGACGTCCGGGAAGCGATGCAGCGCATCCTCGTTCAGATGGGACGGAATGGAAGGCCGTAACCGCGCGGCTTCAAAAGTACCCGTCAGCAGAACCTTTCGTTGCGACGTGCCATTGCACGTCCGCAAACGTCCATACCGGTTTGATTTTCAATCGAAACCGGTCTATATTTTCTTTCCTGAGCAAAAATGGAATACATTTCTGCTCGAGCCTTCGGTATCCCGCATCATGTGGAGATCGTTTCGACCGTGAAAAAGTACGCGTTTCGAATCTTCCTCATCCTCGCACTCATCCTCCTCGCGGGGTATTACCTCTACCCGACCTGGAAATACATGCGCCTGGAAGGACAGCGCAAGAACACCCCCGGCGGGGACAGCGCATTCTTCGCGGGACACGAGGCCGAATACCGTGATGCACGCGCCAAGCGTATCAAGCTCGGGCTCGACCTCCAGGGCGGAATGTACGTCACCCTCGAAGTGAACATCCGCGGCATGCTCGAGAAGATGGCCCGGAAACAGGACGAGGCTCTGACCAAGTCCCTGGAAGAGGCGGCCCGCGAATCGGAACAATCCGACGAGACCATGATCGACATCCTCCGGCGGAAATTCGACGAACGCAACGACCGCTTGAGCAGGTATTACGGGGATTTGCGCAACTCGAACAGCGAAATCGCCTCGATGTTGAAGGATGAGGCCGACAAAGCAGTCGTCCGCGCCCTGGAAATCATTCGGAACCGCATCGACAAATACGGCGTTTCGGAAGTGTCCATTACGCGGTCGGGAAGCAGGCGGATCATCGTGGAACTCCCCGGCGTCAGCAACGAACGGGAAGTCCGGCAACTCATCCAGGAAACCGCTCAGCTCGAATTCACCCTCCTCGCGGATCAGAAAGTCACCGAGAAGGTGATGGATAATTTGAATAAGCTCCTGGCTGGGATGTCGGTGGATGCACTCCTTGACACGACGAAAGCAGCCAAGGACACGGCAGCAGCGGACACGACCGGTACGGCGGCGGCCGGTGACACGACTTCCGCAGAAAAGGACACCGCTCTCGAACGGGCGAAGAAGGAGGTTCCCTTCTACATGCTCTTCGCACCGTACCGCCCGCCGTACGCCGACGCGGAAGGGAAAGAGCGGATCAACCGTGTTCTCCAGCGCCCGGATGTCAAGCGCATCATCCCGCCCGATGTGAAGTTCGCGTGGACGGCGAAACCGCGGCGTCTCCGTGACCAAGCGGGTGAATACGAGCTGTACGAACTCCACTTGCTCAAGGCGACGCCGGAACTGACGGGCGAAGTCATCACGAACGCGCGTGCCCAGACAAGCGAGCAGGGTTTCGGCCAACCGATCGTCACGATGGAAATGAACGCCGATGGGGCGCGGGAGTGGGCACGGATCACCGGGGAAAATGTCGGGAAACAGGTCGCCATCGTACTCGACGGCGCCGTGTTTTCCGCTCCGAACGTCAAGCAGAAGATCATCGGCGGGAATTCGATGATCGAGGGCATGGACAACATGGAGGAAGCCCGCCTCCTCGAGATCGTTCTCAAGGCCGGTGCTCTCCCCGCTCCGGTCGAAATCATCGAGGAGCGGACCGTCGGTCCATCGCTCGGCGAAGACTCGATCCGTAAAGGGACGAACTCATTCCTGATCGGTGCGCTGGCCGTCCTCCTGTTCATGGTTTTCTACTACCGCTTCGCGGGCATGACGGCGGACATCGCGGTCGTGTTCAATATCGTGTTCATCCTCGGCATCCTCGCTGCATTCCATGCCACGCTCACACTCCCCGGCATCGCAGGTATGCTCCTGACGGTCGGTATGGCCGTCGACGCGAACGTTCTGATCAACGAACGCATCCGGGAGGAGTCCGAAACCGGAAAAACCCTCCGGGCCGCGATCGACGCCGGGTATTCGCGTGCCATGCCGGCAATCATCGATTCGAACATCACGACGCTCATCACCTGCTTCATCCTCTACCAGCTCGGGTCCGGGCCGGTCCAGGGGTTCGCTTTGACCCTGATGATCGGTCTTCTCTGTTCCCTGTTCACCGCCATCGTCATGACCCGCGTGATCATGGAGATCACACTCGACCTTCAGCCGAAGCTCGTCACCTACGGGTAAGAACGCAGACCTATCCCCGACGAACGGTTCCAAGAACACGAAACATCCATGCGCATCCTCAAGCACACCAATATCGATTTCATGGGGAAACGACGGCTTTTCTACGTCCTTTCGGCCGTCGTCATCCTTGCCGGGTTTCTCTCCATCCTTTTCCGCGGACTCGAATTCGGCCTCGATTTCACGGGTGGGACGGAGTTGATCTTCCGTTTCCCCAGACCGGTCAAGATCGAGGAAATCCGGTCTCTCATGTCGAATGCGAAGATCGGCACGTTCGAAATCAAATCATTCGGGTCGGAGACCGATTACATCATCCGGACGGAGCAACAAGGGGTGGGGGGAGCCATTTCGAACAAGGTCAAAGACCTGTTGAATGCGAAGTTCGACAACAAGATGGTCCTGTTGCAGGAGAACCGCGTGGAGGCGAAGATCGGTTCCGAGATGCGACGGGACGCCGTCATCGCCGTTCTCGTCGCCCTCATCGGCATCCTCCTGTACATCGCGTTCCGGTTCAAGTTCGTCTTCGGTCTCGGAGCCGTCGTCGCCCTGTTCCACGATGTACTCCTCACGCTCGGTTTCGTCTCGATTTTCACCGGCGTGATTCCCGGTCTCAATCTCGAATTCGATCAGGCGATGATCGCCGCCTTCCTCACCCTTGTCGGGTACTCGATCAATGATACCGTGGTCGTTTTCGACCGCGTGCGCGAGAACCTCAAGCTGTTCAAGACGGCGGATTTCGCGGATACGATCAACAAGAGCGTGAACCGCACGCTCAGCAGGACGATTCTGACGGGTTTCACGACGCTCATCACGATGATCGCCCTGCTGTTCTTCGGCGGTGAGCCGACGCGCGGGTTCGCATTCACGATGTCCATCGGCATCATCACGGGCACGTATTCGTCCGTGTTCGTCGCCAGCGCGATGACACTCGATTGGGTCACGTATCGCAAGACGAAAATCACGTTCTGACGCACGGAATCCAGCGCGTATGTCCATCACATCGACCGAGCACGAGGGCGTCGTCGTTGTGGTCCCTGAGGGCACGGTCCTCGGCGGACCGGAGGCGACGTCGCTCAAGGCGGAATTCCACCGCCTCATCGAGGAGGGGAAGCGGAAGATCGTCCTCGATCTCTCGCGCGTCACCCTCATGAACAGCACCGGTCTCGGGATTCTCATCGGGAGTTACACGTCACTTCGTAGCACGGGGGGAGCGCTGGCGCTCGCATCCCCGAACGAACAGGTCCGCACACTCCTCGCCGTCACGCGTCTCGACACCGTGTTCCGGTGTTACCCCGGCGTGAGGGAAGCGTCGGCGGATCTTCGGTGACGCTCTCGTCCCCGTTTCCGCGAACGGAGAACACCTCGTATGGCTGTACGAGTTATCATCGGCTCCCAGTGGGGTGATGAAGGGAAGGGGAAGATCGTCGATCTCCTGAGCGAGCGTGTCGATATCGTGGCGCGCTACCAGGGAGGCGCGAATGCCGGACATACCGTGGAGATCGGCGACCGCACGTATGTATTGCACCTTATCCCCTCCGGCATCTTCCGCGAGCACGTCACCTGCGTCATCGGGAACGGCGTCGTGGTCGACCCGGCGGCGCTGATGGAGGAAATCCGCTTTCTCGAGGACGCAGGCCTCCGCTTGCGCGGGCGGTTGAAAATCAGTAGGCATGCGCACGTGATCATGCCCTACCATCGCATCCTCGACACGGTCGCGGAACGCGGCGCTCAGCCTATCGGTACGACGGGCCGCGGTATCGGCCCCGCATACGTGGACAAGGCCGCCCGCACGGGTATCCGTCTCGTCGATTTCCAGGATCGGGACGAGTTCGCGAAGTTGTTGAAGCGCAACCTGAAGGAAAAGAACAGAATCCTCCGCTCGTTCTACGGGGAAGAAGAGCTTTCGATCGACAGTATCGTCGAACAGTATGCGCAATTCCGGGATATCATCGCAGAGTACATCGCGGACACGACAGGGTATGTAAACGAGGCGATTCGCGAGGGGAAATCCGTTCTCTGCGAGGGAGCCCAGGGGACGTTGTTGGATATCGACCATGGGACCTATCCCTACGTCACCTCGTCGAGTCCTGTGAGCGGGGGCGCCTGCACGGGGCTGGGCATCCCGCCGACAGCCGTGTCATCGGTCATCGGGGTTGTGAAAGCCTACACGACGCGCGTGGGTCTCGGTCCGTTCCCGACCGAGCAGACGGACGCCGCAGGCGAACTTCTCAGGTCCCGAGGGTATGAATACGGGGCGACCACGGGACGCCCACGGCGTTGCGGATGGCTCGATGTTTTCGCCCTGCGCTACGCCGTCATGATCAACGGCGTCGACGCCCTCTGCATGACGAAGATCGACGTATTGGACACGCTGGACGAAATCCCGGTCTGCATCGGGTACGAGATGGAGGGGAAAAGGTTGTCCTCGTACCCGACCGATGCGCGGACACTGCAATCCGTGAAACCGGTGTACGAGACATTCCGGGGATGGAAAAGCGGGCTCAGGTCGGTCAGGGAAACGGCGAGCCTCCCTGAACAAGCGCGCGCATTCATCGAAGGCATCGAGCGCCTCGTCGGTGTCCCCGTACGATGCGTGTCCGTCGGCCCGAAGCGGGAAGAAACCGTGATGATAGGGGAATCCCTTTGGTAGGCTTGCAAGAAAAAACGCAGAGAATGGTTCTCCTCGCAGAAGGGAGACTCAGTTCCATCGGGCTCCGCATGGCGATCGCGTCCCTGCTCTACATTCCCGATCGCGTGGTAGCCGTCATCGACAGTACGAAAGAGAGGACGACGGTGCAGGAAGCGGTCGGGTTCGGCGGTGAGGCGCCCATCGTGCATTCGCTCGAGGAAGCGTTGCCGTTCGGTCCGGATTCACTCCTCATCGGCATTACCCCTCTCGGAGGACAGTTGCCGGAGAGTTGGCGGCGCATCGCGAGGGAAGCCCTCGGTGCGGGCTTGCACGTGGTCAGCGGCTTGAAGACACCGCTTGCGGAGGACCCCGAATTCCAGGTCTTGGCCAGCGTGAGCGGTGCGGAGATCATCGACCTCTTGACCGTTTCGGCGAGCCATCAAATCCGTGCCCAGGGGAGCTGGCGCAGACGTGCGGCCAAAACGATTCTCACCGTCGGCTCGGATTCGAACACGGGCAAGCTCACGACGGCGCTCATGATGTTCCGCGACATGGAGCGGCGCGGCATCCGCGTCGCGCTCATCGGCACGGGACCGACGGGAATTCTCATCAGCGGGAGAGGGATAGCCGTCGAAGCAGTGCCGAGCGATTACCTCGCGGGGGCCGTCGAGTTCGAAGTGGACAGGGCGGTAGACGAGGGGCACGAGTATATCATCGTCGAGGGGCAGAACGCGCTGACGAACTGTGGTGGGTCCTCCATCGCCATCGGGCTTTTGCACGGGACCATGCCCGATGCGATGATCCTTTGCCATCAGCCCTCTCGCCGCGTCGACGGGTACGGTCTCCTCATCCCGCCGTTGAACGTCCTCATAGAGCTGCACGAGAAACTCGTCCGCGTCTTCAAACCGGGCAAAGTCGTAGGCATCGGCCTGAACTCGATGGATCTCCAAAAGCAAGAACTCCACGACGTCGCCCGGCGCATTACGGCGGAAACAAAGCTCCCCGCTGTCGATCCTCTCCGCGAGTCGTCCTCACCTCTGGTGGAAGCCGTTCTTCAGCATTTCAAAGAGTGGCAACCGATTCACCTGCCGCAGGCCGCAACGGAAATCAAGGACAGGACGTTCTGACGATCAGCGTCCGGACACCTGGGACGTGATTCGCTCATCACGTCCTCTCCCTTCGAACGAAGACCGTGAGGCGACGCCGGCCCGCAAAGTGTCGCTGTGCGTGAAGGGACACGACTACGTTTTTATGTCACTGGAAACAAGAAAAGTGTGCACGGTTTCGCGGACGCTGACGTCCTCAATGGAAAGGTGCACGAGAAAGTGCATCCACTGGACGAGATCAGCGGTATCGGCAATGTCTATATTCATTTAAAACAAGGATCTATTCAAGATTCCAACTTGCTATGCAATATAAGGAAGAAAAAAACGGATAAACACTTGACTCTTGACGTAGGAGTTATATTTTTGGAGGAAAATGGGCCGAAGTGGTTCATTGTGGTAGTATTGTGAGTCGAGGGTCTTAACCGTCATGGCGAGGTTCCGTGGGATATTTAGTTGTACGCTCGATGAGAAAGGGCGTTTTGTCTTTCCCAAGAAGCTTCGCCAGAGCCTTCCCCCGAACACCGAACATTTCGTCATCCGCGAGGGGCACGAGCGTTGCTTATACCTCTATACGCTCGAGTCCTGGGAATCGAAGGAAAACGAGTATGATCGGTTGAACGACGAGAACCCTGAACACCGATTGTTGCAGCGCTTGGTGGCCGAAACGATCGAGGAAGTGACGCTTGACGGTCAGTACCGGCTGATGATCCCGTCGCGGTACATCGAGCATGCGCGGTTGCGGCTGAAGGGGATGATACGGGTCGCCGGGCAGTTCAGCAGGATCGAGATCTGGGATCCCGACGAGTACGCGGCATATAAGTCCTTGCCGCAGAACAATCGCAGTTTCAGCGATGTTTCCGCGTCGGTACTCGGGGGGAGACAGCCTTGACACATGGCACGCCGGATTTTCACATACCGGTTCTCGCAGAGCGTGCAGCGGATCTGCTGGTTACCAGCGCATCCGGCGTGTATGTGGACGGAACGCTCGGCGGCGGCGGGCACGCAGAGCGTATCCTGGAAAGACTAAGCCCCCAAGCACGGCTGATCGCCTTCGATCAGGATCTCGAGGCAATCGAACACGCGCGGCGCAGACTGGGTCACGATCCGCGCGTGACGATCGTGCACGAAAGTACGACGCGATTGCTACCCATTCTCGCTCAACTCGATATCGGCAACGTCAACGGTATTCTCTTGGATCTCGGCGTTTCTTCACGGCATCTCGACAATCCCGAGCGCGGTTTCAGTCACCGCGTCGACGGTCCTCTCGACATGCGGATGGACCGGCGCGCGACCGTAACGGCGGCGGATATCCTTGCCGAAGCTTCGCGCGAAGAATTGGAGCGCATTTTCCGAGAGTACGGCGAGGAGCCGCATGCTCGCCTCATTGCGGACGCCGTCGTGCAGTGCAGGGCGGTGTCACCTCTCACGCGGACGGTGCATCTCGTACGTGTCGTGAGATCCTGCGTTCACGGCGGGAAAGCGCCTCGCGTGCTGGCCCGGATTTTCCAAGCGTTGCGGATCGCGGTCAACCGTGAACTCGAAGCGCTGAGTGAAATGCTCGCCGCGTCGATCGAGGCGTTGCAGGCGGGCGGTCGGCTTGTCGTGATTTCCTATCATTCCCTGGAAGACAGGCCCGTAAAAGAAATGTTGCGCAGGGAAGCCGCTCGTTGTACGTGTCCGCCCCGGATTCCCCTCTGCGTGTGCGGGGTTTCACCCCGGATGCGCATTCTCACACCAAAACCCATTCGACCCGATGCCGATGAGATACGAAACAATCCGCGGGCGAGAAGTGCTCGCCTCCGCGCGGGCGAGAAACTCCTTGCCTGACGCGTCCGACTCGACTATCCCGTGGAGCCGGGCGGTCCCTCACGGGAAGGCCGACCGCCAAGGGACCGATCGGGGTACTTTCACGGCGGCGGAAATCGTTTTTCTGCTGGCTGTCACTGCCTTGCTCGTCGTCGGCTACATCTCGAACACGGTCATGGTGGATGCATCGATGCGCACGGTGACCCGCCTGGATCGGGAAATCCAGGTCCTCGTCCAACAGCGTGAAGCCTTGCGGGCGGAGATCAACTATCTCGCGAGCTACACGCGGGTCGAGAGAATCGCAAGACAACATCTCGGGATGATCCATGCGCCCCGGCAGCCGATCTCGCTCCGGGTGCATGATCTCCCCCTGACAGCGGAGGGAGGTGAACCGGACCGGTGACGAAGCGGATCTTCCATAACGACACCATGGAAAACGAAGTGGTGCGTGTCCTCCAGAGGCAGCAGAGTCTCCGCCGCATCACGTTTCTCGTCATCCTCTTCCTCTGCTGTTTTGCACTCGTCGTGTTCCGCCTTGCCATGATCCAGATCCGCGACAGTGCGATGCTCCGGGAAATCGCGTTCGAACAGTACCAGAGCAGGGAGATCCTCCCGCCCATCCGCGGTTTGATTTTCGACCGCAACCTGTCCATCCTCGCTTCGAATCTCATCGAGTACCGATTGACGGCGGACCCCTCCGTCATCCAGCGGCCCGACACGGTAGCGATATTTCTCGCACGGCATTTCCCGGGATCCGTCTCGTTCTATCGCGAGAAGCTCTCCGACCGCTCACGCCGCTACGTCGTGCTCCATAACCGGCTCCCGGAGAGCGCAGCTGCCGTGTTCGCCTCGTGGCGGTGTTACGGTGTTTCTCTCGTGAAGGTCCCCCGCAGGTATTACACATTCGGGCCGCTTGCTTCTTGTGTGCTGGGGTTCACCAACATCGAGAACCGCGGGCAGACGGGC
>JARYLZ010000034.1 GCA_029907355.1 Bacteroidota bacterium | reverse complement strand
ACTTGGAACATCATCGAGTCCTTTCCCACGATGCGCTCGTCGTTGATGCGCAGGTTTCTCTGCCCCCGGTTTCGGATATGGACTTCGCCGGCGGCGATGTTCCCGAGAACGATGACCCCGATGTCGAGCGTGTCCGGCCAATGCACGAGAGCGGACTCGCCTGGCGGTACGCCGCGTCCGCGTAACTCGACCGCGGGCTCTCCGAGCCCCGCGTTGGACAAGACGGTCAGGAGCCCGAACACGACACCGGTATCGGCAGGTGCGAAACGGACATATGCGCCGGTTCTCCCTCCGGGGGGAATCGTATCGCTTTGGAGGGAAAGCAATGTGAAACCCGTCCCGAGCGCTGCGACGTTCGAGATACGCATGGTCCGCTCGCCCGTGTTGTCGATCGTCAGCGGGAGATCTTTCGTCCGATTGATGGACACGTCGCCGAAATCGAGCGAAGCCGGGGTGATGGCGATGACAGGCGTCGGCGTATAGGATTGTACCACGCCGAAATCGCCTGCGAGCCACAATGTCCCATCACTCTCGACATCGATATCGTGGAGACCCGTAGACGGGTAATCCACGCGGTAGAAGGTCCAGCCGCCGTCATTCGTCCATGCGATGCCGCGGCTGAGGACGACGAACCCCCTGTAGGCATCGAGGAACACGATGTCGTAGACGACATCGAGGCCGGGAAGACTTCGCTGTTCCCAGGTCCGACCGCCGTCCGTCGTCTGGTACAGGACCATTTGCCCGCCGACCCACCCCGTCGTCGCGGAAATGAAATGAACGGCAAGGAGGTTGGACGTCGTGTTGGGACTCCGGTCATCCCAGGTGACCCCTCCATCGGTCGTGTGATACACTTTGCCGCCGCTGCCCGCGATCCATGCCTCGTCTGCCGAGCGAGCGAAAACGGCATGGAAATCATGCGTTACACCGGGGTCGGTGTAAAACCAAACGCTCCCGCCGTTCGTCGTTTTCGCGACGGTACCGTGATTTCCCGCGAGCCAGCCCGTCGCGGCATCGACGAAATGGAAATGTTCTATCCGGCCGCGTGGAGGCAAGACCTGCGTCATCCAGTTCATTCCGCCGTTCGCGCTCACATGCACTTCGCCCTGGGTCCCTCCGGCGATGATCCTTGTCGCGGATAACGCGATCCCCGTGTGGATGGAAAGCGTGTCCGCTCTGTTAACGGACCATGTCGCTCCCCCGTCCGTCGTCTCGTGGACGCACCGCTCACCGAATACCCATGCATGCGTGTTCGAGATGCCGGTGACCGCGTTCACGTGCGAACGTGTCATCGCCGTTCCGAGCTGAAGCCAACTCGCTCCGCCGTTTGTCGTGCGGAACATCGCGCCGCCATCCCCCACGAGGAAAGCTTCCTGCGCGCTACGGATGATGACTTGTTCGAAGGTATACCGGAACGTCTCGTCCACCACGACTTGCCGCCACGAGCGCCCGCCGTCTTCCGTTTTCATAACCGCACCGGGGCTGTTGCTCAGGAGCCAGCCGGTTTGTGCATCCGCGAAACGTACGGTCCGGAGTGCGTTGACGAAGAATGTCGTGTCGGTCCATGTCTCGCCGCCATCGGTGCTCCTGAGGAGGTAGATCGCGCGTTGCACAGCGAAGGCATTCGAGGGACCGGCGAAGGAGAGAGAGACAATGTCCGTTGTGACCGGCAACGTCTTCGACGTCCATGACGAACCGCCGTCGGTCGATGTCAGCACGATGCCGCTTCCGCACACGGCCACGATCTTTCCGGGCGACGGGAAATCCACATCGAAGACGACGGACGTGATTCCCGTCGGGAGCCGTCTCCACGTGAGCCCGGCATCGGTCGTCCGCGCGATGACACCGAGACCTCCGAAACCCCAGATCGAGCCGTCCGGTGCGGGTTTCAGTTTCTGAATCCCGAGCCCACTCGCGGGGAGTCGCCTCCATGTCGCACCCGCGTCGTCCGTGCGGAGCAGAGCACCGGTGTTCGCCGAGATAAGCCCTGTCTGAGTATCGATGAACACCACGCTCAAGCAGATGAACGGCGTCGGTCTGAGGGGATTGTCCTGTGCGACCCATGTTGCTCCACCGTTCGTCGTTCGGATGACGGCTCCGTTGCCTCCCACCACCCAGCCGGTGTCGCGGGAGATGAAGAATGCATCGAAGAACTCGTTCCCTTCCGGTAGGGGGTTCAACCATTTCCACTGCGCGAATGCCTGGAAGGAACACAGCACCAGGCATACCAAGAAAAGGGGGTAACGTCTCATGGGGACCTCGTGAAGAAATGAAGCGACGAAAAGATAGCGATTTTTCCCGCGATGTGAAGAGCGAACATCACGGCATCGATTCGAAACGGCGCCGGGATTCGTCGGTGTCCGTATTCGAGAGGGAGACGCTCCGTTGAAATGGGACGGGTCGACATTGGATTGCTCGGTGAAGAGAGATAGTTTGCACTTCGTTCAGATTCCCATACGTCTCGTTTCCCCTTCTCTCGGTATCACCTTCGATTTCGGCATACTTCCCAGGAGCGATTCCCATGAGCGAAACCATTCCCGATTCCCCCATCCCCGCCGGCACGAGCCAGGGGAACATCTTTCCCGAAAGCGTCGAACCGTTCTCGGTAACGGACAAATTCGTCGGGATATTCACGGAACCTTCGGCGGTCTTCGACAACACGCGTGCAACCGGGCCGCGAGTGACCGACTGGATCGTGCCGTTGGTTCTTTTCGTCATCGTCATGTCCGTCGGGACCCTGCTGAAATTTTCCAACCCCGAGTTTCAGATCTTCATGCGGGAACAACAGCAGAAAGCGATCCAGGAACAAGTGACGGCGAAGAAAATGACACAGGAACAAGCGACGATGGCGATGGAGAGCATCGAGAAGTTCGCACCATTTCAAAAGGTGGCATCGGTTCTCGGAGTCGTTATTTTCGTCCCCGTTTTCATCCTCTTGGCGACGCTCGTTTTCTGGCTTGTCGTTCGATTCCTTTTCAAGGGGACGGCCTCGTTCCTCCTGGTATTCGCCGTTTTCTGCCTGACGCTGTATATCGGCACCCTCGACCAGCTCATGACCTTTCTCCTCCAAACCGTCACAGGGAAATGGTACGTTTCAATCACTCCTGCCGCCTTCCTCCCCTTCGACCAGACGAGCAGGGTGTACCGTTTCCTCTCCAACCTCGATCCGTTCATCATCTGGAGTCTCTTCGTCTTCGGTATCGGCCTGTACCGCGCGGCTTCGATATCGAAGGCTAAAGCGTTCGGTCTCGTCTATGGGCTGTGGGTGCTCTGGCTGCTCGCGGTTTCGTTCATCAAGATCCCCGGCATGTCGTAGCGCCCCCTCGATCGCGCGGTCTTTCCGAAGAGCGGCATTCAGCGCTCGATCTTGGCGATCCGCGGTTCATGGCGCCCGCCCTCGAAGGGTGTCACGAGCCAGAGTTCCACCATCTGCGCCACGGTTTCCCATGCCGTGAGCCGTGCACCGATCGCGAGGACGTTCGCGTCGTTATGGAGGCGGGAGAGTCGCGCCGCTTCGACGATCTGGCAGGAAGCTGCACGAACACCCCGGTGCCGGTTCGCTGTTATACCGACGCCGATACCGGAACCGCAGACGAAAATGCCCCGCTCGCACTCGCCCTGCGCGACGCTCTCCGCCGCCGGGTGCACGAAATCCGGATAATCGGCCCGATCGGGGGAATACGTGCCGAAATCCTTCCACGTATGACCGAGATCTGCGAGCAAGCTCTTCAAGCGTTCCTTGTACGCGAAGCCTGCGTGGTCGGAGGCAAGAGCGATCTTCATGGGCACATGTATCATCACTCGACGTCCCGGCGGATGAACCATGCTTCGCCGACATTGACGGCCAACGACAGACGCAGGAGTATGCGCCGACCCAGCAGCTCATCTGCGGCGCCGCGCACGCCTGCCTCGAGCGCCACGTCACCCATGCTCTCGCCGAAGACGGGAAAGCCGAAACCGGCGGTAACGAACGTTTCCTTCTGTCCGTTGCCTTCGAGCAAGACGGCGAGTTTCTGGTGGGCTGCGCCGAACCGGAAACACATGCGCCGCATCGAAGGTTTGCCGTTCTCTTTCCACGGGTGCCACTCGACGCCTACGCCGACACGGAACGACGAAGTCAATTCAGGCTGAGCGGAGTGGAACACGACGGCGTTCGTCCAGTCTTGGTACGCGCCGTCGAAACCGACGAGGAGGGCGTCCGAGTATTGCCACGCCATGCCGAGCTGGACGCGGAGGGGAAGATCCTGTCTTCCTTCCTCGCTGCGGAGAGTAGAGTCGTGCGTGGAATACTGCACGGTGAAATCACGCACGGCACGCAAGCCGGCCCCCGATGCGACGGAGAAACCGACAGCGAGACGCTTGAGACCCGTCCATAGGAGTCCTCCGGACCATCCGCCTCCGCTGTGGCTCGTGCTTCGCCGCTGATATGAATGGAAAAACGTAGACGTATTCGTGAACGTAACCTTCCCCTCGTGGTCGATGGTCCCCAAATACCAGCGATACGCAGCTCCGATGTACAGCGATTTCATCGGGCGAAGACCCGCCCCCATGGTGAGATACCCCAAACCACCGTGCCCGCCGTATTCGGCACGGTATGTCTCACCGCCTGCATTCCCCGTCGCGACGAGCCGGTAATCGACCGAGCTCAACGACTGGAAACCCAGAACGAGGCGGCTCTTCCATCCTTCCTCCAGCGGTACGGCGAGATGCAGGGACTTGAACCCCAACGAACCCGCGGAGAGATCCGAACCGCGGGAGGAGGATTCATACTCGTACGAAAGGTTCCCGCCGAGCCGCAGGCGATCGATGGATGACCAGGCAGCGGGGTTGACGACCGAAATGTCGAAGGTCGACGTGAGGGGTGCAGCGACGTACCCCATCCCGCGCTGTCGGGCGGTCGCGAGATTGTCGAGGTCGCCGATGCCGAACCGCGAGAGGGCGGATGCCCCGTTCTGTGCGGCGGCGTTCGAGACGCAAAGGAAGAGGATGACGGCCGCGCGCTTCATTCGGCGAGTCTCAGGGCTTGAGCGTGTAGGTGATGACGAGCCGTGGTTTCAGCCATGCCGGCGCGGCGGCATCGTAAAACCCGATGCCGTCGAGATCGCTGCCCTCCTCGAGTTTGACGAGCGCAAACCCGTTGTTCGTCTCCGGGTGATTCACCCAGCGCTGGACCATGCGCGTGATGACAAGGCCTTCCGCGACGAATCTTCCCGAATCGGCGGTCCGTGTCAGGGTTCGTTCGGAACCCAGTGTGTTCTGCACCGTGTCGAGACGCGCGTAAACCCACAGCGAGTCGATGCCCCGGATGTTGTCCCGCCGTCGAGCCGGATCGACCGTGAATGTGAGTGCGGCAGCATTGACGATGGAGCCCCGCGGTACGGCCGAGAGATCGAAGCGGATGCCGCCGCGCCAAGAAAGACCGCCGTGAACCGTCAGCGATGCCGTCGAAAACTTCGGCCCCTCGGCGACGAACGTGTCTTCGAGGGAGGAGGCGTAGAATGTCGTGTCGTTTACGCCGTCGAGCGACATGACGATTCGGAAGACGGGTTTTCGGTTGAAGGCCTCCTGCGCCTCGAAGGCATAGACGGCTGCAGAAGGGGATTTCGGCTCGAGAAGAACCCCGTAAATCTCGCCGTATCGGAGAGCCGCCATCTTTACCAGCCAAGAACGGACGACGGCCGTGTCGAGTGTGAATTCCACGCTATCGCGCACGAACCCATTGAACGACCCGGCGGGGACTGAGCCGAGGCGCATGGCCGAGATGCTGTCGGAAGTCAGGGTATACGAGCTCCACGGCGAAAGGATCTCGCGCGCTTCGAAAACAAGCGGCGTGAGTGTGTCGCCGAATTTGTACGGCGTAGCGTACAGCGTCACGGAAGCCGATACGATGCGTCCCGCTTCAGCGATCGAGCCGGGAAAACCAATCCATCGAATCGCGATGCGACCGGTGTATTCCTCGGTCTTTCCCAAGTAGAGGAATTGAGACGTCGCGCCGTTGGCCGGCACGAACCACGAGGAGGTACGAATCTCCGGGTCGGTTGCGCGGGAATCGAAACGCTCGACACCGACGAGATCTTCGCCCGGCAGGAGATCCAGCCCTGTCGGCGACGGTTCGTGCATGCAGGACCCAAGGGCGAACGCCGCCGTGAGGGCGAAGAGAAAGCGGGGGAAACGCACGAGACGGGTCAACAGGGTAAGGAGGGGAAGGAATGACAAACGAGGGGATTCACCTGCAGACATGCCCCGTGAAAATACCTTGTGTACCCGTGTTCGGTCAAGGGGATCTTTCGGCGCTACTTGCGTTTCAACAACGTTTTGTAGAGGTCGATGTACCGCTGGGCCGACGATGTCCACGAGAAATCCGACTTCATTCCCCTGACCATGGCCGCTTTCCACACGTCTCTATTCCGATACGCCGACAGCGCGCGCCGAACCGCTTTCATCATCTCCTTGGCTGAATATTCCACAAAGGTGAATCCGTTGCCCGTTTTCGGTTTCTCATCGAGATCGATGACCGTGTCGGCCAAGCCGCCTGTCGCCCTCACGATGGGGAGCGTTCCGTACACGAGGCTGTACATCTGGTTCAGACCGCAGGGTTCGTATTTGGAGGGCATGAGAAACATGTCCGATCCTGCCTCGATGAGATGGGCCAGCGGTTCGTCGAAGCCGATATGCACGCCCATTTTACGCTTGTGTTTCTTCTGCACGCGAACGAGGAAATCCTCGTACTGCGTGTCGCCCGATCCGAGAACGACAAGACGGATATCCTCCGAGAGGAGATCGTCGATTTTCTCCTTGATGAGATCGAACCCCTTTTGGTCCGTCAAGCGCGAGACGATACCGATGACCGGTGCCTCTTCCGCGAAGGGGAGCGCGAACCTCTCGCACAACGCTTTCTTGTTCACAACTTTGCCGGAGAGATCTTCCGCAGAGTACTGGGCGGGAATCTCCTGGTCCGTCGCCGGGTTCCAGATCATGGTATCCATGCCGTTGAGCAGGCCGTACGTATCCCGCGCCCTCTTGCGGAACACCCCCTCTAAACCAAACCCGTACTCCGGTCCGCTGCGGATCTCCTTCGCGTACGTCGGGCTGACGGTTGTGATGATATCCGAATAGATGAGGCCCGCCTTGAGGAGATTGATCCCACCGTGGAATTCCACACCGTCTATACTGAACGCGGATTCCGGGAGACCGGTCTTTGCAAAGGACTCCCTCGGGAATACTCCCTGGTACGCGGCATTATGGACCGTGAAGACGATTTTCGTCCCTCGGAACAGTGGGTCCTTTGCGTATTCCGCTTTGATGATCGCTGCAATGAGTCCGGTCTGCCAGTCGTTGAGGTGCAGGATGTCGGGTCTCCAGCCGAGCAATTTGATGGTCTCGATCACACCCCTGCTGAAAAAAATGAAACGATCGTCGTTATCGGGCCATGCTTCCTTCGTCTCCGGGTCCGTGTAGAGATCCGTTCGCCCGAACAACTCCTCGTTGGCAAGGAAATAGACCTGTACCTTCGTCTTGATGTTCGCAAGGAAAGACGATTTCACGCTTCCCAGCAGATTTCTCTCGCCTACCGTAACAGGAATATCCGTCAACCGCTTGATATCGTGGATTTTGAAACGCCGCTCACTCACTGCGGCGAACTTGGGCATGATGATGCGGATATCGTGACCCAGTTCCCGAATCGTCTGTGGAAGAGCGCCGGAGACATCCGCGAGCCCGCCGGTTTTCGCGAACGGAACGACCTCGCTCGAAACGAAAAGGATGCTCAAAGGTTTCGACATGGTGACTCCGTAGTAGAATGTTCACTCGCTCAGCCGGGGCAGGACCGTGGTAACCCGCTGCACGACCCTTCGTGGAACCAATAAATTTATTGAAAATAATGGACATTTCCAAGTTTAGCCACATCAACATCCACCTACTCCTGTCGGATGCTTCAATGCTGTGCGCGAAAGTCCTTCCAATATGGTGGTGGGCGCGTATTCCATTTGCACAGCATCATGGATTCGATATTTTGACGATATATGTTGACAACGTGTTAGAGCGAACATCTCGGCTTTTCTCTGATGAACGAGGGATTTTCCATTCGTGATACCTGGCGAATCGGGCGACAGGAAACGGCGGGTAAAATACCAGAGTGGAGGAAAATTCAAGCGATGCCACCTTTTCGCGGGTGGAGTGGCATTTCTTGCCTCGAGCATTGCGTGAGAAATTCAAGAGCTGTATTTCACTCTTTCATAGTCAAGGAAGGGACAAATCCCGGGAATCGAAGATGAGTTCTCCACGCGAACGGGGCCATCCGGGGAGGGGAACCGAAAGGAAGGGCTCCGGAAAATCGACGCATCGCACGACATGGTCCCTGAAAACATCATCCCCCAGAGGGAGAGCTGCCGTCGCTTTCGGGTTGGTGATTATTGCGGGAGCGGCCGTCCTCTTCGCGGTCGTGATCCCATCGCAACAGCGGAAAGGACATGACGTTCCCGATGACCGACCCGTTGCCGATGTGTACCGTCCAAGCGACCCGTGGGTTCAGCGGGCTTACATGATCCGCGACCTCTACGAGAAGAAATACGTCCCGGGTTGGGAAGCCGCCAATGGAGCGATAGGCGACGCCTATCTTTTCGCGGTGACGGGGGATTCCGCACTGCTCAGATTCCATATGAACGTACACCCCCTCACCGAGCTCTTCAACGGTTCATGGGTCGACGACCGGGCATGGGACGCACTCGCCGAGCTGACGTGGTGGGAATTCACGGGACGTACGAACCGTCTCCTCGTCGAAAGCGCGCGCGAGCGCTACCTTTCCGCGAAACGGGAAGGGCGCCTTTCCAATCACGAGGGGTTCTGGAGCTGGTACAATTGGCCTCCCTCGTACACGGCGGAACCCGTGTTCACGAACAGCAACATGAACCAAATGGTCAATGTGGCCTGCCGCCTCTACGAGGCGACGGGCGATCGCACCTTTCTGGACGACGCACGGAAAGTGTGGCACGGCGACGGCAAGACGCCGGGGATCGAGAAGATGTGGTACCGCGGGAAAGGCCTTTGGAAAGGCACCGAAGGACCGGCGGCGTTCGGGAAACAGCTCCCGTGGAATGGAGCGGAATGCTGTTCCATCGCTGCGGCACTCTACCGGGTCACCAACGACCCGAAATACCGCGACATCGCCGTCGCCACTGCGCGGCGTATTCTCGATCCGAAAACCGGCTGGGTGCACCCGGAACGTTTCTACCAATTGCACATGGACGGAAACGGTGCATTCGTCCACTATCTCTTCGACGCGTACAGCATCGCACCGGACAAGCTGGCCGACGTCCCGTCCAAGGTCGAACGCATGCTCGAACATGTCTGGTCGAACAGCGACGGCAAGGCACGCGTCACACTTCACCGCGAAGCGGACCACGGAATCCGGAACGGATGGAACCCGCAGGGCGGCGAAGACGGATACGGGGTGGACGGTATCGGGACACTCCACGCACAGTCCCAGGCGCTCCGGGCCTTCGGCGTTTTCTGCTATTACCGCCTGAAGCCACCCTCACGATAAACGCACCCGACGGCTTCGATCCTCAACTTCCTCATGGAGAGAATGGTGGCGGGTTTACGCCCGTCAGGCTCTCGTCTGAACCTGCCGAGAGGAGTGTTCCGACGAAACGGACAACGCAACCTTCACCGCGATGGAATTCGCCCTCATCGAACACGACGACGCGTTCCTCGCACAGCGAACATTGAAGAGACGAGAAGTCTTCTACGAGTGTATCGACCGTGTACAAGAGGTTCTCGTCCCGTGGTCCGCCGGATTCGTAACCGCGCTGCCTCTTCGAGAACGCCTCGAGGACGAGCGTTCCGCCGGGCCGTAGCGAGCGGGCACATGCGGTGTGGACACGACGACGAAGCGCCGGGGGCATATGCACGAAAAACAAACCCACGGCATCGTAGGCGGAGATCGGAAACCGGTACGTTTCGAGGTCGGCGATATCGTAAGTGATTTCAACACGGCGTTCCGCCGCCAACGCCAGCGCTTTCGTTCTTGCCTGCTCACTGAAATCGAAGGTGTGGACTTCCCACCCCGATTCGGCAGCATAGACGGCGTTCCTCCCCTCGCCCTCGGCGGGTAGGAGTATCCGACCCGGCTGCAAGCTCGAGAGGATTTCCCGAAAGAACACGTTCGGGTCAGTCCCGTACACGTATTCTGCACGTGCGAATCGTTCGTCCCATTTCTCTTTCATCGTGAAACCTTTCGTACATTTCCGACCGGCAGGAGGAACCTTCCGGATGCAGGAACACTTTATTCACAAGATCCCCGACGACACACACCTGGATGCGCTGTTCGCGCACGCAATATGGGAAACCGCCACATCAGCATCGATAGACCGTTTCCCATGGTACGAGACTGGTGAGAAGCAGACCGCCCATGCGAAATTCCTTTTCAACGCGTATGCGCTTTTCATGGAATTCGTTTGCAAGGACAAGCATATCTCGTCTCGGGTCATCGATCTCAACGCCCGGGTCGACGAGGACAGTTCCGTGGGCACGTTCTTGTGCCCGCAACCGGACCGCAGTGAGGAATATTTCGACATCATGATCAATGCCTGCGGGATACTGCGCATGGGTTTCGGTAAGGACCGCTTTTTCCGGCAACTCATCGATTTCGATCTTGCGAAGGACGTGAAAATCCATCATTCCGTGCCCGGCATCCTCAAAGATGAATCACCGGACGACCGGGAGTGGCGCATCGTCGCTGCGGTGCCGTTTCGGGTATTGTCCTCCTTGGCGCAGTTCGAGATTCGACCGGTCGTCGGGACGCGGTGGACCGGGAATTTCTGCCGTTGCGGCGGAAAGACTAACCGCCAGTACGCTTCATGGGTGCCGATCGATCTCCCTCTCCCCGATTTTCATTGCCCGACTTTTTTCGGTGACCTCATCTTCACCTGAACATGCACTGATTGCAGGAAACGACGTCGGCAACCTGGGACCCATGAACGAAGGCCGTCGAACGCCGAGAGGGGATGCGAGGGAGATCCGCCCATCATTCCCATCATGCGTGGATATCCTCTTCCCGGCAATGTCTGTTTCCTCTCAAGACCGGCGTCGCATGTTTCCGCCGGTGTCCGAATGGTCATGGACGGAATTCTCTCCCCAAGCCGTCTATCCTTGGTATGCCCCTCTTCGGTGAGACATGCGCTCTGGCGACCGCGGTCCTGTGGTCGTTGACGAGCATGGTGTTCACGTCCGCCACGATGCGTGTCGGTGCGATGCTGGTGAACGTCGCGCGCCTCGCTTTCGCCCTGGTGTTCCTTGGCGTATCCATTGCCCTGCTCGGCATCCCCCTTCCAGGGAATGCCGCCCAATTGTGGAAGCTTTCCCTGAGCGGCGTTATCGGTCTCGCGTTCGGCGACACGTTTCTCTTTCTCGCCTTCCGCCGGATCGGGGCGAGAGTAAGCATGCTCATCATGGCGCTTGCGCCCCCCATCTCCGCCTTGCTCGCTTGGTTCTTCCTCCGCGAAGCGCTGTCGGGATGGGACATCGCCGGCGTCGCCCTCACCGTCTGCGGGATAGCCCTCGTCGTATTGGCCCGCGGCGACACGGGTTCCGCAAAGGGCAAGCTGCGCTTCGAGGGCGTGCTCTTCGCGTTCCTTGGAGCCGTCGGCCAGGCGGTCGGTCTCATCTTCGCGAAGTCGGCGTTCATGGACGGGGATATCGATGGGTTCGCCGCCGCGTTCGTGCGGATTTCGGTTGCGAGCATTCTCCTCCTCCCGATCGCGATGTTCCTTCCCGGGTGGCGGAATCCCTTCCGCGCCTTTGCGCGCGACAGCCGGGCGCTCTTCCTCACCGCGGTCGGTTCCATTTTCGGACCGTACCTCGGCATTACGCTCAGCCTCCTTTCCATCGCGCACACGGACGTGGGCGTCGCTTCCGCCATCATGGCAACGCCGCCGATCATCATGCTACCCATGGTCCACATCGCCTGGAAAGAACGCATAGGTCTTCGGGCCGTCGCAGGCGCCTTTCTCGCCGTTGCAGGCGTCGCCGTTCTCTTCCTCCGCTAACGCCGGATGAGGCTTCCCCCCACGCTATCAGGGATAATTCCCTACCTGACCTGGAATACGAGACCCGATACCCCTTTCCGCGCCAGCTCGGAAAGACGTTTCTGCGCTTCCGCCCTCGTTGCGAAACCGCCGATGACGATGCGGTGCAGCGTGCCGATCGAACTCGCGGCTACCTGGACGTAGAGCGAGCTGACCCCTCGTTGCTCGAGATCGTTCAAGCGCCTGAGCAGGTGATCGAGATCTCGGAACGAGCCCACCTGGATGGCGTAGCCCTCGAGTTGCACCGGTTCCGCGTCTACTCTGTAGTAGGAGTTCATGGAGACGTGGTCCCCCCCCGGCGAGCTTCCCCGCCCGATTTCCTCGATGCGAACGCGCGCTTTCCCCTGTTCGAGGATGCCGAGGCGGGCAGCGGCGGCCTTGGAGAGATCGATGACCCGCTCGTCCTTGAACGGTCCCGCGTCGTTTATGCGCACGACCACGGAGTTCCCGGTCTCAAGATTCGTAACCCGAACGAGGGTATTGAAAGGGAGGGTCCGATGCGCGGCGGTCATCGCCCACATGCTGAACCGTTCGCCGTTGGCCGTACGCTTCCCATGGAATTCCTCGGCGTAATACGAGGCGATTCCGATTTCCGTGTACCGTTCCTGGGAACGGGCCGCGGCGGGCATGAGACAAACCCACACGCCGAGCGCGAACGTCCCGAGTCGCTTCCTTATCCGCCTTCCCACGATTCAGTCTTTTCTTTCGGGGGTGGACCGCTCATGAGAACCGCCACGGGCTTGAGAACGTTGACCTGTTCGCACACGATCTTGAAGGTCGACATGATCGGAACCGCGAGGATCATACCCCACACCCCCCACAACCATCCCCAGAAAATGAGCGAAACGAGGATGAGCAGCGGGCTGAGTTGGAACCTGAACGCCATGAGTTTCGGTTCGAGGAAATTCCCGATCGCATTCTGGGCAACGACGAGAAGGATAAAGGCGAGCACGGCACGCCCCGGTCCCTCGAATTGCAGGAGCGCGATGAGAACGGGAAAAACCGTTGCGATGAGCGATCCGAAATTGGGGATGAAGTTCAACAGGAATGCGAGAAACCCCCACAAGAGCGCGAAATCCACGCCGAGAATGACCAGGATGACAGCGGTGACCGTCCCCGTGAGAAGGCTGATGAGCATTTTCGCGAACATGTACTTCCGTACACGGTCATCGATGCTCTCGATGACTTCCGACGCGTGATCGGCCCCGGGGCTGGGGAATGCACGCCGGATCTTTCGAGAGAAATCCCCCGCCCCGGCGAGGATGAAGATCATGAAGAGGAGAATGAGAAAGCCGTTCCCGAGGGTCGAGATCAGAGAACCCAGGCTCGAACTCAACACCGACGTGACGGATCCCACCGACACGGCATCAGAAAGACGCACGCTGCCGGGGTCCAACCCCAGCGCTTCAGCCGCACGTTCTACGATTCGCGTGACCTCTTGCACCAGCGCCGTCATGCGCCCTTCGTACCGCGGGATAGCATCGATGAACGCGTTCACGCTGCCGACAACGACCATCGAAAGGCCCGCGAGCACGGCGGCGACAACGAGTATCACGATGATCAGTGCGACGAACGTCGGGATGCGGCGCTTTCGTAAACCTTCCACGACAGGCTTGAAGAGGAACGACAGGAACACGGCGATCACGAAGGGGAGGAGAATGGACTGGAGGAGATACATGACCGCCCCCACCGCCACGAGCGCGAGAATGCCGAGGAGAACGATGATCGGACGAAGATCGTGCATAGGCGGCTCAGTTCTCGTGTATTCCCCGGCGGGCATGTGCCCTCCGCCCCGACCGAGCAGGAGGGAAGGTACGTGTTGCCAAGCTTTGCATCACTTCGATCGTAAGGGATCTTGCGTAATGGACTCGCCGCTCACGATGCGGAAGGGCATGGACCGTTTCCATCCGCTCGAACACCGTCCTCAATGCTCCGCCTCGAGCATGTCGCGTGCGCGGCGGAGATCCCTGCGGTGTTCCTCGCCGCTTTCGGGGTAACGGAGGTCCAGCGATCGGAGCGTCTTCACGACGACATCGGCGACCACCGCGCGGGTGAACCATTTGTGATCGGCCGGCACGATGTACCATGGCGCCCATGCCGTACTCGTGGCGGAGAGCATATCCGCGTACGCATCCATGTACTCTTCCCAGTGCCGCCTCTCCTCCACGTCCACGAGCGAGAACTTCCAGTTCTTCGCAGGTTTCTCGATTCTCTCGAGGAACCGTTTCTTCTGTTCTTCCTTCGAGACGTGGAGGAAGAACTTCCGAATGACAAGCCCATTGCGCGCGAGGTATCGTTCGATGTTATTGATATCCTCGAAGCGGTGTTTCCATAGGTTTTCCCCCTTGGATTCGGGCGGAAGCTGCTCGCGTTCGAGGATCTCCGGATGCACACGCACGACGAGCACTTCCTCGTAATACGAACGGTTGAAAATGCCGATCCTCCCGCGCTCCGGCAGTGCTTTCATGCATCGCCACATGTAATCGTGGTCCAGTTCCTCGGCAGATGGCGTTTTGAAACTGTATACCTGACAGCCCTGCGGGTTCACACCGGACATGACGTGCTTAATGGTGCTGTCTTTTCCCGCTGCGTCCATCGCTTGGAAAATGAGGAGAAGGGCGTACGTATTTTGCGCATAGAGAATGTCCTGTAAGCGCGCGAGTTCCTCTATGTCTTCTTGGAGTTTCGCGAACGCATCCTCTTTTGTCCGGAAGGGGCCGGTATCGCCGGGGTCGTAGTCCGCGAGATCGATCCGGTGCCCTGTGGGCACGAGATACGTTTCGTGGTTCATGGAATGAGTTTCCTCTTTGATCCGGAGGGGCACGGAAAGAGTGAAGGCATCAGGAAGCCGCGTGTTCCTATCGCGCGACGATGAAACGGGATGAGAGCACCGCTTCCCTCGAACCGACATTCACGAAGTACACCCCGCTGGGCAAGGCCGCCGGCAGGGGGATTTCGTGCCCGCCCGGCATGAGGCTCGGCATGAGAACGGAGGCTAAGCGGTTACCGAGAACATCGTACACCTCGACACGCACATCGCGGATCGAACCCTTGCCGCAGAGGGAAAACGCGAGCGACCGCCCTGCGTGCCGCATTCCTTCGATGCGCCATCCACTCTCATCCGCCGTGGGAGCGGCGGATCGTTCGATACCCGTCATGATGGTCCCGTCGTACGCGATGCGATAGATGCGGTCCGGGAGAAGCGTCGTGAACGTCCTTTGGAATCCGTTCGGGTAACGCACGACGACGCTGTCGATAGCGTCCACGGGTCCGAGGCCGAAGTGGTACAAGTCGCTGTTCTGCGTGGCCGTAGTGCCCGTACCGCCGGAGTGGATCCACCGGGTGAACTGCGCCCCGCCCGCGTAGACGGTGACCCTGCTCCCGTATGCGTTCATGTTCACGTGATCCGCCGGACTCCCGGAAAGGCGTATTTCGAGGAAACGTCCCCGCCGGGGAATCTCGTTCCGGAAGACACGGATGGAATCGGTGGGACTCGCGACGATGAAATCCATGTCGCCGTCGTTCTCGAGATCGAAACGGGCCGCCGTCCACGCACCGTGTATCCGCGGGCCGAGATGCCATGTCCTGTCGTTCAATCGGAAATCGGGCGGTCCCCCGTTGATGTACATGCGGGACATGCGATACGACTCGTTGTTCTGCCCGACCGGGTAATACGAGTACTGGCAATGCCATATGTCGAGGTAGCCGTCGAGGTCCACGTCCATCAAGAGAACGCCGAAATTCATCTCGAAGAATTTTAGGCCCATGTGCTGATGGACCTCGGTGAAACGCGAACCGCCCTCGTTCCGGAAAATGAGCGACGGGTTTGAAACTTGTCCCCGCCAGTCGGGGTGCCCGAGATTTCCGACGACCAGGTCCTCGTCCCCGTCGTTATCGAGATCCCCCCACTCCGTGCCCGCCCCGTGGCCGAAGTACTGCGGAGAAGCGGTGGGGACCCCCCGGACACCGGTGGCTGCGCCGACCTCGGTGAATGTCCCGTTGCCGTTGTTCCGGTACAGGAGGTCCGGGGCGAGACGGTACGTGGCGACGAAAATGTCCACCCTGTCATCGTTGTTGAAATCACAGGCACTCGCGGCCCAGCAATCGTAATAGGGTGCAGGTTCGCCTGCCGCGATACCCGAAGATGCCGTGATGTTCGCAAAGGTGCCGTCGCCGTTGTTCCTCCAGAGCTGGTCGGGGTAATACGTTTCCGTGCCCCCCGATTCCCTCCTGCCGTTGGCGATGAACAAATCCAGCCGCCCGTCGTTATCGACGTCCAGCCACATCGGCGTGACCGTCGGCCGCGGGTTGGAAAGGCCGGACTGTGCGGTCACGTCGGTGAACACGCCTCCTCCATCGTTCCGGTACAGCTTGTCGTTGTCTCCCCCGTTGACGGCGTAACAGTCCATATCCCCATCATTGTCGTAATCGCCCCAGACGGAAGACGAGGCCTGGATCCCGAGCGGGACGGTTTCGAATGTCCCGTCTCCCCGGTTCCTGAAAAATCTCGAACCCACCGCAATATCATCGAACCCATCACCATCCCAATCCACGACGCTCACGCGTGCCCCCCGGAGAAGATTCCCGTTCTCATCCGTGATCCCTACTCGGGCCGTCACATCCACGAGTGTCGGAGGGGGCGGCGGCGCGGATGTCGCTCCGCTCGGGAAATCGTATAAAACCTCCGCCCGGATCATGAAATCGCCGACGGCACGGTAGTACACGCCGGGGAAACCAAGCGAGTTGTTCGTGAACGGGTCGAATAGGAACGACGAAAGGGGACTGGAAACCCCGTCGTCATCGATACCGAAAAAGGGGCCTGTCGGTTTCAACCGGTGCTGGATCACAATTCGATCGTACCCGTCACAGCGCAAGCCGGCCGAGGAGACATCGAACTGGTACCACCCCCGTGTCCCGGGGTAATCGAACACGATTGGCGGCATGCGAAGATTGTATGCCCAGACGAACTCCGTCGGAGGAAGAGCGCCTTCCGAGGGATCCCCGACAAGATAGATCGTGTCTTTCCCTGCCGCCGTGCCGTCGTAATAGATGAGTATTGTGGTCACGGTACAGGGACCTGCGGGCCGGAGAATGGCCGTCTCTTCCCATAGGTTGAGCGGAGTCCCCCCGGATCCGACGTGATGGCCGCCGAAACGGCCGTTGTCGACGCGGATAGTGACGGTCTGGGCATTCGCCGCGAGCATGAGAAGAACGGGAAGGCAAAGGAACCGGAACAGGGGTCTCATGGGCGTTCTTGGCGATAAAATGGAACGAATGTGGATGGACACGTACGCGCGAAATCTATCCGGAATACCGCAAAGAGTCAACGCGGTTGTCACGGAGAACGCGGCAGACAACGTCGCAGGAGAAATTCGGATGAATCGATCCACCATGAGTCACCCTGCATGGGAGGTCATTCCTCATCTTGACAGCGAGTGAGACCGATGGGGGCGGTATCCCAGCGGCTCAACGAGCGTGCCGTCGAAATCACCGGGCCGGGTTTCTCATCCGTCGTCGGCGTTCTCCGTCGATAACGGTCCCCCGGATGTTTTCGAACAAACTCTCCAGCGGAGCGGTGTACGGCATGCGGACCATACATCGATGATTCCTTCCCCTCGAACATGCGGCCCTCTCTCCTCACCTCGTACCGTCCTGGTCATAACAATAGACCACTGGTGCTGTTTATGGAAATCGTCGGGAAGGCATGTCGGTCCTTCCCGGATGCCGAGAAGCTTCGATCACCCGCCGTCACCGGGAGTCCCGACACCTCGCTATTCAGGAGAAGCCGTACGATACATAACTGCACGCGCGCATCCGGGCGGCACGTGCCCCGCTGTCTCGGGTACGACTTTTTCCCAGCCGTTGAACGCCGGTATTGCTCACGAGCTGCTGTCCTCTGATATCGATCGCCGGCAGGCTGGGTTCTCACGCCTTCTCTTCTCGATCGATATTCGTCCGAGTGCTGTCCGGCTTGGAGAAAAGCGCTTCTATCCTATATTGTCGCAATCTTTTCACGAGTCACACCCAACGGGACGAAGCATGAGCGACAGCAGGGACGACCGCAGAGAAAAACAGACCCCCTTCCCGACGACGTTCTGGACCGCGAATTTGACCGAGCTTTTCGAGCGCGGCGCATACTATGCCATGGCGAGTTTCGTCGTTCTCTACCTCGGCCAGCTCGGCCTCGGCAAGTACTGGCCGAGCACCCTCAACAGCGTGCTCTGGACGCTCGTCTACTTCCTCCCCATCCTCTCAGGGACCATCGCCGACGTCGTCGGGTTCAAGCGCGCCCTGCTCGTCGCTTTCGTGCTCCTCGCCATCGGGTATTTCCTGATGGGTTACCCGGTGTGGTTCGGCGGGCAGACGCTGGCCCCAACCATCAGCGAGACCGTTATTTCCGGGACCGGCGTCGTTTTCCCCGTCATTCTCGGCATCGTATTCATCGGGATGGGGGGCTCCGTCATCAAACCGTGTATTTCCGGTACGGTTCAGAAAACGGCTGCTGGTCGGGCGACGTTGGCGTTCGGCATCTTTTACATGGTCATCAATATCGGTTCCCTTTTCGGGCGGGGCGTCAGCTACTACGTCCGGACACGCCTCGATCTCAGTTACATTTTCGCGGTAAGCACGGCATGCTCCATCGTCGCCTTCTTCACCGTGCTCCTCCTCTACCGCGACCCCGACACCTTGCCGGGCGCCGCACGCATCGAGAAACCCCGCCGTAGCGTCGGGCGCATCCTCCTCGACATGGTGCTCGTCGTTCGAAACGCACGATTCGCCCTCTTTCTCCTCGTATCCAGCGGGTTCTTCTTCCTCTACTCGCAGGTGTACAACGTGCTCCCCCTCTACCTCAAGAAAGTCGTGGAGACAAACCCGCCCGTCGATATTTACACCATGGCGAATCCCTTCGTCATCGTGTTCTTCCAGCTCCTGATCACGAAGCTGTTCGGGAAGATGAAGCCCATCCGCTCCATCATCGTCGGCATCGTGATCATCGGCGTCTCGATGTTGATCAACCTCGTCCCCATCTACCTCGCTGGGGGAGTCCGCATGCAGGTCTTCGACCTGCTCCCCATCGGCTCGCTCTTCATCGTCCTCACCGTCGCGCTCATCGCGTTCGGCGAGCTGTTCACCTCCGCTCGCACGTACGAGTACATCGGCGCTCTCGCCCCGAAAGGACAGGAGGGGCTTTTCCTCGGTTACGCGAACCTTCCGATGGCGATCGGTGCCCTTCTCGGCGGACCGGTGGGAGCGGCCATTTTCAACGAGGTGATGTGCCGGAACGCCGTCAAAGGAGCAAACGGTCTCATGGAACTCGACCCCGCGTGGAATACGGCGGGCTGGGTCATCCTGATGACGATCGGTCTGGCTTCCGCGTTGAGCATGTGGCTCTACAATAGGTGGCTCCGGTCATCGCCCTCGAAAACATGACATGCGCCCGGCGAGAACAGGGAACTTCCCGCCTGTAACCGCGCGTCAGGCCGCACCTGCGCGGGCCGCTCGGTACAGCCTGATGGCGCGTTCTTTGCTCTCTCTGTGATCGACGATTGGGTGCGGGTAATCCGTCCCGAGTCTGCACCCTGCACGGCGCTGGGCGTCTGCGTCGGCCGCGTGCGGCCAGTGAATCAGTTCGCGGGGAAAAGCCGACAGTTCGGGGCAAAACCTTCGAATGAAACGACCCTCCGGGTCGTATTTCCGCGATTGGAGAACAGGGTTGAAGACACGGAAATACGGTTGTGCATCGGCACCCGTCGATGCGCACCATTGCCACCCGCCGTTGTTCGCCGCGATGTCGTGATCCAGGAGGCAATGGGCGAACCACGCTTCCCCGAGTCGCCAGTCGAGGAGAAGATCCTTCACGAGGAAGGACGCCGCCGCCATGCGGAGGCGATTGTGCAACCACCCCGTCTCACGGAGACAGCGCATCGACGCGTCGATCAAGGGGTAACCGGTTCGCCCATCGCGCCACGCCTCGAAGTGCTCGATGTTCCCCGGCCAGCGGAGAGCGGAGAACTCTCGGTGGAACGCCCCTTCGACGACGCGCGGGAACCGGTCGAGAATCATGTGGAAAAATTCCCGCCAGACCAGCTCCGACAACCACTTCCGCGAGCCCTCTCCTTCGCGTTCCCGCACCGCCCGCACGAGGGTGCGTATCGAAATCGTCCCGAAACGGAGCGCCGTCGAAAGCCCCGAAGTCGCCTCTGCGGCGGGGAAATCCCGTTCTTCCACGTAACGGTCGATACGCTCGAGAAAGCGCGCGAAGCGCCGATGTGCATCCCCCTCTCCCGCCTCGGTTACGAGAGGATTCTGCCTGAACCCAAGCTCCTCGAACCCCCATCCCGCGCCGTACGGTTCGAAATCCATCGCGCGTGCAAGTCTCTCCGTATTCGCACGCTTCTCCCCGGCAGGGTCCTCGCCGTTTTCCGCATCGAGAGCGAGCCGTGCGAGCCACGCGCGAAGGTAAGGCGTGAACAAGGTGTACGGCTCACCGGAACGCGACACAATCTCCGTGGGCTCGTAGACAACGATATCCTTGTAGCGCTCGAGCGAACGCCCGTCCGCCGCCAAGGCTTCGGCAATTTCAGCATCGCGGCGCTTGCTGTCCGGATCGTAATCCGCGTTGACGAAAACGGTTGCCGCTCCGAGACGATCCGCAAGCCGGGGAATCTCGGCGACCGGTTCACCGACCCGGACGAGGAGTGCTGAACCTTCCCCACGGAGACGTCGCGATAATTCGGACAGCGAGCGGTGCATGTACGTGACCTTCGCATCGTCGCGATCCTCGAGCTTCGAGAGAACGGCAGTGTCGAACACGTAAACGGGTATGACCTGCTTTGCTTGGGCGCAAGCCTCGGAGAGCGCCGTGTTGTCGTCAATGCGAAGATCGCGCCGGAACCACATGAGCGCCCTCTCGAAACGGGGAGGTTTTTCCGATGACATGAGGATGCGACCTTCTCAAGGGGACGATAGGAAGATACGAACCTCGATTCCGATGCGGAATCGAGTTCGATCCTCGAACGTGGCAATCATGCTCGAAACACGCGTATGTCTACCGTGCACATGCTCAATCGACAGGCAGGTGGAGTATTGGATTTCCTTCGCACGGCTCAAAGGGGCAACATCGTGCCGGCAACGATTCACGCGGATGAAACCCAAGGCGGAACACCGCTTTCATCGGCTGTTTTTTCTCGGAACTCTGTGCCAATGTTTTCCCGCCATGGGAACGAAGAACGCTCCATACGGCGAAGACGACACGGCATATCCCTCCACATCCCTCTGGGAGGGGAAATGGTGAAACGTGGTACGATGGGACTTTCCGGCTAGCGCTCTTCCTTTTCCGGGAGTAGTTCCCTCAAAGCCGCCGGGAGTTCGTTATGGGCCTTGTCCTTGCAGATGAAGAGAACCGCCCCTTCCGCGAGTGCGCGTTCCCGATATTCTTTACCGCAGTGGATGGAGAGGATGACGACGGGTAACGCGGGATTCGAAGTTCGCAATACACGCATCGCTTCGATGCCGTTCATCCCCGGAAGGGAAACGTCCATGAGGACAAGGTCCGGCGGGTGTTCTTGTACTGTCTCGAGCATGCTCTCCGCATCGCGGAACGCCTCGAAACGGCAATAGGGGAATTCGACTTGGAGCCAATCGACGAGGACGCGTCGCAATACCGGCCTGTCATCCACGATGAAAACGTTGTACTGACCTTCGCCCATCAGCGTTTCCCCCACGAATGGGACAAAGAAATATGTGCTTTGTTTCAGAATGGTGTTTCCCTTTCCTCTGGAATCATGACTATCCCCGTTCGAGCACCCTCTCCCCTAGTTTCCTGTACTTCTCTGGCAGCATTTTCCCTTTCCCGTCGAGCGGTAAAGGTGTAGACGAGTTCGTCGAAAAGCGGTTCAACCCTCGAAGCATATTCATAGCGCTTCACTCCAGAGCGGGGAGACGCACCGTGAACAGTGTCCCTCTCCCTTTCACGCTCTTGACGGCGATTTCCGCCCCGTTCAGGTTCAGGTATTTCTTCGTCAGAGCCATGCCCAGCCCAAGGCCTTCGAACGACCGCTGAGAACCGGATTCCTCCTGGGAAAACGGCGTGAAGAGTTCCTCGACAAAGGAATCGGAAATCCCGACGCCGGTATCCTGAACTCGAATGACGGCTGTGTCATCGATTTTCTGGATGTCGACCACGACGAAACCTTCCCGCGTGAACTTGATCGCGTTGTCGATCAGGTTCGCGACGGCATCGAGGAATGTCACGGGCTCCACCTCGACGAAGAGAGATCCGCAGCCGGGGGTGAAATCCAGGTGGATATTCTTCTCGCGTGCGAAGAGCATCATTTCCATGACGAGTTGATACACTTCCGCGACGATATCGACACGCTTTTTCTCGAACGAATAATCCCCGACATCGATACGCGTGACGTGAATGATATCGTCTACGGTGCGCATCAGCCTTTGCGATGCACGAACCATCTCCGAGAGGAATTCCCTCCCCCCATCGGCTTCCTGGGATTCCATCGTTGTTTGGAGAAGTTCGGCGTATCCGAGAATGATGTTGAGCGGGGTCCGGATTTCGTGCGAGATGTTCCCGAGGAATGCCTCCTTGATACGGTCCGCCCGCCGGGCCCGCTCCTTGGCCGCGATGAGTTCGTGCTCCGCCCTTTTCCGTTCCGTGATGTCCTCGCTCAGGATGAGGTAATTCCGGAATGCCCCGTCATCTCCCTTGATGGGACAGACGATGGCGTATTCCCAGTAGACTTCGCCGTTCCTGCGCTTGTTCTGGAACTCGCCTTTCCATTCCCGTCCCGTGAGAATCGTCCGTTCGATCGTGTGGTATTGATCCTCCGAGAGATATTCCGATCTCAACACGGAGTACTCTTTCCCCGTCACCTCTTCCGCCAGACAGCCATGCATTCTCTCGAAAGCGGGGTTGACGTACTCGATGGTTCCCGTGGAATCGATCAGAACGACGGAAAGAGGGTTCTGGTCCAATGCCGCCCGGTATTCCTGTAGCTTCTCCCGGTTATCCGCTGTAAGCGTTTCCGTCGCCGTTATCACGAGCCTTCCACGAGGCATCATGCGGCCGGAATACGAAAAACGCACCCTTTTGATGGTGCCATACTCCGCGGTGAGACGTATGTCGCATGTCCACGGCTTCCCTGTTTCGCAGAGAAACTCGGAAAAACGCGCACGATCTTCCCGATGGACGAGATCTACGATATTCATCCCCACGATCCTCGAGGCATCTTTCCCGATATACCTTTCGGCGGCTTGATTCACATATGAAACGGTTCCGTTCCGTTCGCACTCCAATACCGGAATATCGAGACAATCGAGTAGGGGGTGGCATCCGACGGTCGCAGCGGATGCATCATCGATTCCCGACCCGTCGATCCTCCTTAACATAAAACCCCCCTTCCCCAGCCCGACCGGGGAATTCCTAGCGATGGGAAAATGGGAAATGTCGGGTTCTCTTCCTGGTTCTTGGCATTCTTGGCCTGCGTTCTTGAGAAACGCTCTGTCAGTTCCAGGGACGACATTTCTTTTCCTTTCTCCTGTCGCAACGGGATATGATACGGAAACCCCCTCCCGGAATCTGTCGGGAAATCCCGACATTCCGACCGTTCTTTCCAGCAATGATGCTCGAATCGCCCGACTACGAAGCGTCGATTATTCCAAACTGGATGGCAAGTTTCACGAGACCGGGAAGATCCCTCACGCCGAGTTTGTCATAGACCCGGCTCCGATATGTTTCCACGGATTTCGGCGAGAGGAACAGCGTTTCCGCGATATCCTTGAGGGACTTGCCTTCCGCCGTCAATTGGAAGATTTCCCGCTCGCGTGCACTCAGGCGATCGAGTGGGCTCCGCTCCTGCTCGCCGGCCTGGATGTAATCATCGATGACGAGATCGACAATTTTCTCGCTCAGGTAGCGGTGGCCGCGTGCGACCGAGCGGACCGCCGAAACGACTTCGTTCGCTGCGGACTCCTTCAGGACGTACCCATCTGCTCCCGCGCGGATCGCGCGGAATACGTGTTCCCTGGTCGCATGCATCGACAGGATGACCACCCGCGTCGAGGGGTATTCCTCGCGTATCCGCCGGGTTGCGTCGATCCCGTTGAGTTCCGGCATGGTGATGTCCATGACGACGATGTCCGGCTGGCGGTCCGCAACGAGGGCGATCGCCGTACGGCCGTCGGAAGCTTCCCCGACGACGTGGATATCACCTTCCGCTTCAAGCAGGACGCGGAGCCCTTCCCGCACGAGTTGGTGATCATCCGCAAGGCACACGGCGATTGATTCTTTCTGCGATCTCACCATAGGATGTTCCGAGGACACGTGATGGGTATGCATGAAAGAAGGTGGCAACGATATTCTTTCCTGTTCGCAATCGTCTTCTCATGGTGCGAAGCGTTCCCGGTCGCGCGATGAGGGTCTCTCTCTCGGGACCCGCACCTCGATGATCGTGCCTGCACCAGGGCTCGACACGAGAGAGAAACTCCCCCCAAGCGTTTCCGCCCGTTCCCGCATGTTGAGGAGCCCCAAGCCCTTCCCGAGGCCCATGGAAGGCCCGTCCGGCACGGTGAACCCTTTCCCGTCGTCTTCGATCCGCAGGGTGCATGTCCGTGCATCCGACCCGAGGGTTATCCGTACATGGGACGCTCCTGCATGTTTCACGATATTCGTCAATGACTCCTGGGCGATACGGAATAGAGAGATTTCCGTCTCGTACGGCAGTCGCGGGTCCGGGTTCATCCCTTCGAGTGCGATGGGCAGCCCACAGCGGTTCGAGACCGTCGACACGTGGAACTCGAGAGCCGGGAACAAACCGTAATCGTCGAGCAGGGGAGGGTGCAGCATTTTACTGACATCGCGCGTGTATTCCGCCGTCTGTTCGATCAGCCCGAGCACATCGTTCACCCGCCGAACGGCTTCCTCGTCCGCCTCTCTCCCCATCCTGCTCCGTGCGATATGGAGGTCGAGAATCGCGGCAGTCAGATTCTGACCGATCACGTCGTGCAGTTCCCGGGCGATATTCCTCCTCTCTGATTCCTGGATCGTTTCCAGCCGCGAAGAGAGGGTGCGTAAGCGATGGGTATACGATCTGAGTTCATCTTCGAGTTTTTCCCGCACGATCTCTGAGCGACGCCGTTCCGTCACGTCTTCCATCGAGATGACGGCACTGATCGGCGCATGTGTCCCGCTCCCAACGCGGGCCACATTGATCGAAAGCGTGACCGTTTGCCCATCGGGTGTGCCCCTGCTCCATTCGATATCCCGTGCGGTATCCAGGGTGGGAGATAACAGGCACACAGGATTCCTTTCTTCGGGTATGCGGAGCCCCTCGAAGCCGTGGGTTTCCCAGGGGGGCGACCCGCCGTCGGCCATGAGAATTCCTTGGTGAAGGCGGGATAGCATTTCTTCCGCCTCAGCGTTGGTATACATAATCTCTCCGTCTCTGCCGAGCACGAGAATACCCGCCGGGCATGTTTCCAAGATGCCGTTCAGGAGATCCCTTTCCACCCTTACCTGTTCATTCGCTTCCCGTTTCTTTCGCTCGATCTCGAGGGCATCCAGCAAGAAGACGATATCCGTCACGAGTTCTCTGAGGAGTATGGTCTCTTCTTCACCCAAGCAATCGCATTCTCTCGTCGAAACGATGAGAGCCCCTCGAAACTCCGATTCCCGGCACGTGAACGGGAACACGGCGAGCGAACGGATCCCTCTCTGCCGACATGAGGAATACCATTCTTCGACACGGTCCCGATCCCCCCCGATGGGGACATGGAGAGGAGTACTATCCAGCAAAGAATTCTCGATGAGTGATCCCACCCCTGCCTCGTCCATTGCGAGGAGTGGTGTGCCGGCCGGGAACACGGCACGGTCGACGGAAGTAGCCGCAGTCGCGAAACCGGCTTCACCGTTTCGCCGGCGTGCGATTTCCGCGGACGCGAAACCGCCCCTCTCGACGAGCAGCCTGCAGACGGTATCGAGAAGAACCGGTCCCTCTTTCTCGCGGACGATGACTTGGTTCACAAGGTAGAGGACCTGGTGGAGACGGGAAACGCGCAGGCGGAAATCCTCGTGGCGTTTCCTCTCGGTGATATCCCGTATGATGAACTGGATACAGGTCTGCTCCTCGAATTTCACGATGCTTGCATGGATTTGAACGGCTCTCACGTTACCCTTGCCGTCGAGGTGCATCGTTTCGTATACGCAACTCCCCTCGTCCATGATTCTCCGCAAAAAGCCCCGGGCTTCTTCCTTGTACGGTTCCGTGTGAAGATCGATGACGGACATTCCTTTCAATGCCGGCAGGGGATAACCGTACATTACAACTGCGCAGTCGTTCGCTTCGAAGATGATGCCCGCGGTGTCCGTGACGATGATGCAATCGTGCGCCGACCGGACGAGATGTTCGAAACGTTCGAGCAGTTCTTCCCTCGCCTTTTTCTCTTCGAGCTGGCTGCGGTAAAGAGCGGCCCGATGACGCGTGAAGAGGTACCGCAGGACCACTGCCGTTCCCGCCGTGAGACCGATGAAGATGAACAGGAGAGAAAGACCGACACGGTACGCATCAGCGAGCGCTTCATCCTTGTCGAGTTTCACCGCGATGGACCACGGGAGAGGTGGGATTGCGTCGACGAGGGTGAGGGTTTCATCCCCGTTTTCGTCGCTGCCGTCGAAGGAAACAGCCCCTCCTCGCAAGGTTCGAATGGAGGAACTGTCGATACGAAAAGCGGCAAGGCGAACCGGGAAACGACGTTCCTTATCTTTTCGGAGGGGACTGAAAAGGAGCATGGAGTCTTTTTCCGGTACGAAAAGGAAACACTCGAACGTATTCCAGGGTACCGGCGGTATCGCCTCGACGATCGGGTACAATTCATGTGCGGGGTCCACCTCGAGAATGACGGCGGCGACAGGTTTCCTCGCCCCCGCCTCGGCTCGCCGAATGGGAGCCACGAAACAAAATCGTGGTTTCCCCAGCGCGTCGCGCGGTAGTTCCACGAAAGAAGGGTGGTCACCCGAGAGAACGGCAAGGGAACGGCGCCGGACCGTTTCGAAAACAGACTCGTCCCCCGCACCGAAACGGACGAGGCATGTACCGGAAGCATCGAAATACGAGATGGAACGGAAATGCTTGTTCCCGAACATCGGTTCGATAGTCCGCCGTATTCTCTCTTTCCGTCTTTCAGGGAAAGCATCGGATATGCTTTTCCCCGAAACCTCGACGAACACGGGGTTGTCCGTCAGATATCGCGTGTCGCCGTAGCGTTCGAAGTACCAATGAACCACGGCTTTTTTTCGTTCGGACAGAATGGTCGAGAGGATATCGATCTGTTCATCCCTCTCGGCATGGACGAGTGACGAATAGATGATGACGCCTCCCCCACCGAAGACAACGACACTGAGCCCCATGATTACGCCGAACAGTCGGCGTTCTCTGCGGCGTCTTCCTGCCGTCGTGTCCGGTTTCATTACATCCTTTCTCTGCCTATGTCGCGCACTTCCCAGTGGCTCGACCCATTCCGCAGCGTCTTCGGTGAAATGCTTTCTCCCCCAGTGAGTGGAAACACCCGGTTCACTTACACGAAAAGTAATTCCTTCGTTTTACGTAACACAAACCGACACGCGCTCCCACCGCGGTTTCGAAGCGGCCTCGGTGAAAGCGCCCTGTAAAACGATGCTTGTATCTGGTTTCCCATTCAACATACGAAAATAATCCGATGATTTTCGTTGCCTTAATATTTTTTTTCGTCTCCTTTGAAAACCTTGCAACGTTTTCCGTAACGTATTTCCCGACATAAAATTTTTGCCGGCGGGCTGGACGGAACGGAAAGATCAGGTCGGGCAAGAGCCGTTTCCTGGTTGGTATTTGAAAACGGCACACGGAAAAGAAACTATCGGATATCGGTCGAGTCGAGTTTTTACGCCATTGCATGCGTTATTAGGGGAAACCGTGCTTATCAACGCGTTAGACGGATACAAACGATCTGCGGGCATGGCGTTTTTAACCCTGAAAAGCTGTTCCGGGCACCTCTTTCGTCAAGCCCCTTGGGCTATTCCCCTTGCAATTTCGGTTCGCGAGTGTTTCTAACCCCAGCTTGTGAGACGAAATCCGTACGGTGAATTTTTCGGCAGTAAGTGGTCCTCTCCTTCCGACCGGCTTCAGTTTTTCATAGATTTCCATGTGGCAATGCCCAACCATGAAAAAGCGGGAAACCGACATGCGTACCTTGTATCTGTACCTATTCTCTCTTCTGACTCTCGCCATTCCTTCTCTCGCTGCGGCTCAGGAAGCCGTATTCCATGCAGCGCGCCTCGAAGAAGGGATGATGACGAGAGAAAACTCGGAAAGGAAGAGGACGATGACGCTGAAGATCGACGAGGGAGCGGAATCGGAGGACATCGAGATCAATTCGACGGTTACCGCGCGGAAGAACGAAACGATCCTGGCCCTTGAAGACGGCGCTCCCCGGACGCTCCGCGTGGTGTTTGACGAGTTTACGCTCGTCCAATCGATGGAAACGGGCGAAACGGAAACGCAAAAACGGCCGACCATAGGGAAAGCGTACATCGTCGAACACGGCGATACAGGAATTCTCGTTCACACGGAGGACGGGTCCCCTCTCACGGCGGGGGAAGAAGAGTTCCTCATGGAAGAGTATGATAAGATGAGTCCGGAGCACACCTTTCGCAGGCTGTTCGACGGCCGAACTCTGCGGATCGGCGACAAAGTGGACCTCGGGGACGAAAGGGGCAACGAGTTTCTTCAGAGCATTTCTCCATCCCCGGCCGGGGAGATCGCCGACTTCTCCCTGACCCTCCGCGAACTCCGTTCCGTGAACGGCCGTGAATGCGGCGTGTTCGACCTTGCGATGAGCATTCTCGTCGACAATGAGCAAGTAGCGATGCAAATGAAAACGAAAGGGGAAGTCATCGTCGAGAGGGGCAGCTGCCTGCCCGTATCCCTCGTGATCGAGGGACCTATGGACCTGATACTCACATCGGAAGGGCTCTCGCTGAGCGGTACCGGTACGGTGGGTCTCCGTTCCTCTTACGTGTACGAACCGCCGGCTGCCGGAAAACGGGCGAAGTAATGGGGCCGACACGAGCGAGATATTGGAGCGCCGACGAAAAGGGGAACGTACGCTGCGAACTGTGTCCGCGCTTCTGTGTCCTCCATGAAGGCCGGCGGGGCTTGTGTTTCGTCCGGAAGAACGAGGGTGGCGTACTTGTCCTGACCACCTATGGGCGAAGCAGCGGCTTCTGCGTCGACCCCATCGAAAAAAAACCGCTCAACCATTTCCTGCCGGGTAGTGCCGTCCTGTCGTTCGGCACGGCGGGGTGCAATCTCTCATGTCGTTTCTGCCAGAACTGGGACATTTCCGCATCCCGCGAGATGGACACCCTGGCGGTTTCTGCTTCCCCGGAGGCGATTGCGGCCGAAGCGGCCCGGCTCGGTTGCGCGAGCGTCGCATATACGTACAACGACCCCGTCATCTACCTCGAATACGCCGTGGACGTCGCGAACGCCTGCAGGCAACGCGGGATCCGGAATGTCGCGGTCACGGCAGGGTACATCTCCCAGAAGCCGCGGGAAGAATTCTTCCGCGCGATGGATGCGGCGAACGTCGACCTGAAGGCCTTCTCCGAACGCTTCTACCGCGACCTCTGTGCTGCGCACCTGGAGCCCGTCAAGGAAACACTCGTGTATATCGCCCGTGAGACCCGCGTGTGGTTGGAAATCACGACACTCCTCATCCCAGGCGAGAACGACGGCGAGGGGGAGATCGACGCGCTCACCCGGTGGGTGGCGAAGGAACTCGGCCCGCACGTCCCCGTGCATTTCACGG
>JARYLZ010000033.1 GCA_029907355.1 Bacteroidota bacterium | reverse complement strand
CAGCGTTCCGCCGACGCACAGGCAAGGAACCCATTCTCATTGCAGGCGTCACCGGCGGGCCGAGGCAGGCGGCATGGGAGGCCCGCAAGGCGCGCGATCTCGGGTACCACGCGTGCCTCCTCCACTTCGGAGGCATGCGCGACGCCTCGCGCGGGGAACTCCTCGATTGCTGCCGCGAAGTGGCGGAAATTCTCCCGTTGATCGGTTTCTACCTCCAGTGCGCCGTGGGGGGACGCATCCTCACCTACGGCTTTTGGGTCCGCTTCCTCGAAATCGAACGGGTCGTCGCCGTCAAAGTCGCTCCCTTCGACCGCTACAAGACGCTCGATGTCGTCCGTGCCATCGGCATCTCGGGTCGTGAGCGGGAGGTCGCCCTCTACACGGGGAACGACGACGCCTTCGTGACCGACCTGCTCACCGAGTTCCCCGTCGGTCACGCACAGATCCGCTTCTCGGGCGGCCTCCTCGGGCAGTGGGCGGTCTGGACGAAAAAAGCGGTGGAACTCCTGGAACGCATCAAGCAGGCACGGGATCGGGAACCAGCGTCGATCCCGGCGCTCCTTGCGGAAGGTGCCCGCCTCACGGATGCGAATGGGGCGATCTTCGACGCGGCGAACGGTTTCGCGGGGTGCATCCCCGGTATACACGAGGTTCTTCGCCGGCAGGGCCTCCTCGAGGGCGTATGGTGCCTCGACCCGGCGGAAACCCTTTCCCGATGGCAGGCTGAGGAGATCGAGCGCGTCTGTTCTTCATACCCGGAGCTCGCCGACGACGAATTCGTCGAGCAGCACCGCGACGCCTGGCTCGCCTGAGACGCCGCGAAACGTCGAGGGGACGACCCCCGCCTCCCGCTTCACAACGCACCGCACCGGCCGCTTTCCATCCCTGCATTCCGTGCCGGTGGATCGTGAGGAAGTGTGAGGGTGATACGTGTTTTTTATGGATCTGACCGCCGTTTGCCTGTTTCAAAGGAAAAAATTACCATGCCATCGATATACCCGCTGAATCTTACCGCCCATGAGCATCGTTGTCCGAGAGGTGACCTCACACCGCGACGTGCGCGAGTTCATCCGTTTACCGTACCGCCTGCACCGCGATGACGAGAACTGGCTCCCGCCGCTCATCCGAGACGAGAAAGAGTATTTCGACCCGAAGAGAAACCCGGCGTTCCGCTATTGCCGAGTGATGATGGCGCTTGCGTGGGATGGGTCCATGCCCGTCGGCAGAATCATGGGCGTGATCAATACGCGCCACAATGCGGCGCGCAACGAACGGACAGCCCGTTTCAGCTGTCTCGAAACCATCGACGACGCGACCGTATCGGGTGCCCTGTTGAGCGCATTCGAGCAGTGGGCGCGGGGCGAAGGGATGGACAAGGCGATCGGACCGTTCGGGTTCACCGACCAGGACCCGGAAGGCTTCCTCGTCGAAGGGTACGAACACCTCGCGACGATCGCGACCTATTACAACAAACCGTATATCATCGAACACCTTGCACGGCACGGCTATGAAAAAGAAATCGACTGGGTCGTGTACAAGGTGGATATCACCAAACCGCTCCCGGACTGGTACCTCGCAATGCATGAGAGGGTGCGCGCGCGCTCTTCCTGCCGCCTGGTCGAGTTTCGAAAACGATCCGAGCTGAAACGTCGCATGGTCCCCCTCTTCGAGCTCATGAACGAGTGCTTCGAGGACATCTACGGTTACGCCCCGCTGGACCGTGCGGAGATGGAATACTTGACGAAGAAATACCTCATCGCACTCGATCCCCGCTTCGTGAAGATGGTCTATGACGGGGATACGATGGTCGGTTTCTTCATCGCCATGCCCTGTTTGAGTGAAGGGTTGAAGAGGGCGAACGGGAGGCTCTTCCCCTTCGGCGTTTTTCACATTCTCCATGCCTACCGCACGGCGAAACAACTCGACCTCCTCCTCGGGGGCGTCAAGAAAACGCACCAGGGGAGAGGAGTCGATATTCTCATGGGCGTCGCGATGGTCGAAAGCGCGCGCAAAGCAGGGATGACCATGACCGACAGCCATCACGAGCTGGAAACGAATACGAAAATGCGTGCGGAGAACGAACGGCTCGGCGGGGTCATCTACAAGAGGTACCGCCTGTTCCGGAAATTCCTCGATTTCCGAGCGCAGTGAGCGGGAAAACGGCCCGGTGTTGCCCGGCGATGCGAACTGGAGGGCGGGGGAAAAGATGCTGGAAGCCGTCTCCCCCTATCGTGGCTGTCGCGGTCATGCCGCCGGGTTGTCCCCTCGCATCACCTCCGCGGTTTCCCGTTGCGAGTACGGCCTGAGAGAGCAGAGGGTATGAAATGAGAACGGTCCCGAGCGGCGAACCTGCAGGTCCGAAACGCATGCAGGCGTGGACCCTTGCCGTCACTGGCATCGCACTGGCAGGCGGCGCGGTATGGTTGTACGTTTTCTCTCCCATCCATGCGGCGGTCGACGTGTCGCCCCCCGCCGTGTACGCCGACGGCACATCGACGGCCGTCGTCAGCATACGATTGGAGAACCGCCTCGGGTTCCGCATCCCGTTTTCCGCCCCCCGCCTGCAATGCTTCCCCGAAGAAGGGGAACACCTCGTCTCGTTCCGCTACGAGGAAGATTCCACGCGCGTCGTCGTCCGTGCGGGCTTGACCCCCGGTACAGTCGTCTTCCGCGTACGTACGCCCGCGACACCGTTTCCTTTGCTCGCACGCCTCGAGATCCGCTCGATGACCGCGTCATCGAGGAGATTCCCCAGGAGAGGTATGCGTTGCGGGGGCTTGTGCATGGAACGCGTCGCAGGAGGTTCGAGCGCGAAGCCTGCGCCGTCCCTGCGCTGCCTCTAGAAAGCGCAGCGGCGGTACATCTCGCCGCGCGGGGGGTCCGCCTGGATCATGACATTCATGATCCTCTTTCGTTCGGGAAAGCCCTCGAGCAGCGCGCAGAATTCGGGGCTCTTCGACTCGAGGAACATCGTCAGGACCAACGAACGCCCGCTCGATCGGCTGAGCGCGTCGGCGATTTCCTCGAGGGCGGTCGCGATCGCTTTCTGCGCCTCGGGCTTTTCCGTTGTCATGAAATCGAGCCCTTCGTAATAGTACCAGTAGAGCGCGCGGCGGAAACCCTCGTATTGGGCGTTTTGCAGTTCCGAGAGGAAGTTCATGCGGCTGTACTGGTTCTGGGAACCCTGCCACTCCGAAGCGCGGGTGCTCGACTGCGACCGCTGGCCGATCTGGATCGCTCTCTGGTAGTACGGCGTCCCTTGCATCAGCTCGTAACTGTCGAAATCGAGCCCGAGGATGATGTACATGTAGAAATCGATGAAACTGCGGAGATCGTCGAACTGAAACTCGTCGTAGAAAAGCGGCTGGCCCTTGAAATAGGTGAACGACCATTTCGGGTCGAGGATGCGCAGGAGGATCGTCGTATTGGGCGTCGGCCTGCCGTTTTCCCATGTTCTCCTCTGGCTGGCGATGACGACCTGCGCGGAGAATTCACCCCCGTCCGAGCCCGTGAGGAAATCGATCTGCATCGTGACGGGGATCTTGTCGCCGCGGAAATCGATATCCGTCCAGCGTCGCTCGTTGACGTACGTCATGATCTTCTGCGGGAGTTCGGCGATGTACTCCCGCTGGGAGGGGGTGAGACGCTCGGCGCTGGATTCGACGTATAGCTGGATTTCCTGCCCTTGGAGCGGGGAACCGGCAACCAGCAAGAGGAGTACAACGAGGGTGCGTTTCATGACGGGAATGGGGAGTGCGATGGTCACAGGGAGAAAAAACATAGCGAAAACGGGCGGATGCGGCAAGGCATTCCTGTATTCATTCGCCTTCGCGCTCGTCGTCATCGGGGGTCGAGCCGAAGGCGGGTTCGAAAAACAACGGCAGGGAGCGCGGGCCGCAGGGATGGGATTCGCCTGCACGGCTTTGCAGGGGGACGCTTGGGCATTGTATTTCAACCCGGCGCTCATCGGGGCGTCGACGTCCCGGGTGAGCGCCTACGTGTCGCCTTCCCCGTTCGGGCTGTCCGCGTTGACATCGTGCGGGGTCGTCATCGACCTGCCGATGGGGCGTTGGGCATCCGCCGCCGGTTTATCCACGTTCGGGGGGGAACTCTACCGGGAGACGAGCGTGACGCTCGGCTGCGCCCTGCGTTCCGCGCCCGATGTTCGCATCGGCGTCGCTCTCGATTACCACATGCTGTCCATTGCCCGCTATGGACAGGCGGGATTGCTCGCGTTCGATCTCGGCGTGGGGGTGGATGTCGGCGACCGCGTCACCGTCGGGGCATCGGCATTCCATGTCAATCAGCCTCGCATCGGGGAGTTTCTGGGTGAACGCCTCCCCCTCGTCCTTGCCGCCGGCGTTTCCGCACGACTTGTCGACAGCGTGCTCGTCGTTTCGGCGGATCTGCAGAAAAACGTTTCCGCTCAACCGGCAATCCGCGCCGGCGTGGAATGGCGTCCCTCCCCGTTTCTCGTTCTCCGCGCCGGCGCAGGGTCCATGCCGGAATCGGTGAGCGCGGGAGCAGACATCTGCTGGGGCGGCGTCTCCCTCCAATATGCGGTTTCCCTTCACCCGGACCTCGGCTGGACGCACATGAGCGCCGTGACGATCAACGTTTCCTCCCTCGGCCTTCTTCCCTAAATTGCTCTCCGGATGGAGAAGCGATCGGAAAACCATGTATGCGGCATCCGCGTGAGGTTCCGCGGTCAAGTGAGGCAGGGGAATCCCACCGGTGCCGAAGTGGGCGTATGCCCAGTGAACACGTTCGTGTGGAGGCGGTACGTGTTCAGCCTCGAGGGAATGCGGGAAATGTCACGGGGAACCCATGCATCGCGAGAGGGGAGCGGGGGGGCGGTGCCCGGCGGGTATTGCACCGACCGCCGTGGCGATGTGCGGTATGTGGATCCGCTTCAGCCCAGGGTGGAAGAAAACGGTAATGCGGTGATCCCCCGCATGAAAAGAACGCCTGCCGGTTCCTCGCCGGCTGGGTCATCATCGATTCAGAGACGGTGGGGTGGCATGGCGAGGGAACAGGGGTGAGCCGGGTGGGAAGAGGTTCGATGGGAAACGGAGACGATTCCGGAGAAATCGGCACGCCATCGCCGCTGAGCGGCTACCCGCGGAGGGAAGCCCGCATCCGCTTGTGGATCATCGGCATTCTCGCCGTTCTCGGGTTTGCGGTGTATTTCGGCGAGAAATACATCCGTGAAATCAAGCCGAACCTCGATAAACTTTTCCTCGAGCGGGACGCCGGGAAGGTGAACGTTTTCGAGAAGGGTATTACCGACGTTCTCGAGGAATACGGAATTCGGGGGCAATGGGTGAAGCAGAGTCCTGTCGTGATGGAGGGGAACGATACCGTCCGCATGGTCTGGTCGGTTCATATCCCCACGGATGTACCCGTGGCATCCCTCGCGCACGAGATCGGGATTCTCGCCGAACAACAGGGCGGGAAAACCATGGCGGTCGAGGATGCGAAAACAGGACAGGTGAACCTGCACGTCCTTTTCGACGGGTTCGTGCGCACGTCCGTCCTGTTCGTCCCCACGGCGGGGTTGCGGCGGGAGGAAGGGATTATCCTCTTCCTCGTCGACGGTCTCGACGATGCGGGCGGAGCGGAATTGGACCGCTTTCTGGAAGCGGTCGATCCGATCGGCTGCATCCTCACGCCGAACCGAAAATCCGCCCAAATCCATGACAACATGCACAATGCCGGGAAGGATGTCATCCTCCATATCCACGTGTCCGTAGAGGGAGACAAGGGAAACCGGTTTTCCCTCTCGGAAACGTTCGACGCGAAAGAACTCGAGTCCAGGGTGAAGCGGATCCTGAAGAGTTTCAGCGGTGCGCGGTCGTACTTCTTGACCATGGAGAGGAACCCCGGCCCCCACGCGCACCTCATCGATACCCTCCTCGGCAGGCAGGGTTTGAAAAAACTCGACGCCTCGCGATTCATCTATATGGACCGCCGATCGGAATCGTTGAACCCTCTGTCCCGCATCAACGATCTCGCGACGACGGCCGTGCGAGACGGGGCGGCGGTCGGAGTCATGAAACTCGAGGACGGCACCGTCCGCTTCCTGCAGGAACAGAGCGTCAGGCTTCGGAAGAGGGGTTTGGACGTCGTCCCGGTCCAAAAGCTCATCGCCTGGGCGGGCGCTCGGTTTCGTCCTGCATGAAGCCGTGTCTTGCATTGCGAAGGCTCTCCGTGCTAGCTTGCAACGTACTCTCGCCCATCGAATGCTATCCATGAAATTCCTCCTGCCCGTTTTCCTCGTCATGGGATGTCTTATCCCCATCGCCGCGAAATCTCAAGTAAATTTCCAGCCGCTCCCCGCTCCACGATCAGTTCCCTTCGAAACGGTGAAGCTCGACGACCAAGTCGGTGCCCTTTCCATGCGGACGGACTCGGAGCCGGTCAAAAGGAAATCCCCTTTTCTCGCGACGGTGTATTCCCTTCTTCTCCCCGGTATGGGAGAGCTGTATGCAGGCCGTTTCGACAGGGGGAAATATCCGCTCGTCAGCGAAGGTATCCTCTGGGCGGGGGTGGCGGGTTTTTCTTCCTGGAGCAGTTGGGTCCGCAACGACGCACGGCTCTTCGCCGCTCAGTACGCGGGCGTAGACCGCAGAGGGAAAGACGACAAGTTCTTCTCGGATATCGGGAACTACCGGAGCACCCGAGAGTACAACGCGGCTAAACTCGTCGAGCGGAACCTCGCGGCTCTCTACCCGGAGGACCCTTCCGCGGGTTACTATTGGGAATGGCCGGACGATGAGACGAGAAAACGATATCGGGAACAGCGTATCCATGGTGATGAGCTCTCGAATGCGGTCACGTTCTTCGTTCTCGGGCTGGTCGCGAACCGGGTTTGGAGCGCCGTGGAATCCGCACTCTTCGTCAGGAGATACAATCAAAGCTTCGCCGATGGTCGGACGAGATGGCCGTTCGTCCAGCCTTACTTCCTTGGTCGTTTCGGACGAATCGACGGTGTAGTACTCGCTTTCTCGGCGGACTTTTAATCTTTCTTCGGCATCGAGTCGTTGCAAGGGGTGAAGTACCCCTGTGTTTTCCGGCAACGAGGGCATCGGATCGGCGTGTCGTCTCTCTTCCCGGACAGGAAGAGCCTCGGCATAGGGGAGATGCCTTGAATCCGACCGATGGGGGATGCTGGAGCCGGTTCCATTGTAAATCCGAGAGTTTGCCCCTCCGATGTTCTATACGGGAGATTCCGTTTCTTGCGGCTCCGTGCATGTCCGCGTTTTCGAAACGAGCACGCGTCTGTTCGTCTTCGCACCCGAACGAGGAATGTTTCGGCCGCAGGATCCACGAAGAGCGCGCGGATACGTATTCGTCGGAGCCGCTACCGAGTGACACGATGAAAAATGGGCGCATGCATAGCGCTTCGCTAGTGTTCATGATTTGCTCTTCGAGGGGATGGGAGTCGAGCGGACGCTTCATGGTTTCGAAACCCGTCGTCAGCGTATCGAAAGCTGAATCTTTCAAGTTCGATGTGTTCCCGCTCACGGGGCCCCTTCCGTCCGTTCATCGATACGGGTCAAGGATTTGCCCGATCGATCGTCGCCTCGATGGCGGTTATGAAATTTGTTCGGTAGGAAGTCCTCGTCAGCTTTCGGGCCTATACCGGAGATAGGTCGAGTTGCCGACGCACAGATAGAGTGAGTTTTCACCATATGGTTTTCCAGCCGTCAGGCATGGAAAAGGAATTACTGCCTTCCCTAAGGGAAGGAGTGAGGCAGAAGTTCCTGGGAGAAATGGTTTTCTTCCTCAAATCATAGAGCAAATGGAAAGGGAAAATCTCGAGCGCGAACGTCAGATGCGATTTAATATCTTTAATAAAAACAACATGTGACATCCTCCCCGAAATGCGCTTTGTTTTTTTTCACTTTCCCGAAAAAAAATCTTGCATGGAACGAAACATTCCGTATCTTTGTTCGTAAAATGACCAAGGGTCGAAATATGACTCAATGTTCGTAATCCAGCCGTATCGTTCGTATGATGAATGAAAAGTCGAATATCGAGTCCGCGAAAACGTTGACGAGAAAGGAACGGGAGCGTTTGGCGCGCAGGCGGGAAATTGTCGAGGCGGCCCGCGCCGTGTTCGCCTCGCGTGGTTTCGCAGAGGCGACGCTCGAGGAAATCGCCGAACGGGCGGAGTACGGGAAAGGGACGCTCTACGGGTATTTCCAGAACAAAGAAGAACTGTTCGAGGCCGTTATTTCGGACTCGCTCGACCGCTTGCTCGAGCTGACGCATTCGTGTTGCAGCGGATCGGGGGAGTCGGTCGTCGAGAAATACCAGTACTTCGCTCGTACGCTCTTGCGGTACCTTTTCGAGAACCAGGAGCTTTTCCGCCTCATCCTCCGCGAGATGCACGGGTCGATGAGGCATCCGCGTGCTTCCGCGAACCGGCTCCCGGAGATCATTCCCGTGCTCGAACAACCGCTGCGCGTCGCTCTTTCCGAAACGCGGGGTATCGATACGAAGCGCATCGCCTTCCTCTTTCTCGTCATGCTGCTCACGCTGTTCCAGTCCGCGTTGCCGTCCTCTTCCATGGCCTCCGGGTGCGTGGAGGGGCAAGAGTCCTTTCCCGTGTTCGGGGGAACGGACGAAGCGATCGAGCATATCCTGAGACTTCTCGACCTAACCTTTTTCCACGGGATCCGGGTCTTGATAGAGGGGACCGCGGAAAATCCCATGCACCTGTAACGGCATTCCCACCATCATGAACGGCATTTCCCGCATGCGATACTCTCTCTTCGCTGTCGTCCTGGCGGCTTCGCTCGCCGTCCTCGCACCGATCCTTCACGCTCAGCCGCTGGTCCTGACCCTCGACGATGCGATCGCCCTCTCGGTGAAGAACAACCCGCGCCTCGAGATGGCGCGCCTCGATATGCGGAAAGCGGATTACAAAGTCCTCGAGGCGGTCGGCAACGCGCTCCCGAACATTTCGGCGACGGGCCAGTACACGCGGGCTATCAAGAAACCCGTTTTCTTCGTCCCGCGCTCGATGTTCCAACCGGGTGCGGAAGGCTACACGACCCTGGCGTTCGGGCTGGACAACACGTACCAGGTCGGCCTTACCGCCACGCAGGTACTCTTCAATGCCATCGTGTTCACGGGGGTCGGCGCCTCGAAGATATACCAGAAAGCGTCACGGGAAGTGTACCGGGGCGAGTTCAACAAGACGGTCGCGGATGTCAAGCGCGCGTTTTACGGCGTTCTCCTCATGCAGAACATCCATGATCTGACGCTCAATAGTTTGCGGAATGCGGAGGACAATCTCCGAACCGTCCAGAAAATGCGCGAGCAGGGCCTCGTCTCGGAGTACGATTTCATCCGCGCCCAGGTACAGGTGGACAACATCCGCCCATCGGTGGTCGAGACGGAACGGAACGTGACGCTGGCGTTGAACAACCTGAAGATGCTCCTCGGCGTCCCTCCCACCCAGGATATCCATATCGCCGGGGGGCTCGAGTTCGTGCCGGCGGATTCTCTCCTTCTCGCGCGCGCCGAGGAAATGGTGCTTTCCGAGAACGCGAATCTCCGCGCCCTGAAACTGCAGAAACAGGTCAACGAGGAGTTCATCACCCTCTACCGCGCGGAATCGTATCCGACCCTCACGGCATTCGGCAATTACCGGTGGGAGTCCCAGAAGAACGATTTCAAGCTGACCGCTTCCGATTTCATCTCGCAGAGTCAGGTCGGCGTGACGTTGAATCTCAGTCTCTTCAACGGCCTGCAAAGCACGGCGCGGAAACACCAGGCCGAAATGGATTACCGGAAATCGGAAGAACAGATCGCCTTGACGCGGGACGGTCTTCTCACGCAACTCCAGAATATCCGCCTTCGGCTGGAGGAAGCTCTCCGCCGCATCGCGTCGCAGACGAAGACCGTCGAGCAGGCGGAAAAAGGCTACGAGATCGCCCGTGTCCGTTATGCTGCCGGCACCGGCACACAGCTCGAGGTCAATGACGCGGACCTCGCACTGGTCCGCTCGCGGGTCAATCGCATCCAGGCGGTGTATGATTACACGCTCGCCCGCATCGACCTCGAGGAATTGTTGAGCGTCGTCCCTCCCGACACGTTCGAGTGAACAGGCATTTTCCAACCCTTATTTCCATGGAGAAATCGCTCATGCGCACGAAATTCATAACCGGTCTCGTTCTCGCGTGTACGTTCGCGCTCGGCGTGATCGTGCCGTCGTGCAGTCGTTCCGGGGCCGAGGACACGAAACAGCCGACCAACGGTTCCGAGCGTCCCGTCGACGTCGCCGTTCGCGCCGTGGAACCCGGAACATTCCAGGAAACCATCCGCGTCGTCGGTACCATCATGGCCGACAATGACGTCGTCGTACCTGCGGAGGAAAGCGGTCGGCTCGTGGCATGGGAAGTCCCGCGGGGTGCCCGTGTCCGGAAAGGCCAGGTCATCGCGCGGCTCGACGACGCGCTGCTCAAGGCGGCGTTCGAAGCTGCCGACGCGCAGTACCAGCTGGCTGAACTCACCGTGCAGAAGCAGGAAAAGGTCTTCGAGGGACAGGGGATTTCCGAGATCCAGATGAAGAGTTACCAGTACCAGCGGGATGCCGCCAAGGCGCAGATGGAACTCGCGAAGGCGCGGCTCGAGAAAACCCGGATCAAGAGCCCGATCGACGGCGTCCTCGAGGCACGGATGGTCGATGCAGGCGAGATGGTCGGGGCGGGCTCGCCCGTCGCACGCGTGATCGAACACTCGCACCTGAAAATATCCGCGGGTGTTTCAGAGAAGTATGCAGGCGGCTTCCGCCTCGGTGACCCGGTCACCTTCACGGTGGACGCGTATCCCGGTGTGACCTTCCGCGGGAAGATCGTCTTCATCGGCGGTGCCGTGTCCAAGGACAGCAGGAGCATCCCGATCGAGATCGCTGTCGCAGGCGCCGACGCCCGGCTGAAGCCGGACATGATCGCGAGCGTCACAATCGCCCTCGCACCGCGCCACGGCGTCATCGTCGTCCGCGAGGATTATCTCCAGATCGTGGACAGGAACCGCTATGCCGCCTTCGTGGCGAAGGGGGACAGGGCGGAGGAACGCGACGTGCGGATCGGGGGGCGCAGCGACGGGGAAGTTCTCGTTCTTGCAGGCCTCGAAGCGGGCGACCTCCTCATCACGCGGGGGTTCCAGAACGTCTCTGACGGGCAGCGGATCGTCGTGCACCGTGACAAGTGATACGCTCCAAAAGGACGCACGCCTATGAAACCGTGGAATATCGCCGTCGACAACCGCGTCGCGGTGTACATCCTGATCCTCATCATTCTCGTTCTCGGTCTCCAGTCGTATTTCTCCCTCCCGCGGGAGGCCGCACCGGACGTCAACATCCCGTACGTCATCGTCTCCGTCCCGTACGTCGGCATCAGCCCCACGGATGTCGAAGGTCTCGTGACCCAGCCCCTCGAGAGGGAATTGAAAGCGGTCAAGGATATCAAGCAGATCACGTCCAACTCCGGCGAGGGGCTCGCGACCATCTTCGTCGAGTTCAACACGGGCGTCGACATCGACGAGGCGGTGCGGCGCGTCCGCGACAAGGTCAACTCGAGCCGGACAAAGCTCCCCGCCGACATCCGGGAACCCATCGTCCGGGAAATCAATTTCAGCGAGTTCCCCATCATGTACATCGCCGTGGGAGGAACGGTCGGTCTCCCCCGCCTGAAGAACGTCGCCGAGCATATCAAGGACCAGGTGGAAACCATCCCCGGCGTGTTGAGCGTGGATATGTCCGGCGCCCTGGAGCCGGAAATCCAGGTGAACTGCGACGTCAACCGCATGAAAGGTTACCAGATCTCGTTCGACGATGTCGTCAGCGCCATCCGGGGCGAACACCTCAACGTCCCGGGCGGTGCGATCGACAACGGGGAGACGGATTTCACCGTGCGCGTTCCCGGCGAGTTCGAGAGCCCGAAGCCCATCGCCGACATCGTCGTGAAAATGCGCAACGGCGAACCGATCTACGTGCGCGACGTGGCGGAAGTCCGCAGCGATTTCGAGGATCGGAAATCGTACAGCCGCCTGAACGGCGAACCGGTCGTGACGCTGGCGGTGAGGAAACGGGCCGGGGAAAACATCGTCGACATTGCAGAGAAAGTGAAGGAGATCGTCGAGCGGCAGCGGGCGACCCTCCCCCAAGGCGTGACCATCGATATCACGAACGACCAGTCGACGATCATCAACCGCATGGTGCACGAGCTCGAGAACAGCATCTTCACCGGCATGGCGCTCGTCATCCTCGTGCTGTTCATGTTCTTCGGCATCAAGAACGCGGCGCTCATCAGCACGGCGATCCCCCTCTCGATGCTCATCGGGTTCATCATCCTCTCGGTCATGGGCGTCACGCTCAACTTCGTCGTCCTGTTCGCACTCGTCCTCGTCCTCGGCATCGTGGTCGACGACGCCATCGTCGTCATCGAGAACATTTACCGGCACCAGCACGAGTACGGGAAAGGCCTGATCGAGGCGGCCAAGGACGCGACGCGCGAAGTGTCCGTCCCGGTCGCGACCTCGACGTTCACGACCGTCGCGGCGTTCATCCCCCTCCTGTTCTGGCCCGGCGTCGTCGGGGACTTCATGAAATACCTCCCCATCACGCTCATTTCCACGATGCTGGCGTCGCTGTTCGTCGCCTACGTCATCAGCCCCGTGCAGGGGTCGAAGTTCATCAATTACCGGAAGGAGATCGAGAAAGCGAAGTGGAGTCTCGAGCATCCGTCTCGCTGGCGGCGCTACAACCCGTTCACGGTGACTTACCATTGGGTCAATGAGCGGTTCTTCCCTGCAGCCCAACAGAACTATCTCCATGTACTCCAGTTCGCCCTCCGGCATAAGACCGGTACTCTCGCCGGGGCCTTCGGCCTGCTCGTCCTCGTCGTGCTCCTCTTCGGCGCCTTCAATACCGGCGTCGTCTTTTTCCCCGATATGGAGCCCCGGCTCGTGACCGTCAACATCACGATGCCGCCGGGGACGCCGCTCGGGGTGACGGATCAGGTGACCCGCGAGGTCGAGCGCCGCATTGCCGCCCTGCCCGGTTACCGGGACGTGGAGTTCATGGTCGCCAACGTCGGCGTTTCGAACAGCCCCTTCGATTTCGGCGCCGTTACGACGGCGAACAAGGCTTCGGTCGCGGTCAATTTCTACGAGAAAGCGAAGCGCAGTACGAGCCCGATGAAAACGCTGGAACAGATCCGCGCGGTGACCGCCGACATCCCCGGTGCCGATATCACCGCAGAACGCCAGCAGATGGGCCCGCCCGTCGGAGCGGCGGTGAGTATCGAGCTCATCGGCGAGGACATCGACCAATTGCACGCACTCTCGCGGCGTATCCAGAAACATATCAAGACGATCCCCGGACTCGTGGACCTCAAGGACGACTACAACGTCGGGAAGCCGGAAATCCAGGTGGTCGTCGACCGGGAGAAGGCCGCGCTTCTCGAAATGAGCACGGGGCAGATCGCAGGCGTTGTCCGGACGGCGGTCAACGGGACGCAGGCGTCCAAGTTCCGGGTCGGGGAGGACGAGTACAACATCACTGTCCGCCTCCGTGAAGATCAGCGGACGTCGCCGGCGGATATCGAGAACCTCAACATCACCTTCATGAACAGGCGAGGGGCTCTCCTCTCGGTGCCGCTCCTGTCGGTTGCGGATGTCGTGCGGTCGAGCGGCCTGTCGAACATCCGGAGGAAGGATCTCAAGCGCGTCGTCACCATCACGGGCGACGTTCAGGGGCGGCTGGCGAATGACGTCCTCAAGGACGTCAAAGCGCGGCTCGCCTCGTACCCCCTCCCGGCGGGTTACGATATCCAGTTTACCGGCCAGCAGGAGGAACAGACGAAAGCGTCGGCGTTCCTCTTCCGCGCACTCATCATCACGCTTCTCCTGGTCTTCCTGATCATCGTGACGGAGTTCAACTCCGTGAAAATCCCCCTGGTGATCATGGTCTCCGTCTTCCTGTCGTTCATCGGCGTGTTCCTCGGGCTGCTCGTCACGCGCATACCCTTCAACATCGTCATGTCGGGTGTGGGCGTCATCGCACTCGTCGGCATCGTCGTCAAGAACGCTATCGTCCTCTTGGATTTCACGAAGCAGATCCGTCGAGAGGGGAGAACGCTCGAGGATTCCCTTCTCGCGGCGGGACGCGTCCGCCTGCGTCCCGTCATTCTCACGGCGGTGTCTACCATCCTCGGTGTCGTGCCGCTGGCGACCGGTGTGGATTTCGACTGGCGGGCATTCCACTTCGTGGTCGGGGCGGAGTCCGGCACGCTATGGCGGCCCCTCGCCGTGACGATCATTTTCGGGCTCGGCGTTTCCACGTTCCTCACGCTCGTCATCGTACCGACGTTCTTCGCGTGGCTCGAGGAGAAAACGGGGAAAGCGACAGCGGCGGTCAGGTCCGTGTTCACCCGCGCCGCCGTCCATTCCGCAGCGGGCGAGATCGGAGGTTGACCCCTACGTTCCCTGTCCCCTTACGGGAACCGCACGAAAACCCGTTTCTGCGGACGGGAAATAAATCGGACCGCTTGTGCCTCCCACATGCGGAAGAGGCACAGGTGCGGTCCTCTGCTCCCTCGGTCCCTACACAAAGAGATACCCCCATGATTCCCGTTCTGCGGAAAAACAGGCGGGAAGCGTCAGGGGAGTTCTTTCCGGAGGGCTTCCATATCTGCCCGCCTGCGGCGGATGCGTTTCGCGCCGTCGGCGGTGAAATGCGAGAGATCGATGGAAGAGTGGGCGAGTACCCACTCGCATTCCCGCCGCGCCGTCTCGACGTCTCCGAGCCGGAAACTCAGGCGAGCGATTTTCGCCCGAGCCTGAATTTCGATGTACCGCGGTTCGATGACCTCCGTGTCGAGCGAGGCGACGATGCGCCGGTATGCGTCGAGTGCGGTCACGAGATCGTTGCCTTCCTCGGCGGCGGAGGCGAGCCCCCAGAGGAAGAGACGGTTCGACGGGTAAGAGCGGAGTGCGGAGCGCGCGGCCCGTGCGGCGTCGGTGTAACGTTCCTCCTCGATGTAGATCCACACGAGCGCGTTGGCCGCCTGGGCGGCTGTGTAACGGCCGCGCTCTTGAGCTGTGTGCAGGAGGCGGATGCCTTTCTCCCGCTCGTCGTCGACGAGGGGGGTCCACGTGAGGAACTTCATGCGCCTGCTCTTCCAGTAGAGATAGACGCCGAGGCCGGTCATGGCATCGTAGGCGTTCGGGTCGCGTTCGAGGCATTGGGCGAGGCGGCGCGCTGCCTTGAGGCCGTACTGGAGACCTTGGATCCAGTTCGCGCCTCCGTCGCGGAAGCGTTCGTATGCCCGGTAACTCTCCGCCATGCCGAGGTAGTACAACGCTTCGGTCTTCCCACCCTTCGTTCCCAGCATCTTTTCCGCGAGTTCCGCCGCGCGCCCGAGCAGGCGGTCGTATTCGGGCTGGGGCACCGGCGTCTCGAAATCCAGGGACATCACTTCGAGGAGCATCGCCTGGTGGAGATACCCGGCGGGGTGTTGAGGGTTTTTTCGGATTACCTCGTCGAAAACGTATCGCGCTTGCGCGTATCTCTGCTTGCCCGCAAGGTCGATCCCCTCCATGAGCATTTCGTGCAGGGGGGGCGGCGCGGGAGGCTGCGCGGATGCGTGGCAATCCGCTATGGCCAGGAAAGCGGCGACCGCCGCATGGAGGGCGAGGTCCAGAGGGCGGAAGCGGGTATTGCGTCCGGATGCGCTCACGCGGCTTCCTCCCCCCCGGGCGGCACCGCAGGCTCCGATCCTGATGCTTCCGAGGGGCGGGCGGTCTCTTCCTCGAAGAACGACCGGATGTTCCTCGCGGCGCTCCACCCCACGACGGCCGCCAGTGTTTCGGTGTCGGCCTCGCGCACGGCCTTGACGGAACCGAGCTTCTCGAGGAGGTCGTGCGCGCGTTTCGGTCCCACTCCCTCGATTTCCTCGAGGAGGGTCTGGAGGACCGCTTTCGTCATGCGCAGGCGGTGATAGGTGACCGCGAAACGGTGGGCCTCGTCGCGGATCCGCTGGAGGAGACGCAGACCGGAAGAGGATTTCGGGATGTTCAACGGGTACGACTCGCCGGGTACGAACACCTCCTCGAGCCGTTTCGCGATCCCGATGATGGGCTGCTGCGACAGCCCGAGTTCCGTGAGTACGGCCGTTGCGCTGGAGAGCTGGCCTTTCCCCCCGTCGACGATGATGAGGTCGGGCATCTGTCTCCCTTCGTCCAGGACGCGGGTATAGCGCCTGCGGACAACTTCGCGCAGGCTGGCGAAATCATCTACCCCCTCCACGCTCCCGATTCGGTACTTCCGGTACTCGCTTCGCCGCGGTTTCCCGTCCAGGAAAGACACCATCGAAGCGACGGTCTCGGCCCCTTGGAAATGTGAGATGTCGAAGCACTCGACTCTCCGCGGCGGGCGGGCGAGGCGTAAATCCTTCTGGAGCGCGAGAACGGATTTCGGAATCGACTCGGCGGTCGCCTGTCTTTCCACGAGCATGCCGTCGAGTACGAAGCGCGCGTTCGCCGCACACATGCGGACGAGTTTTGCTTTGTCTCCGATTTTCGGCGCCGTGACGGTCACCGGGGAACCGCTGCGGTCCTTCAGCCATTCTTCGATCGCGGAAGCAGTCTCGAGTTCGGCCGGGACGAGCACTTCCGGCGGTATGTCGTCCGTGGACTGGTAATAGCGCTGGAGAAAATGCTCCAGGATTTCCTCTTCCGTCTCGATTTCCGCCCCTGCGATGAAGTATTGGTGTTTGCCCACGACCTTCCCCTCGCGCACGCGGAAGAGGACGCCGACCGCGTCGCCGCCCGTTCGCGCGACGGCGGCGATGTCGCGATCGGCGAAGTCCGCGGATGCTACTTTCTGCCGTTCCTGGTAGCGGCGCAGGGCAAGGAGCCGGTTGCGGAGCGCCGCGGCCGTCTCGAATTGGAGCGCCTCGGACGCTTTTTCCATCCGCTCCTCGAGGAGAGCCTGCAGGGAGCGCGTCTTCCCCTTGAGGAGCTGTTCCACCTGGCGGATCATGTCCTGATAGGCTTCATGGGAAACGAGACCCTCGCAGGGCCCCTCGCATTTCTTGATGTGGTAATCGAGGCACAACCGCACTTTCCCCCGTGCGATCGTTTCCTCGTCGAGGCGGTAATCGCAGCTCCGGATGGGGAACATGCTCCGTATGGTACGGAGCATGAGATGCATGGCCTTGACGTCCGCGTACGGCCCGTAATAGCGCGAACCGTCACGGGTGATCTTCCGTGTCGGGAAAACGCGCGGGAAGGGTTCGTTCGTCACCACGATGGAGGGGTAACTCTTGTCGTCTTTCAGCCTGATATTGTAACGCGGAGCATGTTCCTTGATGAGGTTGTTCTCCAGCAGGACCGCTTCCGCTTCCGAATCGGTGACGATGACGTCGAATGAGGCGATTTTGGAGACCATCACTTCGCGTTTCGGGTCCGGCGGGCTTTTTTCCTGGAAATACGAACGCACCCGCGATCGGAGGTTCCTGGCTTTTCCGACGTAGATGACGGTTCCCTCGGCGTCGCGGAAACGGTACACGCCCGGTGCCGCAGGCAGGTTGTCCAGGGCGCGGAGCACCGTGTCGGAGGGACCTCCTTTGGTGCGTCGAGTATACCGGCCTGTTGGCATGTCGAGCGTCTGTCAACGGAAGGATGCGGAGGGGCGCTAACCCCTTGGGGTGAACAGCACAGGTGGCCGTGCGAGCGTGCGGTAAGACGTGCGGAGCAGAAAGTTCCGCTCGAGAGGATACACCGTCATGTTTTCGGTTTTTCGCAGAGTTCCACTAGAACGCCGTTTGCGGATTTCGGGTGGAGAAATGCAATCCTCATGCCGTCCGCCCCGCGACGCGGGACGGTGTCGATGAGCGTGACACCCGCCCGGGAGAGCCGTTCGAGTTCCGCCTCGATATCGTCCGTTTCGAACGCGATATGATGGATCCCCTCACCCCGTTTCTCGATGAAGCGGGTGATGGGGGAATCTGCGGAAGTCCCGCAGGTGAGTTCGATCTGCGTACCGCCGACATGGAAACTCGCCACGTCCACCTTTTGTTCTTCGACGCGTTCCGGCTGGGGCCTGGGGAATCCGAGGATAGTCTCGAAAATTTCGTTCGCTCCGGCGAGGTCGCGTACGGCGATGCCGATATGAGCGATGCGCGTGATCATGCCGTTCCCTCGAATGTGGTTCTCATGGTCTCAATTTACGATGAGGGGAAGCAATCGGAAAGGCGTTCCGGAGTCCGTTCGCTGCCGACGTGTTGGATTCCAGGCAGTCATGCGCGAAATTCATCGCGTGATGGAAAACGCGGCAGAAGCACGGGAAACGGCTACGACGGAAGGCAGCGGAAAGGAATCGATCCCGTTCCGCTGCGGTGTCGCGGCGGTCATTGGGGAACCGAACGTCGGCAAGTCCACCTTTCTCAATGCCGTTCTCGGCTCTCGCCTTTCGATCGTCACGCCGAAGCCGCAGACGACGCGGAGGCGGATCCTCGGCATCCACAACGGTCCGGGGTACCAGCTCGTCCTCGTCGACACCCCCGGCATTCTCAAACCCGCATATCTCCTCCAGGAGTCCATGCTGGAGAATGCAAAACGGGCCGCCGCAGGCTGTGATGTTCTCCTCCTCCTCATCGACGCGGGGCGCGCCCTCGAACGCGATGCGCCGTTCGGGGAGAACGTCTCCGAAATACTGGCAGGGTTTCGTGCGCCCGCCGTCGCCGCCGTGAACAAGATCGATCTGATCGAGCGGAAAGAGCTTCTCCTGCCGGTCATCGACCGCCTGCGGAACGCTTTCGCATTTCGGGCCGTGGTCCCGATGTCGGCTCTTACGGGCGACGGCGTGGACGATGTGGTGCGGGTGCTTGTCGCCCTCCTCCCCGAGCATCCCCCCTTGTATCCGCAGGATATGCTCAGCGATCTGCCGGAACGGTTTTTCGTCGGCGAAATCATCCGGGAAAAGATCTTCGAACTCTTCCGCGAGGAAATCCCTTACGCGACGGAAGTGTTCATCACGGAATACCGCGAGGACGATCAACTCGATTTCATCTCCGCGGAAATCCTCGTCGAGCGGGACAGCCAGAAACGCATCCTCATCGGGCGCGGGGGGAGCGCCATCCGGGAAATCGGGACCCGTGCACGCGCCGACATCGAGCATTTCCTCGGGAGAAAAGTGTTCCTCGACCTTCACGTCAAGGTGCGCGAGAAATGGCGCAACAGCGAGGCATGGATTCGGAGACTGGGTTATCATCGTTGACGGTAAAAGTTCCTTCCTCATCCGGAGACATGTGACCATGGACGTACTCGACCGCCGGGATTTCCTGAAGACCGCCGCCTCCGTCGGTGCGGGCTCCCTGCTGGCTCGCGCCGTGCCGTTCGAAACGGCATATGCAGGGACGGTGCACGCGAAAGCCGGCGGTTTCACGCCGGTCGCCGTTTCGAGCTCGAACGGACTCCACGCCGCCGAGCGTGCGATGGAGATGATCGACAGCGGCGCGGACGCCCTCGACGCGGTGATTGCCGGGGTGAATATCGTCGAGGACGACCCGCAGGATCACACGGTTGGGTACGGCGGCCTCCCGAACGAGGATGGCGTGGTGGAATTGGACGCGTGCGTGATGCACGGCCCGACGGGGCGCGGAGGCGGCGTAGCCGCCCTGCGGAATATCCGCAACCCGTCGAAGGTCGCGCGCCTCGTCATGGAACGCACCGATCACGTCTTGATCGTGGGCGAAGGGGCGCTGCGTTTCGCGCGCGCGCACGGTTTCCGCGAGGAGAATCTCCTCACGGATGAGGCGCGGGAAGAGTGGCTCCGCTGGAAGGAAACGATGAGTACGCAGGATGACTGGCTCCCGCCCCACGGCATGGACGAAAAGGACATTGGCGCCGTCCTCGAGAAGCGAGAACGGTCGACGGGGACCATCACCTGCCTCGGTCTCGATCGGAAGGGAGGAATCTCCGGGTGCACGACGACAAGCGGGCTCGCATTCAAAATTCCCGGCCGGGTCGGCGACTCGCCGATCCCCGGCGCAGGACTGTACGTGGACAATGCCGTCGGGGCGGCGGGGTCCACGGGCCGCGGCGAGGCCAATCTCCTCGCGTGCAGCTGCGCCATCATCGTCGAACACATGCGGAACGGCGCATCGCCGGAGGAAGCCTGCCTCCGCGCCTGCCGGCGGATCGTGGAACGAACCGTCGAGCGGAGGCTGCGCGACGACGAGGGACGACCGCTCTTCAACGTGCGCTTCTACGCGATCAACGCCAAGGGCGAGCACGGCAGTGCATCGATCTGGAGCGGCGGCACGTACGCCGTGAGCGAAGGGAAGGGGAAAACCCGCCTTCTCGACAGTGCGTATCTTTACCGACGACCGACGAAGTGACGAATTCCGCGCCTGCGGGGTGGCATGTTCCCATGACGCAAAAAAAACGGCCTTCCGACATCACCTCACCCGACCGCCGCGCCGAGGACGGCGATCTCGACCGTACCCTGCGACCGCTCCGCTTCGAGGATTTCGAGGGGCAGCCTCGAATCGTCGAGAATCTCCGTGTCTTCATCGAGGCGGCGCGCAAACGCGGCGAGGCCCTCGACCACGTCCTGCTCACCGGTCCGCCGGGGCTGGGGAAGACGACGCTCGCGTACATCATCTCCAACGAGATGAACACGCGGATGAGGATTACCAGCGGGCCCGTCCTCGAGAAACCGGGGGATCTCGCCGGTCTCCTGACCGGCCTCGAGAAGGGGGATACGTTGTTCATCGACGAGATCCACCGCCTTTCCCACGTGGTCGAGGAGTACTTGTACAGCGCGATGGAAGAGTACGCGCTCGACATCATGATCGACAGCGGTCCGAGCGCGCGCACCGTCCGCATCGATCTCCGGCCGTTCACCCTCATCGGCGCGACCACGCGGGCGGGCCTCCTCACGGCTCCGTTGCGCGCACGTTTCGGCATCACGAATCGGCTCGATTACTACTCCGTCGATCAGCTCGTGAACATCGTCAAGCGGTCGGCCCGCATTCTCGGCATTCCCGTGGACCCCGACGGAGGGGCGCTCGAGATCGCCCGGCGGTCGCGCGGCACGCCGCGTATCGCCAACCGGCTCCTCAAGCGGGCACGCGACTTCGCCCAGGTGCGCGGGGACGGCGTCATCACGCGGGCCATCGCCGACATGGCACTCAACGCCCTCGAAGTCGACGAGAACGGTCTCGATGACATGGACATGCGTATCCTCACCGTCCTGTCGGAGAAGTTCCATGGCGGGCCGGCCGGGCTCAACACGCTCGCCGTCGCGGTCGGCGAGGAAGCGGGCACCATCGAGGAAGTCTATGAACCCTACCTCATCCAGGAAGGGTTCATCCAGCGCACGCCGCGGGGGAGGGAATTGACCCCCCGGGGGTATGCGCTTTTCGGTAAGCGGAAACCCGGGAGCGGCATCCAGCCGACCCTCGGTCTCGAGGAACCGTGAGAGAAAACCGGCGCTCGGTGGGGAATAGCGGGGCGGCGCGCCTTCGGCGAAACCGGATCCTGTACAGCAGTCGGTGGGGCCTGCTGTTCCTCGTGCTTCTCACGGTGCCCCAGTTTTCCGCCTGTGAGAAACGCCTCGAACCAGCCAAGCTCCCAATCGAGAAGACCGGTGAAATCCCGGACCAGGAGAGCTGGAATACGCGCGTGGTATTTTCCGATTCGGGTATCGTCCGCGCCGTGCTCCAGGCAGCCCATATCCGCCGATTCGACGCGAGGCGCGAGACGCTCCTGGACTCGGGGATCGTCGTGGATTTCTACACGACCGGCGGGGCGCACTCCTCGCGCCTGACCGGTGACCGCGGGAGGGTCGATGATGCGACGAACAATCTCGAGGCGTTCGACAACGTGGTTTTCGTTTCCGACAGCGGTGTCGTGGTCCGAACCGATTACCTCTTCTGGAACAACGCGGAGAGGAAAATCCGCAGCGACCGTTTCGTCACCGTCACTTCGCCCAGAGAAAAAATCCAAGGATACGGTTTCGAGGCGGATCAAAGCCTTCGCAACTACGTGATCTACCGCGTCAGCGGCGAGGCGGAAGTCCGGCGGGAGGAGTGAAAACCTTTCATCCCCACGGGGCACCCCTTCGTTGCGGCGACCCCTCGTCGGTGTGCGGGCGGACGCTGGGCAGGTCCCGTAGTGGCTTTCCCCTCAGCTTCAACATTCCCTGCTCTCTGCGTCGGTTTCCTCAGGAGACGCTTCGGGGAGTCGAGGCTCGACCAGGATGACATGCTCACGCTCGATGACGACGGTGCCCGCCGGGGCACCGCGCGGTTTGCGCACGTGTTTCCGCTCCGTGTACGAAACCGGAACGGAACGAGCATTGCGGTGCTTGCTGTAATAGGCCGCGATAGCTGCGGCTTCCCGGATCGCTTCCTTGGGGACGGGCGCCTTCGTGCCGTGCGTGCGGAGAACGACGTGCGACCCGCCGACGCCGCGCGCATGGAACCAGAGATCGTTCGGCCGGGCGTGGTGCAGCGTGAGCTCGTCATTCGACGTCCCGCTCTTGCCTGCCCAGACTTCGAGCCCGCCGGCGACGGTGAAGCGCCGGAAGGGAAACGGGCGTTTTTCCTTTGTCCCTTCCACGGTGAGGCCTATCGAGACGAGCAGATCGCGGCGGCTCTTGAGGACAGCGGCGAGGGTCCGCAAGTCTCCGGATTGTTCCACGGCGTGCCGGAGTTCCCGCAGGGCGCTTTCCCGCCTGTCGAAATATGCCGATCTCTCGCGCACGAATGCAATCGAGGCTCGCGCCCGGCGCGCTTTCTCGTAGTACCTCTGCGCATTCCCGAGCAGGGTCTCGTTCTCGCGTAGGGGTATGGAGACGACGAGGCGAGGATCGACGAAGAGATCGGGTAGCGTGATGCGCCACGGCTGTTCGCGGCTCGCTTCGAGGTTGATCATGAGGAGATTGCCGAACTTCTCGTACTCCTCCGCTCGCTCCTCCAATTCGCTTGGGGAGATGAGCCGTCCGCGGGCACGCGCGACGCGTTCCTCTTCGCGGGCGAGAACGCTCAGCACGTGGGACCTTGCGCTCAGGAAACGCTCGGAAGCCGACCTCATTCGGGCAAACGCCGCGAGCGCCTCGGAGACGCTCCCGTACTCGAGGGGTTTCACTCCACCGAGGTGGGTCAGTTCCACGAGAGAGATACGCGTTACAACGCTGTCCTCTCTGTAGACGAGGAACGGCGGGAGACGGCATTCTTCCAGGAGGGCGGCCATCTGCGATGCCAGGGGTTCGATGTGCTCGAGGCGCAAAGGCAGATCATGGGCCTGTACACCGATGCCCGCGCGGAAAAACAGCTCCGATGCGAAGGTCCCGTGGATGAACGGGCGGAAACGGCGCACGGCTTCGACAAGGGGCAGGGAGAGAAAACCTTCGAGGTGCCGGCGGATTTCCTCCGACCCGAGGGTGGGAAAAGCGTTGTCGAAGACGACCGCTTCCGGCACCCGCGGACGCTTGAACGACTCTGCGATGTCGCCGGCCGGGTTCTGGAATACGGTGCCGCATCTCGGGCCGTAGAGGACGAAGAGCAATGCGCTCCCATCGTCGAGCGCGATGTGCACGAGGCGGTCGGCAGCTGCGACACGGCACGATGCGATGTGCCGCCCCACGGCGCCGCGAAAGAGGTCTACAGTATTCCGGCGGGCCCGTGCGAAAGGCGCGTGGGGCGCGAGGAACGGCCGCGACGGGTTCGCCGAGAAGAGGAGGCCGCTCTCTTCCGCTTCCCGAGCGAGGGCGATCGAGAGCGTGTGTTTTTCTTGGGTGAAGACGGCGGTGATTTCCGCTCCGTGCAGGCGGGTGTCGAGTTCCTCTGCGAGGGCGCGGTATGTGAGCCAATTCGTGAACACTGCCCGGTGGCGGGGGCTACTTCGGCAAGCCTTTCCGCGCCGCGGCCTCCATCGCTTCGACGAAGCGGTCGAGTTCCGCGAACGTCGTGTAGATGTTGGGCGTTACCCGGATGCCGCTGAATGCGTCGGTGGTGATCGTCGTGGTGTAGATCTTGTGCTTGTCGAAAAGATGGGCGCTGAGGGACGCGGCGGGGATGCCTTCGATTTCCACCGTCGTGATTCCGCAGGACTGGCGCGGGTCGGCGCTCGTGTGGAACCGAATGCGCGGAATGTCTTTCAAGCAGTCCCGCCAGTAGCGCGTGAGCGTGCGCAGCCGCGCTTCCTTGCGCGCCGGGCCGATGCCGTCGTGGAAGATGAGCGCTTCGGCGATCGCCAAGCGGGGTGCGGCGGACCGCGTCCCGGTCTCTTCGAATTTCCGGATATCGGTCGCGAGTTTGTCGTCGGCCGCCATGAGAGGCCAAATGCTTTCGATCTTGTCTTTCCGCACGTAGAGCATTCCCGTGCCCTTCGGTGCGTAGAGCCACTTGTGGAGACTCGTGGCGAAGTAATCGCAGCCGAGGTCGGCTTGCGTCATGTCGAGATGGGCGAAACTGTGCGCCCCGTCGACGATGGTCTCGATCCCGTGCCGCCGGCCGAGGGCGCAGATCTCGCGGACCGGCATGATTTGCCCGTTCGTGAAGTTGATGTGCGAGATGAGAATGGCGCGCGTCCGTTCGGTGATCGCCCGCTCGAATGCATGCACGATCTCGCCGGGTTCCGACGGGACGACGGGGATGGGGATGACCGTAAGGGAGATCCCTTCGCGGCGCTCGCGTTGGCGAAGCGTCGTGATCATCCTCGGGTAGTCCTGTGCCGTCGTGAGCACCTCGTCCCCCTTCCGGAACGTCATCCCGAAGAGGACGATTTCCAACGACTCGGAGGCGTTGCGCGTGATCGCGATCTCCTCCGCATCGACGCCGAAGGCGCGCGCGAGTCCCTGGCGGACGCGCTCGGTGCGCGGCTCGAGGATCCGTGGGATGATGTAGGCGGGGAGTTCCTCTTGCTCCCAGGTGTACCGGCAGTACGCTTCGGTGACGATGCGCGGGGACGGACAGACTCCCCCGTTGTTCAGGTTGATGATGCTCCGCGTGACGGAAAACGCCTGCTGGATCTCGAACCAGAAATCCTCGTCCACTGCGGCCTGATCGGGGGTGAGGCGCTCGATGCGTCGGGCGGCCGCGCTGAGACGTTCGAGAAATGCCGCGACGCTGGGGGAGGTGAAGGCGGCGAATCCGAGCCCCTTCCCGAACAGCGAGAGGAAATCTCTGCGGTACGGATCGAACATGGTGCACCTCGTGGAGTTCGTACGGGACGGAAAATCGTCAGGACCGCCGCTCCATTGGGACGACGAGGGCGGGTTCGTAGTCGTCGGGTTTCTCGAATCCGAGAAGGGCGAGGATCGTGGCTGCCGCGTTCGCGAGACCGGGTTGTGCGATGGGGGCAAGGCGGTACGGCGGGTCGGGGCGCGAATCCAGGATACAGAACGGCACGGGATTCAGCGTGTGGCTCGTCTTCGGGATGCGGATGCCGTCCTTCTCCGTGAACATCTCCTCGGAGTTTCCATGGTCGGCCGTGATGATCGCGATGCCGCCCGCCGACAGCGTTCGCTCGACCACGCGCCCCACGCACGCATCGACGGTTTCCACCGCCTCGAGCGCGGCTTCGTAGTTGCCCGTGTGCCCGACCATGTCCCCGTTCGCGAAATTGAGACGCCCGAACTCGTACCCGCCGCCGTCGATCAGCGCGAGGACCTGCTCGGTGATCTCGTACGCTTTCATCCTCGGCGCCCGGTCGAACGCGATGCGGTCGGAGGGGATTTCGATGTACGTTTCGAGATCCTCGCAGAGGTAACCGCTGTTGTTCCCGTTCCAGAAATACGTGACATGCCCGTACTTCTGTGTTTCCGAAATCGCGAAACTTCGCACCCCGGCGGCGCAGAGGTACTCGCCGATCGTGCGTTCGATGCACGGCGGTTCGACGAGGTAGTTCTCCGGAATGTGGAGGTCCCCGTCATACTCCATCATCCCCGCGAAGAAAATACGCGGCAAAGGGGGGCGGTCGAACTCGTGGAAATCGCGCTCGGTGAGCGCGCGCGAAATTTCGATGGCACGGTCGCCGCGGAAGTTGAAGAAGATCACGCTGTCGCCGTCGACGATACGCCCGACAGGGCCGGACGCGTCCGCGACGACGAACGCATCCATGTATTGGTCCGTCATCGCGGGGTCCTCGGCGTAGAATGTTTGAACCGCATCGGAAGCGCTGGGGAAAGGCCTCCCGATCCCCAGGACATGGGCGTCGTAGCCGCGCTTCACGATGTTCCAATCGGCGTTGTAACGGTCCATCGTCACGACCATGCGACCTCCGCCCGACGCGATGCGGTAGTCGCGTTCCTCCGCCGCCGAGAGTTCCGCCAGTTTCCTCTCGAGGGGGACGATGTACTCGAGGGCGGATTTCTCGCCCACGTCGCGCCCATCGAGCAACGCATGCACCCGCAGTCGGCGGATGCCTTCCTCCGCAGCACGGTCGATCAGGGCGTACAAGTGGTCGATGTGCGAGTGTACGTTCCCGTCGGAGACGAGGCCGATGAGGTGGAGCGTCCCTCCCTGCCGTTGGCGCTCGACGATGGTCCGCCAGTGGCGGGAACGGAAAATCGAGCCGTCCGCGATGGAACGATTGACGAGAAGGGCACCTTGCGCGAAGACGCGCCCTGCGCCGAGGGCGTTGTGGCCGACTTCGCTGTTGCCCATATCGCTTTCGCTCGGCAGACCGACGGCGGGACCGTGCGCCTTGAGCAGCGTCATCATGCCGGTCGAGAAAAAACGGTCGAGGTTGGGTGTCCGCGCATTGGCGACGGCGTTGCCGGGCGAAGGTGGCGCGATGCCGATCCCGTCCATGATGATGAACACGAGCGGGCCGCGGGGCGGCGTAATGGCCGGGTTTCGTTCCAGAGCGAGCTCCATGGTTCCGTTCATCTCTCCTTTCAATGCGCCCAATATACGAAACGGATTCCACCACCGCGGTGCGGCATGCGTTTCCGTTTCCGGCCCGCCGGTGGTACTTTCGCGAAGACATATTCCTTGTGTCTTTTCCACCAGAGGTTACCGAATGAATCCCGAACATTTTGTCGAAGAAATGAAGGAACGCGCGCGTGCGCTCCGGAGGCACATCGTCTACCCCGATGCGACGGACCCTCGCGCCGTCTCCGCTGCACGCATCGCGGTCGATGAGGGTCTCGCGCGCATCAGCCTTGTCGGGGATCCCGAGCGGGTCCGCCGGGCGGCCGAGGAAGCGGGGGTTTCGCTCCAGGGCGTCGATATCGCCGATCCGGCGTCGTCCCCGCACTTGGACGCTTTTGCCGATACCTTTTACCAGTTGCGTAAGCACAAGGGTATCACACCGGAGGAAGCCCGTACGCAGATGACGAACCCCTTGTTCTTCGGCGCGATGATGGTCCGAACCGGCATGGCAGACGGCAGCGTCGCGGGATCCCTCTCCACGACGGGGGACGTCCTCCGCGCAGGCATCCTCGTCATCGGCCTGAAGCAGGGCATCCGGACGGTCTCGAGTTTCTTCGTCATGAAATTCCCGGGGCGGCTCTTCACCTTCGCCGACTGCGCGGTGGTGCCCCTCCCGGATGCCGAACAGCTCGCGGATATCGCCGTGTCCACGGCGGACAATCACCGCACCATGCTCGAAGAGGAACCGCTGGTCGCACTCCTCTCCTTCTCGACGAAGGGTTCGGCGGAGCACGAACTCGTCGACAAGGTGCGCGAAGCCTTGCGCATCGTCCGGGAGCGGCGTCCGGACATCCGCATCGACGGGGAACTCCAGTTCGACGCCGCGGTCGTTCCCTCCATCGGGGAACGGAAGGCCCCGGGCAGCGAGGTGGCAGGCCGCGCGAATTGCATCATCTTCCCCGACCTCCAGTCGGGAAACATCGCGTACAAGATCGCCGAGCGACTCGGGGGCGCGCATGCCTACGGCCCCGTCGTCCAGGGCCTCGCGCGCCCCGCGTACGACCTTTCCCGCGGCTGTTCGGTGAACGATATCGTCGTGACGACGGTCTTCAACGCCGTGATGGGGGCGGCGTAGAACGGCCCGCTCCCCGAGCGCGTTTTACCCGATTCCATTCCCGCAGGGGAGCTGCGCGTTCTCGAAGGCGGCATCCGGACGTCTCTTCCGCTTTTCGCCCGGCGGAGAACAGGGAAGGCGGATGAAAAAGCAAGGGCGGACTTTCTCGTCCGCCCTTGGCATATGTTCCGATGATGGTCGCCTATTTCAGGAGGGTCATGCGGCGCGTTAGCGTTTTCCCGTTTGCCTGGAGCTTGTAGATGTAAATCCCAGGCGGGAGGTTGTCGGGGCGGAATTCCACCTGGTGCTCGCCCGGTTCGTACTCTCCCTCCGTGATCGTCGCGACGTACGAGCCCAGAAGGTCGTACACTTTCAGCGAAACGTGCCCGCCCGATGGGAGAGAGAAGGCGATGCGCGTCGACGGGTTGAAGGGGTTCGGGAAATTCTGGCGGAGTGCGAGCTTCGCGGGCACCGGCGGGCTCGGTGCGGATACCGTGCTCCCCCAGAGATGGAAACCCGGCCGGTTGTTCGGGTCGTTCTCGGGCGGAGTGCTCTTCGTCACGTACAGGCCGTCGGTGGCTTCCACGTACCACACGAGATGCCATGACGCCAGGTTCCTCTGCCCCGTCACCTGTTCGATGATATCGACGAGCTGACCTTGTGTCAGGGAAAGGGCGGGCTCGAGGCCGCCGTTGTTCGAGGCGATCCGCACCGCCCGCGTGAGGCTGATGCTGTCCACGAACACGCACGTATACCGCACCTCATCCGAGTACAGGCGCGGGTCGAAACAGGATTCCTTGATGTCGGTGTAGGGGTCGGGCGGCGTCGGGCGCTCCCATGTGAAATCTTCCTTCGTCCGACTCGTCCACGAGTCCAACACCCAACCGGTGTTGTCCGCGGGTGTCAGGAGTTGGAAGGGGTTCGGCTCGTGGCTGAGGATTTCGTAAGGGTTCGTCTGTCCTCTGATGGCCGGGTTTGCGGACGCATAAGCGATGATCCACTGGTACTCGTCGGCGGGCTGTTCTCGGATGATGCGGGACGCGATGGCGTAATTCGTCGGACCGCTGATGAAGACGTCGCCGCTGAAAATATCCGCGAGGCCCGGGATCGTGTTGTCGAACTCGCCCGGCCAGCGCGCGGAAAACCGCGTCTGGGTCGTCTCCGTCGTTTGCGTGTTGAGGTACTTGTCACGGGGTACGACGAGGATCTCGTAACGCCGCATGTGGAATACGGCATCCTTCCCCGGTACCTGGGAACACAACTGGACGAGGAAGTTCGACGTCTCCAGTTCGTGGAAGTTGATTTTATCGGTTTCCTGCGTCAGGTACGGGACCTGCGGCGTCACGCGGATCGTGACGCCTTTCTCCGCTTTCGTGTGGACCAGGCATATCCGGCACTGGCCTTCGTCGTTGAAAGCGCTGGCGGGGACGGACCACTCGTTCGGGCTGATCTGCGTCAGCGCCCCCCCTCCTTCCAGGGTGATCGTCGCCCAGCTGTAAGCGAGCGGATCGTCGTTCCATGACTGCGTGCTCGAGTCCGTGTTCGCCGACGATCCGACGAGTGTGAGCGTCGTGGGGAGACCGGTCGTGTTCCAGCTGCGGATGACGTTCCCGTTCTTATCCTTCGCCGTCAGGGTGAAGCAGACGGGTTCGCCGACCATCCGGTCGATGTCGAGCAGGGCGTCGGTGCGCTCGAATGCGGCGCCGATGGTCCCCTCGCCGGCAAACGGGGTATCGAGGTGCCGTTCCGCAGGAACGGCGGGAGAGACCCACCGGTTCAGCGTCACGCGATGCGTCGCATTCCGATCCCCGCCTCCTCCTTGGTTCTGTGCGTGGAGAAAAGCAGGGAGAAAGACGAGGAGAAAGGTTGTCGCAAAAGTCCTCATCATTGGAAGCTCCTTGTCATAATAGGGAAAGCATTTTTGCTCGTATGCATACGGAAAACCGTCGGCTGCAGGAACCACGGTGTTTGCGGTCAATCTATTTCGTCTGTTGAAGAATATAGTGAGAACTTGATTCGAAGGAAAGGCAAATACGTGAAAAGCTTGAACGAGCCGGTGCGCGGTAAGCCTTTTCTAAGGTGAAAAGACAATCGAGGCGATTGTTCCCTGACCGCCGTATTTGAAAATCCGCTTTGGACGTGTAGGTTCCCTTCACAGGAAAGATCGAAACGTTCCGATGCGCTCGTGAGCGTGGTGTCACATTCCTCAAAGTGTTCGAATCCACAGTGATACCGACCGCCGATTCACGATCCCGTCAACGACCGCAGCGCGGGCATCCCCCTGACATCCCACGGTTCAGTGAAAAGAGCGACAATGCTTTGCCACGAAATGATGTCGGACGGCGTCTGATGAAACCGATCTTCAGGCCGATCATCGTGCTCTCGGCGGCAGCGGGTCTTTTCGGGGCGTCCCCTGTCTCTTTCCCGCAATTCGGGCCGGCGGCAAGCGTCACAGGTATCGTATGGCGGCCGGTTGCCCCCCTCATCCAATCCCGGTACTACCATACCGCCACGCTGTTGCCTTCCGGCAAGCTTCTCGTGACCGGTGGGCGCTGTCTTTCCGCTGCCCATCTCCGATCATGCGAACTGTTCGACCCGGTTGGGGACGGCGGCCAAGGTTCGTGGACAGCGGTTCAACCGATGAGCACACCCCGGGACCACCATGCGGCGACGCTTCTCCCCTCGGGTTTGGTGCTGGTAACGGCGGGGTGGAACGACGCCGATCTGACGAGCTGCGAGGCCTTCAATCCCTTCTTCGGTGGATGGGTCGCTGTCGAGGGAATGCATTGCGCGCGGTCGGAACACACGGCGACTCTGCTCCCGGGGAATCGGGTGCTCGTCGTCGGGGGAAAAGCGGCCATGCAAGGGTTCCGCGGGTGTGAGATCTTCGAGTATCGCGACGTGCGCGGTGCGGGTGATGCCGCGGAAGCCGTGGCGAGCGGGACGTGGAGAATCGTCGATTCCCTTTCCATCGGGCGCGGAAAACACACGGCCACGCTCCTGCTCGACGGCCGCCTCATCGTTACGGGCGGGGTCTCCCAGGGGTATGCCACCTCCACATGCGAGATCTTCGATCCCGGAACGGAGACATGGTCCGCGGCTCCGTCGATGCACGAACCGCGAGAGGGACACACCGCGACACTGCTCCCCGACGGCACCGTTCTCGTTGCCGGAGGGGACAACCCCGAACGGTCCTCGTGCGAGCTGTTCGACCCGGCGGCTGCGGGCGGTACGGGCGCGTGGGTGCAGGTTGCACCGATGTCGCTCGGACGCCGTCTCCATCGTGCTCTGCTCTCCCACGACGGGATCGTCCTCGTGACGGGCGCATGGGCGACGGGCTGGGGGTCAGAGGCATGCGAACTGTTCGACGGGACTGCACCGTTGATATCGGCATGGAAACCCGCCGCGCCGATGCTGTCGAAACGGTGCAATCACACGTTGACCATGCTCCCGGACGGGAGGATCCTCGCAGCGGGAGGTGAGATTCAAGGCGCCCAGGGTGCAACCGATGCATGCGAGATCGGGAGCTTCGAAACGACTCAAGACGCATCCATCCCTCTACCGCCTCCACCCGCCGGTTTGCGATCCGTCTTCCCGGACCCCGCCCGCGAATCGATGACGGCTGAGTACGCCGTCCGGTCACCGGGCCGCGTGGAACTGAATGTGTACGACCCGCGGGGACGAAAGGTGAAAACGCTCGTCGATGCATGGCAGGGGGAGGGGATGTATTCCG
>JARYLZ010000032.1 GCA_029907355.1 Bacteroidota bacterium | reverse complement strand
AGGTGATCGGCTGCGTCGCCGTGCCCAGCGCGTCCAGGTGGCCCTGTACCTTGAGCTCGACATTCAATGGCCCCATGAGGATGGCCCCCGGCGCCACCGTCATCGTGATCCCGGCCGGGACGGTCCAGTCGCTTTCCAGCCAAAGCCCACGAAGCCGTTCGCCGCATTCTTGGATACACTGCACCGTACTCCCGTGCGGAGATACAGTCACCGAGACGGACGCAGCCGGATACTCCAAGCCGAAAAAGGCACCGCCGTCGAGTGACTGGAGAACCGCGGGTTGACCGAGTCCCCCCGATTTGAGGATTTTCCACTTCCCGAGCAGAGCCGCATCGAGCGGGGCGATGGTCTGGATAAAATGCCCGCAACCGCTCGTGTCCGAAAGGAGAATCCTACGCCGAAAATAAAAAGCCCCGGTGTCGAGCATGTATTCGACACGAACATGAATCGCCGATTGTCGGTGCCTGCATTCCAAGCGTAGCGTGGCGGAACCGTCGGGTTGTTGCCGGAAAGCGAAACCGCTAACGGAAAAGTCCCCTTTCTGGAAACGAATAGAGCCTCCTTCGTCACTCCCCATGCCCTGTGGGAACGGTCCGCTCCATACGCACTCGACGGAAAAGCCTGCGTCTGACACGATCTCGACGAGCGGAGCGTTATGCATTCGTGCCCACGGAAGGAGAATCGCAAGTCTGTCGCTTTCGATGCGGTCTCCGTTCAGCGTAACGGAGCAGGAGACGATCTCGTTCGAGAGAGTCAAAATTCGGTTTTCTCTTTCGCGTTCTTCATGTGTCCTCACCCTTTGCGCATGGGCTGGGAGGTGAAGAACGAGTACCGTTATCGTTGCGATAGTCCCGAAAAGCAGGGACCGTTGCGAAAGGCAAAGAATCATCGGTGTTGGAGTCGTTTCGTCAGGATATCGAATGTCCGCGGCGCGGTAGTGCCGACCGTTCGCCATGCAATATCCGTGGCGATTCTTTATCAGTCAATCGAAAGAACGACCCGATACCCCTCGAATTCCCTTCGACCGATCAACGAAACGATCACCTTCCCGCTCAAAGCTGGCGATCGATTTGTCGTGCGGGATTCAGGAAAACATACCTTGGGAATCCTTCGAGCCTTCCGTTCCCTGCGATGAAAATGCGAGATCGATGAGGGGAAGACGAACCGTCACACAGGTCCCGGAACATTTCGCACTGTCGATCCGAATCGTCCCGCCGTTCCCCTCGATGTACCGTTTCGCGAGCGGCAAACCGAGGCCCAACCCATCGAATGCCCGCGCACAGCCTTTCTCTTCCTGGAGGAAGACACCGAACACGTGGGAAAGGAACTCCGGAGCAATCCCCACCCCCGTATCGCGGACGATCACATTCGCCGTTGCGTTGTCCATGGAGATATCGAGGGTGACACCCCCTTTCTGGGTGAACTTGACCGCATTTTCCAGGAGGTTGAGAAACGCCTGGTCGACGGCATACTTATCCGCAGACACGTAGACGGGACCCGGCGAATTGAGCGTCAACTCGAGTCCTTTCTGGGTCGCTGCAGGCCGCATTTCCTCGACAATGGCGCGCAGCTCGGCTGAGAGATCGAGAATCTCTTTCCTGAACTGATACATCCCCGCCTGGACTTTCGAGACGTTGATCACGTTCTCGACCGTCCTCATCAAGCGTTTCGCTCCCCACTCGAGGTGCACGAACAATTCCTCTTCCTCGGGTTTGATCCTGTCGGCGAGGAATGTCCGGATGACGCCCGCGTAGCCGAGGATGATGTTGAGCGGCGTCCGAATTTCATGGGAGAGATTCGCGATGATGGACGTTTTCAACGTATCGGATTGGACGGCTCGTTCCTTCGCCTCGCGGAGTTCCATTTCCATCCGTTTCCTGTCGGTGATGTCGATCACCGTCCCCAGGATGACGTTCCCGATCTCGGCATCGTCGAGGACGCCGGCGTTCTGGACGACCCAGAACGTCGTCCCGTCCTTTCTCATGAAGCGAAGCTCTTCCTGGACAGTCGAACGATTCGTCCGTATCCTCTCGAGAAAAGCGTTCCGGTCTTCCGGTGAAGCCAACCAGGGGCGATCGCCCGCCGCAATGACATCTTTGCGCTCGGCGTAACCCAACATTTTAGCGAACGCGTCATTGCAGTCGAGAATACGGCCCTGCATGTCCGCCTTGTACACCCCTGCCAAACTCCACTCGAAGAGCTGGCGGTAATGTTCCTCGCTTTTCTTGATCATCCGCAGGGCCCTTTTCCGCTCCGTCACGTCGCGGAAAATGAGGACGGCACCAACGAGTTCCTTCCCTTCGTTCTTGATGGGGGAAGCCGACGAGTCGACCGGGATTTCCGTCCCATCCTTCGCGCGCAGAATGGTGCCATTCGACACGCCGACGGAGACGTTCGTGCGAAGGACGATGTGAACCGGCGAGTCGACCGGTTTCCGAGTCTGTTCGTGGATGATGTCGAATATTTCCGCAACCGGTCTCCCCAGCGCGTCTGCCTGTTTCCACCCTGTCAGGTTTTCCGCGACCGGGTTCATGAACTGGACGTTTCCCCGCGGATCGACCGCGATCAATGCATCTCCGATACTGCGAAGAGTCGTCGCAAACCAGGAGTTCTTCTCGTGGACGATCTGTTCCATGCGGTGCTTGTACAACGCGATCTCGATCGCCCAATACAATTCCCTGTCCGTGAATGGTTTGAGCAGGTATGCATAGGGCTCGGAGACACGTGCCCGGCAGAGGGTTTCGTCGTCATCGTAGGCGGTGACGAAAATACACGGGACTCGATACCGTTCACGAATGATATGGGCAGCTTCGATCCCATCCATTCGACCACGAAGGCGGATATCCATCAAGGCGACATGGGGCTTGAGCTGGGCGGTTTTCTCCACCGCCTCCTGGCCGGTTTCTGCCACGCCGCATATTTCATAGCCTCTCTGTGCCAAACGGTGAGTTAAAAGATTGATTTCGCTTGCCTCATCTTCGACGATGAGAATCCGCGCTTTTCCGCTTTCCTGCTCGACGTGGTCGCTCATGGAAATTTGCTGTGTAATGAATGTTTTCGTCTCACGATTTCAAATTTCCTCAGTGAGACCTTGCTCCCCATTTGAAAACAATACATATGCCAGCAACGGATTTCTTTAAGATTGCAGTATTTGCACCATAAGCGGCGATATAATTCTGAAATATTTTCAGTGTATCGGCAATATCAGCAATTTCTTTGAGATATCGAGATTTGTATGAAGTTGTTAGTAAAGGTACTTTTTTCACAAGAACGAATCAAAGCAGGGATCGGTCTGTTCAAGCGACTTGCGATTCATCTCCGTTAATGAAAGCGAAACTGCATTCTCGTATCCTCTTCATAATTTGCGCTATATACCTGTTTTTTATCAGTATTCCATTAATAGGCTGTGTCATGCTACCGGATAAGAAGAGATACCCGTATCTACGCCACGATGAACCATCGCCCAGAGAACGATATCCACCGGTTTTCGATAGTGCTTTTCCCCGTTGGACGCATGAAGGCGCTGTCGGTCATGGTTTTTACCTCATAGCCGCCACACACCACGAGTGAATCATATTTTTCACAAGGATCCTCGAGGGAAGGAATCAACAACATGCATGAAGAGCCTTCCCTCCCCCGAGCGCCGTTCGGAGCCCTTGCGGTGCTCGATAGATTTCCCCCCGATTAACCGGTTTTATGACTGTGCTTCGAGAAAGGAAATTATTTCTTCACTGGTTCGAACGAGCACACACGCACCGGTTCGAACCCGCATCCGAGTTCCACTATGCGGTCCGCGAAGACGTTCACGATGGAGTATGTCGCTCGTTCGGGGTATGCCACGAGAGCACGGATGGTGATATGATGCACACCGTTCCGCACCGCGTAACCTCCTCCATGGTCATGACCGGCAATCCACGCCGCAACGCACGGCAACGAGTCGAGAATCGCAAGCAAAGTGTCGGGTCGGCTCAACCGCCGGGAAGGGGCAGCTTCTCGGATGAGAGGGTAATGGGAGAAAACAATGACGCGTTCTTTTTTTTTCATCGCTTGCGCGAGGGTTTTCCCGAACCACGCGATCTGGTCCCTCCCGAGAAACCCATCCCCTTCCTCCGCCCCATCGAGGATGACGAACCGCCAACCGTGCAGTCCGGTGACGGTAAAATCGCGGTACAGACGTGTCGCTTTCCATTTTTTCCTCAGGACATCGATGCCCACCTCTCGGCAATGTTCGCCGGCGACATGGTAAAGAGGTGCCTTGAGCTTGGTCAATACAGAAAGAGCCGCATCCATGTTTTCCTGTGCGTGCACCACTTCATCTCCGCGTGCGTAAATGAGATCGCCGAGCTGAACGACGAAACGAAGCGGTTCGTAATTCAGGGCATGAACCGCTTCTCGGAGTTTCCCCGCAACGGCTCGGTGATAGCACCCTGCCGAGTCGTCCCGATCCGCCCACTCGATATCGGCGATAAGACCGAAGGAAAAGAGGGGTTTCTGGGCACAGAGCGGCAAGGAGAGAACCAGCGACAGACCGAGGAAACGACATGTCGAAAGGAACACACTGCATCTTCCGGCACTCATCGACGTCGGTAAAAGCGGTGGAATAAACCATGCAGGCATGTTTCTCCTCCTTTTCCAAGGTCTCCTTGAATTTCCATTGTGCACCGATTCGGTCAAAATCCCGTGCCGTTTCATGAGGCATTCTTTTCCTGCACCCTGCCCCCAGAAATATCCCAGAAACAGAGCCGATCACTGCTGGGAACAGAACCTGAATATGAAAAACGTGTTTGCGGGAGGGGTTCAGATGGTTTTACACATTTTCACAGAATGGCGACATCAACGCGCCAGGGAGAAATTCGTTCTCTCTCCGGATTCGCTTTGCCGAGTGGTCATGGTATTGAGCTTCCCGGTTCATCTCGGCAACGAGCGATGCACAAGCAAACAGAGCAGTGATAGAGGAAGAAAAAAATGGAGAGAATCAGGGCGGATGTATTTCCGGGACCAGACCGCGAGAGTTCTTTCGATTGTTAAAAATGAAGACGGACGGTCACGCACGGATAACGGAGGTGAACCATTCTTCCCCCCTCGCACGTCAGCACGGAAGCGGTCCGCCAGTCGGGAGATACCGAGAAACCGATCGCGGGATTCTTCTCTTCCCATGCCTTCTGCGCCTCGTTCGCGAACGAGGACACCATCCATACGTATGTGATCGTGGACAAAGAACTCGCCGTCGTGAGAATGATCCGTGCCGACTCGTTGTAATCGTTGTGGAGGCTGAGCAAGGTCCCGAAACCCGCCCCTGCTATCCAAGAAACCGCTGTGCCGACCCGCAGATATGTGCCATGGACGCCTCGAAAATCCCTTTCACGCTGGATGAAATGACCTACCGTCAAACCAGCCACCGCGCCTGTGGACAAGAAACATGCTACAGTCCGCTCGTTCCCCCTCTCGAGGTGTGTTAGGAATGTCAAGCCCCACCCCGCTCCGAGAAGGCCTGCCGTCGAGACGACATCTACATCACCGGATGTGTACGAGGATTTCTTTGCCATGAGCGTTGCCGATGCATAACCTGCAGCCGTTCCGATAAGTGCTCCTGTCGCGCCGAGCGCATTTCCCTTATCGAGAGCTTTCGGGTCCACCATCACGGCGACCGACAGCCCCACACCGAGACCGAAATTCCCGCCTACGCTGATGATTCCCGCTTTTCCCGCTTCCATATGCGAGGCTTGCGCGATGCCGTAACCAGCGAGAAGTTCTGCAACGCTGGCACCGAGCACGAACCCGCTGACAGCGGTACCGTCATCAATATCGAGGAAATGCGCGGCAAGAAGCCCATCGAGTGCACCGCGGACACCGCCCTGCAAAGCCAATACCGCCATGGCATCGGTCACCCGGGCACGGCGCGTGAACAGGTATGGAACGAAAAACCCCGCACCTGCGGTGACGAGGTACGTCCCCACTTTCTCATTCCCGTCTTGTATTTCCAGGACGGACGGAACCAGCAGCCCGTATAAAAACGTCGAGAGACCCGTCGTCGTCACCAAAAATGCGGTCCGTCCCTCACCACCGACCGAAGCTATCGGGACCCTGCGTCTCACGCGCCCCGTCACTTCGGCCCGGAAAGCGGAAACCTCCTCTTTCGTCATAAGCCGCTCGACGTGAAGAAGGGAATCGTTCCGGCCGTACTCGACGATGAGGACGAACGTCGAATCCGGACGGAGGAACAAACGCGCGTCGCGGAAATCGGGATACTCAGGGAAGAGGAGAATTTCCCGCTCGAGATCGGGGGTAATTCGTTCGAAACGAGCATCTGCGTCGATGGGTACGGAAATCTCCTGCGCTTGAGCGACCGCACACGTGGAGAGAACCAACTCGAACCCGATCCAAAGAAAGCACAAAACTCGAAGGATCCGACAAGGGCAGGCATTTCCTTTTTTTCCGATCGTTTCCCGTGTCATCATGCCCCCTTCGGCCCTGGTTCTCATCAGAATACGGCATGAAAGGAAAGGGAAGGGACGAGAGCGAGCGAAGTTCGATGGGAATTCGTCATCGCATCCGGTGCGGAAGGAACGAGCGAGATGTGAATGGACCACGAGGAAGAAGCCGCCCTGGCTTCCTCATCCAAACTCGAAAGGATGAGGACGTACCCCGCAGCGGAGCCCGCCGCCGTCATCGGTGCGATAAGGCGTTCGGGTTTCTCGTCACCCGTTAGCAAATACCCGAGCCCGCCTCCCAGGAGTCCCCCCGCGAGTGAGCACAAGGCGACGATGCGTCCCTGACTGGCGCTGAAATCCCGCGTGCGAAGGAACCGATGAGCGAGAAACGACGTTGCTGTCGAGCCGACGAGCACCGCACCCCCGTACAACTTTGTCTCCTTGACCTCGGCAGCGACGAGGAGTGAGACGGGGATGGCTGCACCGAGCAATGCTGCAGTAAAGAAAACATCCACGTCGCCGTCCGTATACCGGGCGTCCCGTGCCATGAGAGAGCCGGCGAAGTATCCGCCCGCCGTCCCTGCGAGGCCGAGAGCGGAAATTCCACGTCCATACGATTCCCAACTCCCTTCCGTCCAACCCAGAAGCACAGCAGAGACCATACCCGCCCCGAGGCCGAGATTTCCTCCCGCCGCGATGATTCCTGCAGAGCCGGCCGTGTATCCGTCCTTGTCTGCAATGACAGCACCTCCGATCGTTTCCCCAACGCTCGCGAGGAACTCCGCCGTGATGGCGCTTCGTACATCCGCCGACGGGTCGATGAGACCGGCGAGGAGAAGGCCGTCGACAATCCCGCGATATCCCCCCTGGAGCGCAAGCGTAGCCATCCCCGCCGTCATGCGCGAATCCCCGGTCCAGAGGTAGGGAATGAGAAAACCTGCGGCCATACCGCCCGTCCCGACAGCGATCGTGGCCGCTGCCTCATCTTCGTGCATCCCGGTGATTCCGAGCATGGTGGGTAACGCCCAGCTGTAGAACCCGATTGCCAGTCCCGCCATTCCGATCAGGAAACGCGGGCGTCCCTCCTGGTCAAAATGGAACTCGGGTGCCGCCCGGAGGATTCTTGCCGTCACCTCTTTCCGAAACATCCCGGCTTCCAACGGGGAGAGAACCTTCTTCTCCCTGAACACCACAGAATCCCGGAGCATTTCGATTTCGAGGATGAAAGACGAATCGGGAGCTTGGAAAAGGCGTGCCGCCGTGAACCCTTCGTACTCGGGAAACAGTCGGATACGCCGCTCGAGCGAGCGATCGACCGACATGATTTTCCCTCCCGCATCCAGAGGGACCTGGACGACCTGCGCGTTCGAGGGGAGAACCAACAACCACAGGAGGATAAAACCCGGTGTCGCGAATCTCACGACGTTCCCCCAGAAGGATGTTCCGGAGATGTTTCGAACGCAGGATACAAACTTTCCCTAAGACGCACAAACAGACAACCGAGTATGCACGGTCACTCGGCTATGTCACACAAACCGCCGCAATTCCTTCTTCCAAACCGGAGAGAATGGGGATCTCTCCTCTCTCCGTCCCTGGTATTCTCAGAAGCGGAGATTAAGATTTCGGCGATTGAACGGGAATATCACTCTTTGAAAAACACGACCGTCACCCCGCTGGAGCCTTCGTTCCACTCGCCGAGACGAAAGCTCTCGACGAACGGTATCGTGCGGAGAAATTCCTGGACTCGTTTCCGTAGTGTCCCTGTCCCTTTCCCGTGAATGATATCCACGCGCCGGTACCCGGCGGCATAGGCTTCGGCGAGATAGGTGTCGAGGGAAGCGACCGCTTCGTCGCCATACATGCCCCGGATATCGATTTCATTGCGCGTATTGTTTGTGGGAGAAAGAGTAGGCATAGGATGCGAGGTTGGAGGAGGTTCCACATGTTCAAGACGGTCGATATCCACACGCATTTTCACGGAACCGAACGCGACCGCGACTTTCCCCCCCCGCGGTTCCTGGATGACGACGCCTATGCGCGCCGGCTCACCGGCGATCACGACGAAGTCTCCGGGATGGAAAGGAGTCTCCCTGTCCTCGCTGCGATGGGAAATGGGTGTTTCCAATGCGAGGTCTTCCAACCCTTCTCTGACTGCTCTCCGGATCTCATCCACCTCTTCATGGGCACGGCGAACCACCTCTTTCCGGGCCTGTGATTCGCGGATTTCCCGGACGGCGTTTTCGATGGCGGAATTCGCGGATTGCAGGAGGCGTTCGGCTTCCACCATGGCCTCCCGCCGCATCTCGCGGACTTCGCGACGAAAAGCCTCGAGTCTGCGTTCGTATTCCTCCGCCGCTTTCCTGTACTCCCTTTCGGCCTTTTCCGATTCGCGGACACGATCCCCGAGTTCTTGGGCGCGCCTCTCCACCTCAGCGAGGAGGTTCTCGAGCGCATCGCTCCGCGTCGCGAGGAAATGCCGTGCACGATCGATGATGCGGGGATCCAACCCATGCCGCCTGGAGATTTCGAAGGCGTAACTGCTCCCCGGAAGCCCAGCTCGGAATCGATACGTCGGCAGGAGAGAACGAGCATCGAATTCCATCGCCGCATTCCGCATGGCGGGGTGCTCGTGTGCGAACGCTTTCAACATGCCGTGGTGCGTCGTGGCGATCACGTGCGCACCCTTTCGGGTCAATTCCTCGAGAATCGCAGCGCCGAGCGCGCTTCCCTCCGCCGGATCGGTTCCCGTCCCGATCTCATCGATGAGGACCAGACTCCGTTCATCCGCCGTCCTCGTGATGCGGGCAAGTCGCTCGATATGGGAGCTGAACGTACTCAGGTCGTTCTCGACCGATTGTTCGTCGCCGATATCGACGGCGACCGCTGTATACACGGGGAAACAGCTCGCCGGGTCGCACGGGACAGGTATGCCGCTTTGAACCATCAGCGCGAGGAGGCCGACGGTTTTCATCGCGACGCTTTTCCCGCCGGCGTTCGGACCGGTGATGAGGATGGTCGTCTCCGGGTCGCCGAGGGTGAGATCGAGCGGTACGACATCTTCGCGGCGTTTGTGGGCAAGGAGGAGGGGGTGACGAGCCTGGACAAGGGTGAGGGTCCCCTGCGGAGCGACGGCGGGGATAGCGCAGCCGTTCTCCCTTGCATACGTGGCACGTGCAGCCAGCGAGTCGAGTTCCGCATACCGTTCGAGGGAACGGAGAATATCCTGAACGTGCGGCCTCAACCGTTCGGTCAGTTCCGCGAGAATCCGGGAGATTTCCCGTTGTTCGGCGAATTGCAGATCGCAGATGTCGTTATTGAGATCGAGCGTTTCAGTCGGCTCGATATAGACGGTCTGACCGGTGGCGGACGTGCTGTGGATGAAGCCTTTCACCTGTCGCTTGTGTTCGACCTTCACCGGGAGGACCATCCGTCCGTCGCGGAGGGTCACGAGTTCCTCCTGGACAATGTCCTCCTGGGAAACCCGTTTGAGGATCGCCTCCATCCTGCGGCGCAGCCGTTCGGTCTTCTCGATGATCTCCCGTCGGATGGCACGGAGTTCCGCACTGGCGCTGTCTCGAACTGTCCCTTCCTCATCCACGACGCGGTCGATGTGGTACGCGAGGAGCTTATCGTGGAAAAGCGTTTCGGTCAGAGCGGCCAGAAACGGCACACGGTCGGCACGTTTACGGAAGAAGGCGGCGAGGTTCCGAAACGTTTCGAGCGCACGCGCGATATTGTGGAAGTCCTTGGCGGAAACGATGCTCCCGGCAATGGAGGCGCGGTGGAGTGCGGGACGGATATCGTCAAGGGAATCGAGCGGGGGAATGTCAGTCGACTCGAGGAGCGAGAGGTATTCCCTTACCCGCCCGAGCTCGTCGGCCACCTCGGCGAACACGTTCGTCGGTTGAAGCGAGGCGACATGCTCGCGTCCCAAATCGGAACGCGCGGACCGCGCGATCGTTTCCGTGATGGAACGGAGTTCCAGTTTCTCGGCGGCGTCCTGGAAGGGATGAGTGTCGGGCATCAGCTTCCCCCGAGAAGGCGGCGGACAAGCGCATGGACACGCTCTCCCTCGGCCCTTCCCCGCACGGTCTTCATGAGCGCCCCCATGACCTTGCCGAAATCGCCCATGCCTGCCGCACCGAGACGCGCGATCGTGCCGGTTGCGAGCGTTTCGAGTTCTTCGTCCGTGAGCGGTTGCGGCAGATAGCGTGAAATCACGGCGAGTTCTTCCTCTTCCTTGCGGGCAAGGTCTTCCCGTCCCGCCGAGCGGTATTGTTCGATCGCCTCACGTCGCTTTTTCGCTGCCGCCGAGAGGACGGCGAGTTCGTCTTCTTCCGTCAGGACGGTGCCGACACGTTTCTTCTCCACTTCGAGGATCCCCGCGCGGATGCTTCGGAGCGCCATGAGTTCGACGGTTCTCCCTGCGCGGAGCGCTTCCTTGAGATCCGCCATGATTCGTTCGTTCAATGTCATGGTTGCACCCTCCAATCAGGCAATCGTCATGGCTTCACCGGTTCCTCACCCCGGGGAAAACACGATCAACCCTCGTACAGCGATCCGACCGCGTCGACGAACATGCGCGTCAAGAGTCGGGGCCGGGTTATGGCACTTCCGACGACGACGGCGTACGCGCCGATCGTTACGGCGCGGACGGCGTCCTCGGGCGTCCAGATCCCGCCTTCCGCGATGACGGGAATGAGGAGCGACGAGGCGAGATCGTGGACAAGTTCGAAATCGGGGAGACGGTGTTCCCCCGCCGCTGCATCGACGACGCAGCCGGCCAAGGTCGTTGCCACAGCGTCCGCGCCGGATTCGGCGGCACGGATTCCCTCGCGGAACTGAGCACAGTCCGCCCAGAGTGGTTCGTGGAACCGTTTCCGCGCCTCCTCGAAGAAGATGAACCCATCCATACCGTTCGGCCTTTTCCTTTTGGTGGCATCCACGGCTACGATATCGGCACCTGCCGCGAAAAGCGCTTCGATATCGCGGAGGTCGGGCGTCACGAGATCGGAACCGTCGGGGTACGTCCCCTTGACGAAGCCGACGATGGGGAGGTTCGTCCTTTCCCGCACTGCTGTCACCGCAGCGATGCCTTCTACGCGAAGACCGACCGCGCCTCCTCGTTCCGCCGCGCAGGCGAAGGCGCACACGAGATCGCGTGTGTCGAAGCCATCGATCTCATCGACAATCAGAGAGACGATCACTCCCGGCGACAAACGATCACGCAGGTCAGGCATGGCGATTCACGGGCTCCATCAGGTCGTCATTCCGGTTCCCCGTGCCAGCACCGCAATATCGATCCGCGTCTCCCATGCCCCTCCCACGACCTCACACGACCAACAGCGTTACGCATACGGATGCACCCGCGACGAGAAGAAGGGCTATGACGAGCGCTCCGAAAACGGAGGCAACCGCCCGTTGTACACCGACACCGAGGAGGGATACCCCTCGAGCGGTGAGCAGGAACGACGCGAGAACGGCCGCTCCGAGGAGCGTGCTAACAACCCAGAACGGCCCGGGTTTCAGCGACCACGGCCCAGGGTCCCACGCGAACAGGTGTTTTCCGAACAGGGCGAAGAGGACGGGGACGAGGAAAGCGGACATGACGCTGTACGGCGCGAAAGACCACGCGGCGACGGCGGAAACCGTCCGGAAGGGGATGCGCCGTATCCTTCCCCGCCGGATGAGGATATCGAGGACGAATGAGAACACGGTGCCGAGGATGATCCCTCCGGGTAAACCGAGGACGTAGAGAGCAGCGAAGAGAACGGCAGGGTGAAGTGATGTTTCCCCTGCCCGCGAGAGGGATGCCGTCACGACAGCGGCGAAAAGTCCGCCGAGAGAAAAAAGGACGTAGACGTAGTTTTTCTGCTCGCTCCGGATCACGCGAATCAAGCCTTCGACGGGCGTTTCGCAGATGTTCCACAGCGTGGTGAAGAAATTCAACGTCGGGACGCGGTCCCGGATGAACGCGCCGCACGCGGAGCACCGAACGGCGAGCACATCGTTCACTTCCCGGCAGACCGGGCAGGGGATGGTGAGTGAACGGGACGTCGCGGCCATGCCTCTCCGTGCCGTCTTCTTCACGACGCCCCGTGACATTTCTTGTATTTCTTCCCGCTGCCGCATGGACAGGGGTCGTTGCGCCCGGGTTCCTTTTCCTTCCGGACCGGCATACGTTTCTCGCCATGCGCTTCCGCAGGCGCTTCCGGCTGGCCGGGAACGGGCGGCCGGTCCGCGTGATACCCCATGCCGGCCGTTTCGCGGTGCGTCGTCTGCAGGTCCTGCGGCCGCGGGCCGACCGGCCTTCTGACCAACTGCTCGGGGACGGGGTAGAGGCGGAAGACCATCCCGAGCACTTCCTGGTTGATCATCCCGATCATCTGGATGAACATATCCAGGGCTTCCTTCTTGTACTCGATGAGGGGGTCCTTCTGCCCGTATGCCCTCATGTGGATACCCTCCTTGAGTTCGTCCATCTCGCGGAGGTGTTCCTTCCACCGGATATCGATGACCTGGAGCATCGCGATGCGCATGAGCTGCTGCATCACGGGCGGAGTCAGTTCGCGTTCCTTTCTCTGGAGAAATGCGGTAGCGGCCTTTACGATCTGCTCCTTGAGTTCCTTCACGCCTCCCACGTCGAGCTTCTCTCGGTCGAAGGCGATGTCGACGACGAGGTTGCGACGGACCTCCTCGCGGAGTTCGTCGAGCGTACCCGCTTCCCAGTGTCGATCGGCGAGGTCTTCGGCATACTGGTCGAGCATGTCGAGGATCTCGTCCTTGAGGTTTTCGCCGGTGAGCGCCTGCCGACGCCGGTTGTAAATCACCGTGCGCTGCTGGTTCATGACGTCGTCGTACTCGAGCAGGCGTTTCCGGATCCCGAAGTTGTTCTCCTCGACCTTCTTCTGGGCGCGCTCGACCGACTTGGTGATGATCGGGTGCGAGAGGACGTCCCCTTCCTGAGCGCCGAAACGGGTCATGACACGCGCAATGCGGTCGGATCCGAACAGGCGCATGAGGTCATCCTCGAGGGAAATGAAGAAGATCGACTCGCCGGGGTCACCCTGCCGACCCGCGCGTCCCCGGAGCTGTCGGTCGATGCGTCGAGCCTCGTGCCGTTCCGTCCCGACAATGAGCAACCCGCCCACCTCGCGGACTCCGGGGCCGAGCTTGATGTCCGTCCCGCGGCCCGCCATGTTCGTGGCGATGGTCACCACGCCGGGCTGTCCCGCGTTGGTGACGATCTCCGCCTCGCGCTGGTGCTGTTTCGCGTTGAGGACGCTGTGCGGGATGTTCCGCCGCTTGAGCATGCGGGAAATGGTTTCGGAGACTTCCACACTCGTCGTCCCGACGAGCACCGGCTGCCGTTTCTTTCTCCGCTCCTCGATCAAGTCGATGACGGCGTTGTATTTCTCCCTCTTGGTCCGGTAGATCTGGTCGTCGTGGTCGATGCGGATGCACGGCTTGTTCGTGGGGATGACGACGACGTCGAGCTTGTAAATCTCGTAGAACTCCGCAGCCTCGGTTTCCGCTGTTCCGGTCATTCCCGCGAGTTTCCGGTAAAGACGGAAGTAGTTCTGGAGGGTGATGGTGGCGAGCGTCTGGGTGTCCGACTCGACCTTGACATTCTCCTTCGCCTCGATGGCCTGGTGCAAACCGTCGGAATACCGCCGACCAGGGAGAATGCGCCCCGTGAAGGTATCGACGATCATGACCTTGCCGTCCTGGATGACGTACTCGACATCCTTCTCGTAGAGGCAATACGCTTTCAGGAGCTGGTGTACCGTGTGGATGCGGTCACTCCGGTCGGCGTAGATCTTTTGGAGCTCGTCCCTTTTCCGCTGCATCTCGTCGGGGGGAAGGTTCAGCGCCTCGAGCTGGCTGAGCTGCGAGGGGAGGTCGGGGAGGACGAAGAAATCCGCTTCCTCCTTGGAGGGGGCGAGGAATTCGCGCCCCTTTTCGGTGAGATCCACCGTATGCGTGTTCTCCTCGATCGAGAAATACAATTCCTCGATGATCTCCGGCATGCGCCGTGCGTTGTCTGCGCGGTAGATGTACTCGGTCTTCTGGGCGAGGGCCTTGTTCTCGGGCTCGGAGAAGAGCTTCAGGAGTTTCTTGTTCTTCGGGAGACCCCGCTGGGCGCGGTACAGGAGAACGCCCGCTTCGTCGGTCTTCCCCTCCGCGAGCAGGCGCTCCGCTTCCGCGAGGATTTTCGCGACGAGGGCGTTCTGGGCGTTGACCAAACGTTCGACACGCGGTTTCATCTCGTCGAACTTATGTTCGGTCTCCCCCACCGGACCACTGATGATGAGCGGCGTCCGGGCTTCGTCGATGAGGACCGAGTCGACTTCGTCGACGATGGCGTAGTTGTGCGGACGCTGTACGATGTCGGCCGGGTCCACGACCATGTTGTCGCGGAGGTAGTCGAAGCCGAACTCGTTGTTCGTGCCGTACGTGATATCCCGGGCGTACATTTCCCGTCGCTGGCGGGAATCCATCGTATTCTGGATGCAGCCGACGCTCAGACCGTGGAACTCGAAAATCGGCTCCATCCATTCGCTGTCCCGCCGGGCGAGGTAATCATTGACCGTCACGATGTGGACGCCTTTACCCGGCAGGGCGTTGAGGTAGATCGGGAGCGTAGCGACGAGGGTCTTCCCTTCCCCCGTCGCCATTTCCGCTATTTTTCCCTGGTGCAGGACGATGCCGCCGATGAGCTGGACATCGAAGGGGATCATGTCCCAGACGACCTTGTGCCCCACCACTTCAAATTCTTTTCCGACAAGTCGCCGGCATGTATCCTTCACGACGGCGAACGCTTCGGGGAGAATTTCGTCCAGCGTCTCCTCGATTGTCTCGTGGAGTTCTTTCTCCAATTCCTCGATTTCTTCGTGGACGGCGACGCGGTCGAATTCCTCTTCCGTGTCCGAGCGGAGTTTCTCGCGCAGTTCCTCGATCCGCTTTTCGATGTCGCCCGTCGCGTCGGCGATCCGTCTCTTGAATTCTTGAGTCTTCGCCCGGAGTTCGTCGTCCGTCAGGGACTGGAGTTCCGCGTAATGCGCATTGATCTGTTCGACAATGGGGAGAAGTTCCCTGATATCCCGCTCGGATTTCTTCCCCCCGAAGAGTTTGGATATGAATTGCAACATGGTGCTGTGTCCGTTCCTGTCTTGTGAGAAATCGTTCCGGTGTCGGCGGCGGGAGGGAACGAATCCGGTGCGCGGATTCGACCGCTCCCCCGCTGGAACTTTCTCAACGGCGTGTCATGGGAAGCGAAGATGAGGGGAAGGGGTCGGACATCACCGCTTTCGCCGCGGTTCTCGGGGGCCTCGATGATCGGGCTGGGGGATGCACGAAAAGCCCCGGCATTGCAAGCGGCTTCCACCCGTGTGGCGACGCCGGTCAGCGTGCAACGGTCGGTTCGCGCACAGTCCACCGCAAGGGAACGCGGCGATTCGTGGCAGAAAAACAAGCCGCCCGCGTGTACGAAACCCGATGCTACCGACAATGCGAAAACGATGCCCGTCATCCCTTGACTTCTCGTCAATAATTCCAGCAAAAAGTTATGTCGATTTTGCAGGGCAAACAAGGAAAGAACAATCCCGAGGGGAAAGGAGCAATCTCACACGATTGCGATTTCTCAAGGGATGACCCCAGCACTTCGCATACGGCTCACTAAGGGCAAGAGGTTGAAATCTTCCCACTCATAAGGGATTTCGCCGGGTTCGAAAAATGTCAGGAAACCGTATGTAGCCGGGATATCCGGATCGAAATCTTCCGCCGTGGCGATGACGGTCACCCACTCCGGATGCTCGCGGGAATCGATATCCCTATAGCATGCCGCGAAACGGGAGGTTTTCGCCCCGGACACCCCTCGAACAATGCGGAGAGGGATTTCGCACGAAACGTCCCACACGCCTGCTTCCACAGTGTTCACCGTACTATGAACCTTCCCGAACAAGGCGGTACGCTCGTCTCTCGATTTCCTTTCTGCTTGCCGTGCGAGAATCGCAGGCTGTTCCCCGCCGTTCATGGAGATGCGGACACCGAACGCGGAAGAACCAGCCTTATCCCTCGGTTTTCCGCTCGGCGTTATCACAGGCTCGGTGCCGGGATCGAACCAGAGTTCCAGGCGATCGCCCTCGACACCGGCGCTGTCCCGGACGATCCGATCATCGTTCACCCTGACCATGATGGTAATGGATGCCGTGTCGTAGCGTGCAGTGACTCGCAGTCCGCAGTCGAGCGGACCGAACCAGCTGCTGGGACCCCGGGTCAGGCTGTGAGGGGTCGTGTCGGCTATAGCGTCGTCGAGAAGGGGTGGGAGTTTCATTCTTCTCGGGAAGACGGGAACCATTCCTCCCTCGTGCCGGGAAAGAACCCGCTCATCGCCCAGCCGGTAAAAGGATTCGACGGTCCTATTCGATCGGCGGTCGCTGGTATGTTCGACGGCGAGACCGGGCGGGTACGGCGGAGCGAGCCGATACGTCTCCCAGTGTTCGATCTGCCGAAAAACATTCCCCTTGAGAGAGTACCCGACGATTTCCCACGAGAACTCGGCCCGTTTCCTCGCCACATGGCATACACCGTCATCGATGGACACGCCGACCTCGACGGGATCCGACAGGTACGCCCGCTCGAGTTCGCGCACGAGATCCATGCGTGCACCCCTTTGCAGGAAGAAGCGCACATGCAGGGATTTCCCTGCCGGTTCCGCATCGACGGTGAGCACGAGATCAGCGGTCGTGTCCCCGTCGAGATCCCCGACGTCGTACCCATACACGTTGCACGCCGGCGGTAAATTCGATAAGATGCTCCGGATTTGCGCCTCCGTGAAGCTCTCCGCGAGCTTGCGGGTAAAAGCATTCCGCCTCGCACTATCGGCTTCACATTCGGGTGCCTCTCTGCACACGGAGATACCGGACCCCACGGCAGGTGCGGAGAACGTCGAACTCACCATCATCCCGATGAAGAAAACCATACCCGTGAAACCGGTCTTGCACATCGTGCTGATCGCCGTTCTCCTCTGCTTCCGACATATACCTGTCGATGCCCAGGATACGGCCCGGCTCGAACGCTTGCAGCGTGCGGTGGACAAGGAACTTTCCACCCCTCTCTTCCGCAAGGTGATCGCCGCCGTTGAAATTTCCGAGGCGGAGACGGGGAGAATTCTGTACGCCCATAACAGCCGTGTGCTCCTTCGGCCCGCTTCCAATGCGAAGCTTTTCGCGACGGCCGCAGCTCTTTGGACGCTTCCGTCGGATTTCCGTTTCCGCACCGAGCTCGCTTTCGACGAGAGTTCATCGGGTGCACCCGCTCTCTGGGTGATCGGGGGTGGCGACCCCTTGCTGAGTACGAAGGACGTCGAGCGTCTCGCAACAGCGGTCAGTGAGACCGGTATACCCACGATTTCAGCGATCTGCCTGGATCTCACCGCGTTCGATTCCGTTCTGTACAACCCCGCGTGGATGCTCGAAGACGTCGGCGAGGATTACTGCACACCCGTCACCGCCCTTTCCTTCGAGAGGAATGTATCCCCCGTACGCCTTCGCGGGGGGACACGTCAGGGTGAGCGCGTCTCCGTCGATACGGACAGCTGTCGAGGGTCGGATATCCTCGTCGACGCCGTGACCGGTCGCGGCGTCGAGGCACGCGTCATCCCATGCCGAGCCATCGACGTCCGGGAGGAAAACCGGACGAATCGGCCGGGCCGACCGTACCACCGGATCACAGGGAGCGTCCCTGCAGGAACGCTGAAGACCGTCACCGTCGCGACGTGGGACCCGCCTGCGCACGCGGCCTGTACGCTCGCATCCGCCCTGCGGGCATTCGGCATCGAGACCCCGGACCGACCGGCGGCCACGGGAAAAGTCCCGATTCGGCGCCGCTCCATCGCCGCGGTGGAACGCGGGCTTGACGAGGTCCTCGCGGCGGTGAACCGCTCGAGCGACAATCTCGCAGCGGAATGCCTCCTCAAGACCATCGGACTCGCGGTAGAGGGTCTGGGATCGTGGGCATGCGGCCTGCTCGCCATGGCGAGTTGTTTTCACCGCATGGGAATCGACACGGCAAGCATACGGCTCGTCGACGGCTCCGGACTCTCGCACGGCAATCTCGTGAGCGTCTCCGCGATCGGATCCCTCCTCCGCACCATGTACAGGTCGAGTGCGGCAAAGCGTTTCATCGCATCTCTGGCCCAACCAGGATCCGGGACGATGATGTCGCGTTTGAAAAACGTCGAAGGTGCCGACTACGTTCACGCGAAGACCGGTACGCTCAACGGTGTGAGCTCGCTGTCCGGCTACGTGCTCCCGCCGCAGGGTGTCCCCCTCGTATTCAGTATCACCATGCAGAACTTCGCAGGCGACCATGCGCCGTTCCGGGCTGTTCAGGACAATATCGTCGGCCACTGCCTGCGGTACAGCCTCTCGGCGGGTCGTTAGAGTGTTTCGACAAGCGTCTTGTACTCGACCTTTCCATCGCGGACGAAATCGTTCACGATGCGGTTGATGAGTTGATCGGTCACTTCGTCGGAATCCTCCTCCAGCTGGTCGTACTCTTCCATCGATTTACAGATGTAGACCTCGCTGAAGTGATTGCGCTTTCCCTTGACCTCAAAGACGGAATAGTCCTTGCCCCGTTCCGCCGTGAGATAGTTCTTCAGAGCGCCGATCGTTTCGAGATACTCCTCGCGGAGTTCCGGTTTCACGGCATATGTGATCGAAAAAATCACTCTCGGCATTTCTCGTTCTCCTGTATCGTCTGTTCTCTTCTCCTACCCTGCATCGGGGACCGCCGCCGGGCCCACGGGGGAAGGACGGGAACACGGTGGCGTTTTCCCATCGGTTTCAATTTCGTTTCCGCGGTGGGCGTCCATGTCTGCGCGGAGGGCGGCCGTCATCGTCGGAATCGCCGTCCGCGCCTCCCGGTTTTTCGAGGAGGGCCTTCCGGCTCAGGCTCATTTTCCCGTTATCCTCGACCTTGAGCAATTTCACGGTGACCATGTCGCCTACCTTGAGGACTTCGTCGACGGATTCCACGCGGCGGTGTTCAAGTTGGGAAATGTGGAGCAAGCCTTCTTTGCCGGGGAGGATTTCCACGAAGGCACCGAACTCGGTGATCTTCTTGACGGGGCCCGTGTACACTTCCCCCTCTTCCGGGACAGCGGTGATACGCGTGATCATTTCGATCGCCTTGCGGGCGGATTCCTTGTCGACCGCCGCCACGATGACGCGACCGTCGTCTTCGATATCCACCTGCGCGCCGCTCTCGGCGACGATCTGCTTGATCACCTTTCCACCGGGTCCGATCACCGCCCCGATCATGTCGATCGGGATGTAGATCGTGGTCAAGCGCGGGGCAAACGGCGAGAGATCCGGACGAGGTTCCGCGATGACCGCATCCATCTTGTCGAGGATGAAGAATCGGCCTTCCCGTGCCTGTTGGAGAGCGCGTTCCATGACATCGAAGGAGATGCCCTTGATCTTGATGTCCATTTGGAACGAGGTAATCCCGTCCCGCGTCCCAGCGACCTTGAAATCCATGTCGCCGAGATGGTCTTCGTTCCCGAGGATGTCGCTGAGTATGACGACATCGTCGTTTTCTTTGATGAGACCCATCGCGATGCCTGCCACGGCCTTGCGCAGGGGGACACCCGCATCCATCAGGGCAAGGGAACCCGCACAGACCGTCGCCATCGACGAGGAGCCGTTGGATTCGAGGATATCGCAGAGGAGTCGGATGGTATACGGGAACTCCTCTTCCGCGGGGATCAGCGGTTTGAGGGCGCGTTCGGCGAGATTGCCGTGACCGATTTCCCTTCGCGAGGTCGCACCGATACGCCCCGTCTCACCGACGGAGAACGACGGGAAATTGTAATGGAGCATGAAGCGTTTGAACTCGGTTATGAGCCCGTCGATCATCTGCTCGTCCTGTTTCGTCCCGAGCGTACACGACATGAGCGCTTGCGTTTCTCCGCGCGTGAAAAGAGCGGAACCGTGTGCGCGGGGCAGGAGACCGACATCGATGGAAATCGGTCGGATGTCGCGGTGTCCGCGACCATCGAGACGTTTCCCTTTCGTCAGGATGGTCCTGCGCATCGCCGCTTTCTCGATCTCCTTGAGAAGCCGCTTGATCGTTTCCTCCTGCTCGGGGAAGTGTTCCGCCAGAGCCGCCAGCACATCGTCGTACACCAGTTGGGTAGCTTTTTTCCGATCGTCCTTCGTCAGAACGGTTTCCGCGAGTTCCGTGAGGCGTGCCTCGGCGATCTCGGCGACAGCCTCTGCCAGGCCCTCCGGGATCTGGGGCGCTTCGACGGCACGCTTGGGGACACCGGCTTCCCTGGCCAGATCCTCGATGAGCGCGCAGATTTTCCGAATGGAACCGTGCCCGAAGCGCATGGCCTCGAGCATATCGGCTTCCGACACTTCCCGTGATTCCCCTTCGACCATGATGATCGAATCGGCCGTGCCGGCGACGACCATGTCGATGTCGGACGATTTCAATTGGGTATACGTGGGATTGATCACGAACTCCCCGTCGATCCGCCCCACACGCACCTCTGCGATCGGGCCGTCGAAGGGGATATCCGAGATCATGAGGGCGGCGGATGCACCGATGCAGCCGAGAATGTCCCCGTCGTTCTCCTGGTCGGAGGAGTAGACGTTGCAGAGGACCTGAGTCTCACAGCGGAAATCCTCGGGGAACATCGGCCGAATCGGTCTGTCGATGAGGCGGGACGACAGGATTTCTTTCTCCGTCGGCCTCCCCTCGCGCTTGAAGAAACCGCCGGGGATTTTCCCCGCTGCGGAAGTTTTCTCGCGGTACTCGACCTGCAAGGGGAAGAAATCCACCCCCTCGCGGATAGTGTCTGCCGCGACGACGGCGGTCAACACCATCGTATCGCCGTACGTCACCATGACGGCTCCGTCGGCTTGCTTGGCGAAGCGCCCCGTCTCGAGAATGAGCGTGCGCCCGCCGATGTCGAGTTCTTTTCTTACAGCCATGTCTTTCCTTTCCTTCTCCATTCCGCGAACGTCGCGGCTCGGTTTATTTCCGCAAGTCGAGTTCCTTGATGATGGTCCGGTAACGGTCCATATCGATTTTCTGGAGGTATGCCAGGAGTCGACGGCGTTTGCCGACCATCTTCAACAGACCTCGCCTGCTGTGGTGGTCTTTACGGAACCGTTCGAAATGGCTCGCAAGCCCGTTGATCGTCTCCGTCAAAATGGCGATCTGGACTTCCGGCCTTCCGGTGTCGTTTTCGTGGGCACCGTATTTCTTGACGAGTTCCGCTTTGCGTTCCTTGGTCAACGGCATGAATGATGCTCCTTACGTGTGTATCCTGTTATTGATCCGTGAAAGGTCTTCGGTGGCGAGGAGTCGACGAACCTCTCGTTCATCCTCCGCGAGTTTCCGCGCGAGTTCTTCGACGGAAGGGAAACGGATGGTGTCCCGTAAGCGTTCCATCAATGCCGCCTCGAGGCAGGCCCCGTAGAGGTCACCGTCGAAGTCGAGGATATGCGCCTCCACACTGCGCGTGTCGTCATCCGACACCGTGGGCCTGCGCCCGATGTTCACCATCGCAGCCCGGTCGATCCCGTCTGGTGTCCGGACGCGGGCGGCGTACACCCCGTCGAGGGGAACGAGTTTCCGTTCCGAGGCGATGCGGATGTTCGCCGTCGGGAAACCGATGCGCCGCCCGAGCCCTTCCCCGCGTTGAACAACGCCCGAAAGGGTGTACGGACGGCCGAGGAATTCCCATGCCGTGCGCATATCACCGGCATGCAGAGCCCTCCGTATCGCTGTACTGCTGACGGGTCCACCCGGCAGCACGAGTTCCGGCACGGCGGTCACCACGACCCCGCTCTCGGCCCCAAGGGCGAGGAGCTGTTCGATACGCCCGCGCCGGCCCTTCCCGAACGCATGATCCGATCCCACCACCAGGTGACGCGCGCCTATGCGCTCGACGAGAACCTGGTGAAAGAATTCGTCCGCTTCGAGCAAGGAAAGGTCGCGGGTGAATGCGAGCACGATGCAGAGATCGAGTGGTGTCTCATTCAGGATGCGAAGCCGTTCCTCGAGCGTCGTGAGGAGATAGATGCGTTCGCCGTCATGGCGGAGAACTTCGCGTGGGTGGGGATCGAACGTGACGAGAACGGATCGCAGGGCGTTTCGGCGCGCCTCATCGCAGACGCTCTCGATGATGAGCCGGTGTCCGCGATGGATGCCGTCGAACGTCCCGAGGGTCACAACCGACGGTTCAGGCTTTACGGCGGTGAGATCGTGGACGGTTCTCATCGGTTTACGCCTCCGCCCCCGACATGCGTCTCCTGCGCTCGAGGACAGGGAGCGTCCACGCGTCCCCGACGGAATACCCTCCGATCGCGGTCCGCCGCAAACATCGGAGATGGGCCCCGCAACCCAGCCGTTCGCCGATATCGCGGGCGAGCGAACGGACATACGTCCCCTTCGAGCACACGACACGGAAGGACACCACCGGCATTTCCACGCGGAGTATGTCCAGGGCGTGAATCTCCACCTGCCGCGGTTCCCGTTCGATCTCGACACCGCGGCGCGCGAGCCGGTACAGGCGCACCCCGTCGCGTTTCACCGCGGAATACATGGGGGGAACCTGGCGGATGACGCCGAGGAACTCCCGTGAGGTAGCATACACCTCGGATTCTCCGATCCCCTCGACAGCCCGCTTTCTCGTGACCGGCGTCTGTGCATCGTCACTCGCCGTTGTCTCCCCGAGCACCATCTCCCCCTCGTAGGTTTTCGGGAGGGATTGGAATTGTCCCAGCGAGCGGGTCTCCCTCCTCGAGGCGACGATGAGCAAGCCGGTCGCCATCGGGTCGAGCGTACCCGCATGGCCGATTTTCCGGACGCCGAGGATACGGCGCAGGAACCGGATCACGTCGAAGGACGACATGTCCGCAGGCTTGTCGATGAGCAACACCCCCCCCTGGTCCGACAGGAACCGCTCAATGCTATTGAAGCCCTCCGGGTGCATCACCGATTCCCTTCTTCGTGACGGATGCGGGTGAGGAGTTCGTCGATCCTGGCGGCCCGGTTCATCGTGTTGTCGATGTAGAACCGGACTTCCGGTGTGAATTTCAGCCGGATCGAGCGGCCGATCTTCATCCGCACGGCCTTGACGTGATCCGCGAGGAACGCTTGAACCGCCTCGTCCGTCTTCTCGGAACGGTAATGGCTGACGTAGACCTTTGCGATGCGGAGATCCGCGGTCATGATGACATCGGTGACGGTCAGGAGACCGTACCCCGTCGTATCGATCTCCCGGAGGAACATCTCCCCGATGACATCGCGGATGACGTTGGCGACACGTTCCGTGCGGATGGACATCGTTCCCCCCGGTGCCTAGGATAGCGTGCGCTTGGTCTCGACGCGTTCGAAGGCCTCGATCACGTCCCCGACCTTGATGTCGTTGAAACCGTCGAGTCCGATCCCGCACTCGAAATTCTGTTCCACTTCGCGGACGTCGTCTTTGAAGCGCTTCAGCGAGCTGATGGTGCCGGTATATACAACCACGCCGTCGCGGAGGAGGCGCACGTGGTTGTGGCGGTGGATCTTGCCTTCCTGGACATAGCAGCCGGCGATGGTGCCGACCTTCGAGATCTTGAACGTTTCGCGGACGAGGACGGTGGCTGTGACTTTCTCGGTGATCGTGGGTCGGAGCATCCCCTCGAGCGCGCTCTTGACGTCGCTGATCGCGTTGTAGATGATATCGTACAGACGGATGTCGACATCCTCCGTTTCCGCGAGCTTGCGCGCGTTGAGATTCGGGCGGACGCGGAACCCGATGATGATCGCGCCGGATGCCGATGCGAGGAGGACGTCGGACTCCGAGATTGCACCGACGCCCGCGTGGATGACATGGACACGGACCTCGTCGGTCGAGAGACGGCCGAGAGAGTCGGAGAGCGCTTCGAGCGACCCGTCGACGTCGGCTTTGACGATGACGGCGAGTTCCCCGACACCGCCGACCCTGATCTGCTCGGAGATATCGTCGAGGGTCTTGCGCCGGCGGGCACGGAACTCCGCTTCCCGCTTGATCATCTGCCGCTCTCCTGCGATGAAACGCGCTTCGCGGTCGGACGGGACGACGACGAACGAATCGCCGGCCTGCGGTAAACCGTTGAAGCCGAGCACCTGGACTGGTGTGGACGGCGGTGCAGATTCCACACGGTTCCCCCGCTCGTCTCGCAGGAGACGCACACGGCCGTACTCGCTGCCGGCGATGAACGAGTCGCCGATGCGCAGCGTCCCTTTCTGGACCAGGACGGTTGCCGTGATACCGTTCTTATCCATTTTCGATTCGAGAATGACGCCGCGCGCCTCCCGGTTGGGGTTCGCCCTCAAGTCGAGGATATCCGCTTCCAGGAGAATGCGTTCGAGGAGAAGGGGGACGTTCTGACCGGTCTTCGCCGAGATGGGAATGGCGGCATATTTCCCGCCCCATTCCTCGACGAGGATGTGCCGATCTGCGAGCTGCTGCTTGATACGGTCGATGTTGATCCCCGGCTTGTCGATCTTGTTGATGGCGACGATGATGGGGACGTTCGCTGCGAGGGCGTGACTGATGGCTTCCACCGTCTGCGGCATGACGCTGTCGTCGGCGGCGACGACGAGGACGACGATGTCCGTCACCTGGGCGCCTCGCGCACGCATCGCGGTAAAGGCTTCGTGACCGGGCGTGTCGAGGAACGTGATCTTCCGCGCATCCGGGGGGAGTTCCACCATGTATGCACCGATGTGCTGGGTGATCCCGCCGCTTTCGCCCGCGACGACGTTGGTTTTCCTGATGTAATCGAGGAGGGACGTCTTCCCATGATCGACGTGCCCCATGATGGTGACGATGGGCGGCCGCGGGACGAGAGTGGCCGGATCATCCGGCTTGTCTTCGAGGACATCGGTTTCCTCGAGTTCCACATGCTCGACATCGTAACCGAATTCCGATGCGACGAGCGTGATCGTATCGAGGTCGAGGCGCTGGTTGATGGACGCCATGATCCCGAGCTTGATCAGGGAGGAGATGACCTCGGCGACCGTGACGTTCATCATTGAAGCGATTTCGCTGACGGTTGCGTACTCGTAGATCTTGAGGGTCCGTTTCTCCTGCTCCGCCCGCGCGATTTCCCGTTTTTCTTCTTCTTCCCTGCGTGCGCGTTTTTTCTTGCGGAGCTGTGCGCGTGCCGATACGGTTCCGTAATCGCCCATGGCCGCGATCGTGCGGCGAATGGCATCGTCCACTTCGCCCGCGTCGACTTCCCGCACTTTGCCTTTTTTCCCTCGCTTGGCCGCCTTCTTCTTCTCAGCTTCCGCCGTGTCCTCCAGAGGCTCGACTCCGCCCGCAACGATCTTTTTCTTTTTCTTCTTTTTGTGCTTCGGTTTTTCCTCGGCCTCAACTGCGGGGACGGCACCTGTCTCTTTTTTTCGCTCGATTTTCGCCCGTTTCGCCTCGAGGGCATCGAGGTCGATCTTGCCCCGGACCGTCAGTCCCATTTTCGGTACGCTCGCCTCGATGGAAACATCCAGATCCGTTTGTTCCTCGACGATTTCTATCGGTTCTTCCACCTCGGGCGCTGTCGTTCCCCTTTCGGCAATCGTTTCCTCGACGACCGTCAACTCGGCGGCGGGCACGACGGCACCGACAGCGGCTTCCACGGCCTCCGGGGTCGATTCGACCTCGACGGCCGGCGGTTCCACTGCTGCGACCTCGACCTGTTCCCGGGTTTCTCCTTCCTCCATCGCCACGTGTACCACTTCCGGGACGGGAGCGGGTAGTACCTCGATTTCGGTTTCTGGCGGCGGAGCGACGACGGCGTGCTCGATCTCGGTCGTTTCCTCGACCAGGGGAGGAACTTCCTTCTTCTCGGGAGCGGTTTCGACAACGGCGGGAGCGACGGTTTCTTCGCGCGTCGCCGTCTTCGCAGTCGGGGCAGGCTCTTCTTCTCCCCTCCTGCGGCGGTCCTGCTCGTCGAACTCGCGCCGCTTGCGGGCGAGCCGCTCGGCTTCGGCTTTATCTTTCTTGAAGTGCCGCTCGAGGAGGTCGAGCATTTCCTCGTCGACGACGGACATGTGGTTCTTGACGTCGTATCCCTTCTTGACGAGGAACTCGATCACCGTGTCGTGCGAGAGGTTGAATTCCTTCGCGACCTTGTACAAGCGTGTTTTTTGTTTTTCTGACACGGGCATGCGGAATCGGGTCCAGGGGAAGTGACAGGTTCAGGCGGTTTCTTCGTCCTCTTCGGCGCTTTCTTCCGTGAAAGCGTTCTTCATCTCGACCACGATGTCGTTGAGCCGTTCGATGGTCATCCCCGGAATCTTCGCAAGCAGTTCCGACACGGGTGCCTGAATGACGTCGTTTGCGGTGCGGTATCCGGCCGCTTTGAACGTCTCGATGAGCTCCTCGCCGAAGTCCTCGATGAACTCGTCGAGTTCGATCTCGTATTCGTCCATGGTCTTCGTGATATCCTCGCCTTCCTTGACGATCTCGATCCGGTATCCTGTCAGTTCCGAGGCGAGGCGGATGTTCTGGCCGTTCCGTCCGATGGCGAGCGAAGCCTGGTCGGGCTCGACGCGGACTTTGGCCGTGCGCGTTGCGCGGTCGATCGTCACCTCGAGCAATTTCGCCGGGGCGAGCGCGCGCTGGATGAAGAGGTACGGATCGTCGGTGTAGTTGATGACATCAATGTTTTCGTTGTTCAGCTCGCGGACGATGGAATGGATGCGGACGCCTTTCATCCCCACGCAGGCACCGACGGCGTCGATCCGGTCGTCGTGCGACTGTACGGCCACCTTGGCACGTTCTCCAGGCTCCCGGGCGATTTTCCGCAAGGTGATGATCCCATCGTACACTTCAGGGATTTCCTGCTCGAAGAGTTTCCGGAGGAAGAGGTTGTCCGCCCGTGATACGATGACCACCGGCATGCCGCTCCCCTTCCGCTGGACCTCCTTCACCACCGCGCGGATGACGTCGCCCTTGCGGTAGCGTTCCTTGGCGATCTGCTCGCTCTTCGGCAGGACGAGCTCGGTTCGGTTATGGTTAATGAGCACGTCGTTCTTGCGGACTTGGTAGACGTCCCCGACGATGATTTCCCCGATCTTCTCCGAGTACTCGTCGTAGATGAGGTCTTTTTCGATCTCCTTGATGCGCTGGTTCAGGTTCTGCTTCGCCGTGGATACGAGCCGGCGGCCGAAGGATTCCAAGGGTATGATCTCGACGAACTCCTCCCCGACCTCGAGGTGTTCGCCGGAGCGTTCGTAGGCGGTCTGAGAGTCGATCTGTGTCGCAGGGTTCTCGACGTTTTCGACGACTTCCCGAATCAGGAAGATCTCGATCTCGCCCTTATCCATATTGGCGACGATCTCGAAATTCGCGTCAGGCCCGTATTTCTTCTTCACCATCATGCCGAAGATGTCCTCGACGATCGAAGTGAGACGGTCCCGGTCGATTCCCTTCTCGCGTACCATTTGGCTGAAGGAGTCGACGATCTCGGATTTGCGTTCGATTCTCTGTTGTTCGATCGAGGTCCTGGTTTTCATAAAGGCAATATTCCTCCGTGCTACCCTCTTTTTCTTTCCGTCTCCTTGAACAGCGGCAGGACGACTCCGCGGCGCACTTTTTCGAAGGGGATACGGAAGAGTTCTCCCCCTTCCTCGACGGTGATGACACCGTTCTCCTCGCCGAGGAGTTTTCCGACCACGGTTCGTTCGCCTGCTTCCGCCTCGAATACGATTTGCGCCGTCCTCCCGGCATGGCGGGAGTATTGCCACCCGAAACGGAGCGGTCTGTCCAATCCCGGCGACGAGACGTTGAGCCGATATGCCCCTCGCGCTTCCAACGCGGTTTCCACCATCGGCGAGAGAGACCTGCTCAGATCGGCGAGTTCCTCGACGGTGATTCCCCGTTCATGATCGACGAAGACCTCGACGACATCGACGCCGCGTTCGCGCCTTCGGACGATATCCACCAGCCGTGCGCCGAAGCCGGTGACGACTTCCGCGATCCGTGCATCGATATTTTCCGTCTCTTTCGCGCCCATCTCTTCTGGTCATATAAAGAAAAATGCGGGGTGGCCCCACATTCCATCGGTCAAATATAGATTGCGGGCTCCGTATTTCCAACTGGAAAAATCACTTTCGTAACAGGAATTGTTTCGCAGTGCACGATGGCATATACTTAGGGATTGAATCGATGAGCGTGACCGAGGAACCCACTATACGGATCATTGCCACCAACCGCCGCGCCCGGCACGATTACCACATCCTGGAGATCTTCGAAGTCGGTGTGGTGTTGCAGGGGACGGAAGTGAAATCCGTCCGCGCCGGCCAGGTGAGCTTCCAGGATTCGTACGCCACGGTACAAGGAGGGGAGCTTTTCCTCATCCATCTGCATATCAGCCCGTTCGAAAAAGGCAACGTGTTCAACCATGACCCCGTGAGAACGAGAAAACTTTTAGCACGAAAACGCGAAATACGGAAACTTTCCCAGTACTCGCTGGAAAAAGGGCTCACACTCATCCCGCTGCAACTTTACTTCAAGGGTCCGTACCTGAAAATCGAGCTCGGCGTGTGTCGAGGGAAAAAACTGTACGATAAACGCCAGTCCGTGAAAGAACGGGAAATCCAGCGGGATATCGCACGGAACCGGCTGCCATGACCACACGAACATTCCCTCCTCTCCATGAACAGATGGATGTGATCCGACGGGGTGCCGCGGAAATCCTCCCCGAAGAGGACCTCGTCCGGAAACTCGAGCATTCCCTTCAAACAGGCATTCCGCTCCGTGTGAAACTCGGCTGCGACCCCAGCAAACCCGACCTGCACCTGGGGCATTCCGTCGTTTTGCGCAAGCTCCGCCAGTTCCAGGACCTCGGACATCAGGCCATCCTCATCGTCGGGGATTTCACGGGGATGATCGGCGACCCATCCGGTCGGAATAAAACGCGCCCCCCTCTCACGCTCGAAGAGACGCGCGAGAACGGGAGGACCTATTTCGAACAAGCTTCGCGCATCCTCGACCCGAAGCACGTCGTGATCCAGTACAATTCAGATTGGCTCGCGAACATGCGTTTCGAGGATGTCATCGCCCTCGCGGCCAAGGTGACGGTCGCCCAGATGCTCGAGCGCGACGATTTCGAAAAGCGGTATCGCAACCGTGAACCGATTTCCCTCCATGAACTCCTCTACCCTCTCGCCCAGGCGATGGACTCCGTCGCCGTCCGGTCGGACATCGAACTCGGCGGCACAGACCAGAAATTCAACCTCCTGATCGGGCGGGAGATCCAGCGCGAATACGGGCAGTCCCCCCAGGTGATCCTCACGATGCCCTTGATCGCCGGAACCGACGGCACGGAGAAGATGAGCAAAGCGCTCGGCAATTACATCGCGCTGGATGAGAACCCGAACGATTTCTACGGAAAGGTCCTCTCGATCCCCGACCATCTCATCGTCCCGTGGTTCTCCATTCTGACCGATGCCCCGCCGGAGCACGTCGAACGGATTCACAAGGACATCCTTGCTGGCAAGAACCCTCGGGACGCGAAACGCGAGCTTGCGAGGACCCTCGTCGCAGCATACCATTCCACGGAAGCGGCTCGTGCCGCCGAAGAGCACTTCGACAGGCTCTTCCGGGAAAAACTCCCTCCGGAAGAGATAGAAACGTATATTCACTCACCAGAAAGCGGGGAATACCTCCTCGATATCCTCTTGAAAACCGGGCTGATTTCCTCCAAGAATGAAGGGCGGAGCCTCATCAAACAGTCGGCGGTCAGCATCGACGGTGAACGAGTCCACGACCCGCTCATGCGCGTCCCCGACACACCGGAATGCGTCGTCAAAGTGGGGAAGCGCAGATTTCTCCGCATCCGCCGCGCGGACACAAACCATTAACCCTGCAATGTGAAGGATCATCATCGTGTTCGTCCCCAGGAAAATCTTCTTCACGAAAGGCGTCGGACGCCACAAGGAGTATCTTCAATCCTTCGAGCTCGCACTCCGCGCGGCCGATATCGAGCAGCAGAATATCGTCACCGTCTCGAGCATTTTCCCGGCGCAGTGCAAGATCATCCCGCTGAAGGAAGGGCTCAAGCTCATCCAGCCGGGCGAAATCACTTTCTGCGTCATGGCACGGAACGCGACGAACGAACCGAATCGACTCATCGCCGCGTCGATCGGCGCCGCGATCCCCGTCGGCGGTTCGAATTACGGGTACCTCTCCGAGCACCATCCTTTCGGGGAAACGTGCAAGGAGGCCGGGGAGTACGCGGAAGACCTCGCCGCCACGATGCTAGCCACGACGCTCGGCATCGATTTCGACCCCGAGAAAGCGTGGGACGAACGACAACAGGTCTACAAGAGCAGCGGAAAAATATTCAAGTCGTTCAACGTCACCCAGTCCGCCGAAGGGAAACGGGGCGTCTGGACCACGGTCATCGCGGCGGCGATCCTGCTCCCTTGAACACCTCTCCGGTAGACCCGGAGCGCCATCCCCGTTCCGGGCGCCGCATGGGAAAGGGTCATGACGAGCGGGGAGGGACGGCGTTCATTCCCCCCGTTCGTATTTCTCGATGCACTTCCTGAGGTTCTCCGAAAGCGGTGCCGGGCGCTCCGTCGCCGCATCCACGTGAACGAGCACGTGCGTCGCCTCGGCGATGATGCGGCCCGTCTCGGCGTGCTCGATAATGTGCTCGAAGGAGAGCGATGTGTTCCCCACCCTTGCCACGCGCGTGCGGATGACGAGCGCGTCGTCGAATAGAGCCGGCGTGTGGTAAGAACAGGCGTTGTGCGCGACGAGAAACTTGTCGCGCCCCACGAAGGATGCGTCATCGATGGGGAAGCCGACGCTGCGCAGGTACTCGACGCGCGCTTCCTCGAGGAAGAAGAAGTACCAGACGTTGTGCACCACGTTCTGGCGATCCACGTGGAAGGATCGTACGCGGAATGGGTACACGTGATGGAAGAGATTCCGTTCGAACGGCATGTCAGTCGAAGAGCTCCGTAAAGATACCGATGATTTCGTCGAGCGCTTCAGCGGGGATGTCGCCGTGAAACACCACGCGCAGGACCGACGGCGAGATCAACCCCGTTCCAATGCCTCGATCGGCGAGCCGGGACACGGCCGACCGGGCTCGCTCCTTGCCGGGGAAATGCAAGAGAACCATATTCGTTTCCACTTGAGATACATCCAACGAAAAGGATCGTCGGTCTGCGAGTGCCGCTGCAAACCGGCGGGCCTTCGCGTGGTCCTCGGCAAGCCGCGGGAGATTGACCCGGAGAGCGTATTCCGCGGCGGCAGCGAGGATGCCCGCCTGTCGCATCGCACCGCCGAGCGTTTTCCGAATTTTACGAGCGCGAAGAATGTGCGCGTGCGTCCCGAGGAGCATCGATCCGACGGGGGCGCCGAGCCCTTTGGAAAAGCATACCGACACGGTGTCCGCATATCTGCCGTATTCTCCGAGTGGCACCCCGGTCTCGACATGCGCATGCCATATCCTCGCCCCGTCGAGATGCACGGCGATTTCGTTGGCGCGGCAGAGGAAGAACAACCGTCGGTGCACCTCGAAAGGGACGATGCGTCCCCCTGCTCGGTTATGCGTGTTCTCGATACAAACGAGGCGCGTTCGGGGATAATAGTACTCGGGGGGACGTATCGCCGCTTC
>JARYLZ010000031.1 GCA_029907355.1 Bacteroidota bacterium | reverse complement strand
CCCGCACCGTTTCGAGCAACCGGCCGAGGCCCCGAAGGGCCAGCAATTCGGCGCCTTGGAGGTCGAGCCAGAGAATATCGACGGAGGTAACACCTGCCGAGGCAGCCCAACTGTCCAGGCGCACGGTCCGCACGCGGATGGCATGTTGGACGTACCGTTCATGCGGGTAAAGGCCGCTGGCGCGGAAGAGCGAAGACGCTCCGATGTTGCCGTCGGCATGGGATGTCATGGTCCGTCCCGGGTCAATGGCGTAGAAATCCGTCTCCCCGTCCTTTTCGGAAACGGCTGCCTCGATCAGGTGAACCCGCTCGGTGTTCCGGAGACGTTCGCGACAACGGGTGATGGCCGCGGGGTTGCACTCGAACGCGTAGACGACCGCGGAAGGGAAATGCGCGGCGAGCGCGAGCGCATCCGCCCCGTCCAGCGTTCCGGCGTCGATAATAACGCTTACGCTTCCGGGGTCAATCCACCGATTCACTTCACGGAGGAAGGCGTCCGAGTCGCGGTACCCATTCATGAGCGGTCTCCTTTCGCGCCGCGTGCGAGGCGGCGCATGAGCCGTTCGGGGAAGGAGGGCCCGATGTACTCGTAACGATGGAGGCGCGAATGGCGAAACATCGCGGCGGGAGCGCGGCGGCCGTAGAGAACCACGGCGGGTACGCCTAGGGCTGCGGCGAGCGTTGCACCGCCGGAAAGCAGACATGTGAACCGCTCTGCTGATGCGAGGATGTTGCAGTACTCGAAAAGCGACGTGGGGTGCGGGTAGAAGGGGATCCCATCGAGCAGGACCGTTTTCGCGCGCGGCGGCATTTGGAAATCGGGGAGCCCTGAACGACGGAAATGCTTGTGGAGCTTTCTTTTCGAGATGATACCCGTGTTGCTGACCCAGTTCGGGTCATAGACGGATTTCCCGGCCGCGGCCTCCGCTTTGCCGGGTCGGTAGTATATCTCGGGCTCGTGGAATCTCGTGCCGTCATCCATCCCGTACTCGAGCATCATGCGGTCGAGGAGATTCATTCCCTTCGGAACGGAGGGGAAAACCGGCACGGGAGCGTCTTCATCCGTGAACCCGTCGATGAAGGGGTTCTGTTCCCAGACGAGTGTGCGGATTTCCGGGTCACGGTACTCGGATAGGTTCGAAACCAGGACGCGTTCGTACACGCCGGTCTCCTTGGCGATCCGCGGCAGGTGACTTCGGAAAAGGTGATCGCCGAGACCCCCGAAAGGGACGCGGATGACCAGTGTCCGCCTCATGGTTCGAACGGCTCCGGCTTTGACCATTGTGCATCGCCGTTCACGAGGCAGAGGTGCTTCCCGATATATCGGGGGGCGTCGAAGGGGATGTCGAGCACTTCGCACGAGACGGCATGGGGCACGAGGAAGTAGATATCGCGTGTGACGGCGCTGTGTGCGCCGATGGAAATGGAAAAACGCCCTGCCTGAAGCGGGTTTTCCACGATGACGGAAAGGGAATACGTCCCCCGCGGCAGGCGGAATGGCGCGTCTCCCCCGTCCGTATGATGGGAACCGAACACCGCCGTTCCGTGCATGCTGTCGACGCGGAGGCCGAACACGGCATCCGGCAAATCGCGGCGGACTTCGAAGTGGAACGTGAGCCGGATCGGTTCACGCCACCGCACGGCGAAAGAACCGGCATAGGGGTTTTCGAGTTCGACACGGAGAAGTCGCACGAAGGCGTCGCCGTTGTACTGGAGGTCATGCATCTCGGGGGTGATTTCGCTGGAAGAACCTCGTTTGTCGTACATCCCCACGTAGGCGCGGAGTACCTCGTCGGTTCTCCCGTCCTGGAGGATTCGACCGCCGTCGATCAGGATCGTACGGGGGCAGAGCTCCTGGACGGCAGGCAGGTTGTGGCTGACGAACAGGATGGTCCTTCCGCCGCGGACGACCTCCCCCATTTTACCGAGGCATTTCTTCTGGAACTCCAGGTCCCCGACGGCGAGAATCTCGTCGACGAGGAGGATATCCGGTTGAAGATGTGCTGCCACCGAGAACGCGAGGCGCAGGTACATGCCGGTGGAGTAATGTTTGACCGGCGTGTCGAGAAAATCTTCGACGCCTGCAAACGACACGATCTCATCGAACCGTGCTTCCGTTTCGGCCCGTCTCATGCCGAGAACAGCGCCGCTGAGACGGATGTTTTCACGCCCGGTGAGTTCGCGGTGGAAACCCGTCCCGACTTCGAGCAGGGAAGCGACACGGCCGCGGACACGGGCGCGACCTTCCGTCGGACGCGTGATGCGGGAGAGGATCTTCAGGAGCGTCGTTTTACCCGCCCCATTCCTGCCGACGATCCCGACGATCTCGCCCTCGTGGACCTCGAGGGATATGTCGCGCAGTGCCCAGATTTCCGGGTTTTCATCTCTTCGCGGTTCTTTCCGCAGGATGCGCCCCACAGCGGATCCCATCGCGTCCCGGAGCGTACGTCCACCCAAGGCGGGGCCGCGTTCCCCGAGAAGGTACCGTTTCCCTAGTCCGGAGGTGGAAATGGCGGATTGGTTCATATCACGTCGGCGAAACGCGTTTCGGCACGCCGAAAAAGGGAAAGCCCCCCTGTGAACACGATGATCGAGACGGCAACGGAGAGAAGGAACAGCGGGGTTTCGGGCAGCGGCTCGTTCAAGAGCGACACACGGAATATCGCGATGACGCTCGTGAGCGGATTGCACCAATACGGCACCGCCCAGCGTTCGGGTATCGCAGCGATCGCATAGCCGACGGGTGAGATCCAGAACAGCGCCTGCAGGACGAACGGGAGCGCATGCGCGACATCGCGGTACCGAACGCCGAGCACACTGAACCAGAGTGTAAACCCCGTGGAAACGAACAACGCATAGAGAACGGCGATCGGAAGGAATGCGACCTTCCAACCGGGCGGCATACCGTAGATCCAGGCGAGAGCGAAATAGAACGTCGCCGCCACTGCGAAATCTACGAGCCCGCGAAGCGTGGCGGACATCGGCATGATGATACGAGGGAAATACACCTTCGTCACGAGGTTCGGATTCACCAGCATGCTCTGGCTTCCCGCCGACACCCCCTCCGAGAAAAGGCTCCAGGCGAGAACGCCGCTGAGCGCCAGGAGAGGATACGGGATTGTGCCGGAGGGCAAACCCGCCACATTCCCGAACACGAAGGTGAACACGAACGTTGCTACCGCCGGTCTTACGATTGCCCACAAAACTCCGAGGGCGGTCTGCTTGTAACGGACCCGGATGTCCCGAGACGCGAGGACGGTGATGAGTTCGCGGTGCCTCCACACGTCGCGGAAAAGCTCCCGCAAGGGAATGGGACCGGGGAGGATATCGACCGAATAAGCCTTTTCCCCTTCACGCATTCGCCCGGGCATTTTCACTTGTACCGTCCCCATGCATCGAAACTACACGGAAATCACTCCGACCGCAATATCGCAGATGAACCGCCTCCTGCTCGGGAAGGCGAGGTGACCAAGGTCCACGGGGATACGACACCGGGCTAAACGCAACGAGGATGCCCATCCGCAGAAAATTGGGAACTGGAAACACCATCACCCGACATCGAGGACAGGGGCGGATTCAAGAAAGAAACTGCTCGTCGAGGATTCGGTGGTCTTGCGGTATCCCGTTCACCAAGGCAATGTCGATCAGGTCGATCGTAAGACCATGACGAAAGCGCACCAATTTCTCAGCATGACCGTATCCAGATCCTTTCCGTATGACAAAAATATCGTTCGGTATAGTTTTCGTGTAATTATCAATGATAATTCGTCGTTTCAAGATTTTTTATTGAAAAAGAAAGTAGATAAATAATTTTTTTAAATTTTCGAAAGAATTTTCAACGATTACTTAAGAAATAAAAACACTGGAATCGGTCATAAAAAGTGAAAAAAATGCATAGAAAATATTGCGTTCTTGTTGCGCAGAATATAGATTCGTGTTACAAGCAACTGAGGTGCCCCTTCAAAAAGGATGAAAACTGCGCTCAAGGAACGCCCCACGTAGCGTTTCCGGTGTAGGTCCTGTTGAAGCTCAGTGCTCATTTCTCTCATTTCAACATTCTAACGCCCGTCGGACCGTAGAATCATTCGATTCGCGCTGTCTGTGCGGTCATATTTAAGACAAATATGTCTTAATTCTCCGAAGGAGCAGGCGCCGCCTCCATGCCGGGGTGGAGGGTCCTTTGCAGAAGTAGTGGAATTTCTTCTCTCCCATAAACTCTTTCCTATCAATCAAATTCAGGAGTTCCCCATGGAAACCACGATGCTGAAACCGCAGACGCTCGAGTCGTACATCGATGTGCCGGTCGCACCGTCGAAGCCGCAGATCCGTGAGCGCCGCCGTCCGATGTTCACGGGCAACGAGGACCACGACATATCGCTTGCCGATGCCGCGAAACTGACGCGCAACTACCGCGAGCGCGCGGGGAAGAACGCGATCAAGGGCGGGTTTTTCGGTCAGGCTGCCTTGCAGCAGCTGCTGGACCAGGAAGGTGTCGTGGGTGTTCGGTACTACTACGGGCAGGAGAACGACGACCGTCCGGTGCTGGTTCTGGTCGGCGTGGACGCGACGGGGCGCGATCTGGTCGAGGGGTTCCTGCTTGAGCGCTCGATCCCGTGCCCGCCGTTCTGCGGTTTCTTCAACGAACTCAACAGCTGAGACAATACGCCTCTCTGAACGGGGATGCGGGACGTTTTTCGTTCCCGCATTGTGATTCGAGCGGAAAAGGATATCTTGCGCGTGTGGGCGCAGGAATCCCGTGTCGAGATACCGCGGGTGGCCGCGGAAACGAGAGAGATCATCCGCATCCCCGTTTCTCTTCCTCTCGTGCGCGGGGGAAGGAGGCGGTCCTATGAATGTTGAACGGCACCGTACCCTCCTCCCGCGGGGGGTGGCGATTCTCGCCGTGCTTCTCGTAATTGTGGTCGAGATCGCCGCTCCTATCTCCGAGTCTTCCGTTCCGATTCTCAACCGCATCGCCGCATTTTCCATCCTCGTTCCGCTCATCAGCGGTCTGTGGGTGTTCGTTGCGCTGGGGTTCGATATGCGCTGTCTCCTCGCGCTTGTCATCACGGCGTTCACCGTCGAGCTCCTCCTCGCGGTCTTTTCCCACCTGGATTGGAACAGCACATGGCTCCTGAACATCTACACGCTTCTCGAGTTCGGGCTCCTCATGGTGATCTTCATGGTGTGGGAAACCCGCCCCGCGTGGAGGAAAATCATGCTGTTTTCCGTGTTGATCTTTATCGCGATCTGGGTTCTCGGAAAAGTCTTCTTTCGTGAAGAGGCGGGTCTCAGGGTATTCGACAGCGTCACCGCCACGATGGAAAGCGTGATGCTCATCATGGTGGGGATGTTCGCGCTCATCCGGCTCACAACGGAAGATATCCTCGGTGTTTTTCAATCTCCCCGCTTCTGGTTCGTCTTCGCCATTCTCGTGTATTTCACCGGTAATCTCATCATCTTCGCACTCGGACAGTACGTTTTGCGGCAGGAGTTCGGGGAACACGTGCTCGTGTGGGGAATCCATTCCGTTCTCGGGATCACCTCGAATCTCCTCTATGCCTGGGCTTTCATCTGCACGTACCGGCTATGGAAGGGATCGCATTAGCGGGTGTCTTCGACGACGTTCTCGTCATCATCGCCGGCGTGGTGACGGGGTTGGTGCTCGTCGTCGGTGTCATCGTGATCGTCTTGATCCAGCAGCGGCGCATGTTCGCCGTCCAGCAGAAAAACATGGAGGTGCTGGCGGAAAGCGAGGAACGGTACCGGCGGCTCGTGAATTTCAGCCCTTTCCCCATGGTTGTCCTCATCGGTGGCGTGATCCGTTACGTGAACGACGCGGGGGCCAAGCTGTTCGGGACGATGAACCCGGAGGAGTTGATCGGAAAACCGCTCGAGGAGTATGGGCGGTCGTCCTTCTACGAGCAGGCCAAGAGCCGAATCCATCGCTTTCTCGAAAATCCCGAGGAGCTCACTTCCATCGAGGAAAAATTCGTCCGCCACGACGGCCGCGTCATGGACATCGAGGTAACAGCCATCCCCATCACCTTCGAGGGACAGAACGCCGTCCAGGTGGTCATTCGCGACATCACCGAGCGGAAGCGGCAGGAGCAGGAACTCATCGCCGCCAAGGAGCGTGCCGAGCAGTCCGACCGACTCAAGGACGCTTTCATCGCGAACATCTCCCACGAAATCCGCACGCCCCTCAACGTCATTCTCGGGTACAGCTCGCTGATCATGAGCGAGATGGCCGACCGCATCAAGGAAGAGGAACTCACATTCTTCGAGAGCATCGAGCGGGGAGGCCAGCGCCTCATGCGGACCGTCGAACACATCCTGAACATCTCCAGCATACAGGCAGGGACGTTCGAACTGCACCCGGAGCCCATCGACGTCAACGACCGGGTCGAAACGCTCATCCTCGACATGCGGTCCATCGCGGCGGAAAAAGGGTTGACGCTGGAAACGGTCAACGACTACCCCGGCGCCTTGATCATCGCCGACCGTTACTGTTTCGATCAAGCTCTCATAAACTTGATCGACAACGCCATCAAATTCACGAACCGCGGCGGTGTCACCATCCGAACCTACCGCCAGGACCGCCGTGTCTGCATCGAAGTCAGCGACACCGGTATCGGGATTTCCGCGGAGTATCTCCCGAAAGTATTCAACATCTTTTCCCAGGAGATCATCGGTTACACGCGTCCCTTCGAGGGTCTCGGACTCGGCCTCGCCCTGACCAAACGCTACGTGGAATTCAACCAGGGCAGTATCACGGTCAAGAGCAGGAAAGGTATGGGGACCACGTTTACTGTTCGTTTCCTGACCGCGTCGGCGCTCGACGGCATCCAGGAGGAACTCCCGCTCCATGTCGAGTCCCCGCACCCGATGGCTATCGAGCCCCTGCCCCCGGAAAGAAAAAATGCGAAGAGCATTCTCCTCGTAGAGGATGACGTGGAAACGCAGGAGTACATGAACGCCCTGCTCAAACGGGATTACAACCTCCAGGTCGCGAATTCGGGGAGGGAAGCTTGGGACATTCTCAACGCGACGACGATCGACCTCATCCTGATGGACCTCTCCCTGCGGGGGGACGAGGACGGCCTGCATTTGACGCAGAGGATACGCCAGGATAAGACGTTCCATACGATCCCCATCATCGCGATCACGGCCCACGCGTTCCCGGAGGACAAACAGCGGTGCTTGGCGGTAGGCTGCAACCGTTACCTCTCGAAGCCGTTCAAGATCGAGGAACTGAAACAGACGCTCGCGGAGTTCCTCTACCGCGGCGAACCATCCTGAGCGGACGGTGTGGAATCGATACCCCGACGGAAAGAAGGCCTGTTCAGAGCGGAGTTGCGACGACCATGGTGCTCTTCACGGCGTCGATGCGCGCCCCGTGAAGGTCCACGGCCTCGAGGAGAAGGATGTATACACCGACTCTCAGGCGGCGTCCGTTGTCGTCCAACCCATCGAAAAGGTATTGGCCCGTCGTGCCGGCGGGAATGTTGTTGGCGATCGTGCGGACGGGTCGCCCGACCGCATCGAATACGCGGAGACGTACCTGGGAGATGGTTCCGGGCAGCTCGTACGAGATCACGGTGTGGTCCTCGAAACCATCGCCGTCCGGTGAAAAGGGATTCGGGTGTACCTCGATCCTCGCCGTCGATGTCGTCTGCCAAGGCGGGCGTTCCGTATAGAGAGAGTTCCTGCGACCGGGCGTCCCGCCTTCTCGGTCGGCGCTGGTGCTCCAGTTCGACCGGAGGGAAGCAGGGAAAGTCGGGTTGAGCCGCTCGAGGGAGCGGCCGCGCGTGTCGGCTGCGTGAGGGTTATGCCAATCCGAAGTGTACGCGACACTGTCAACGACTTCCCCCGCTGCATCGATGAACAGAATTTCGTCGTCTTCCCCCAAATCCAACGAGGAGCGGTTGAGGACGACGACGCGGGCGCCGGTTTCCAGACGAACAGACGGGAAACGTGTGAATACACTGCTGTCCGAGGCAATGACGAGGTACCCGTTCGGCGGGACCCGGCACGGTGTAAGGGGGAGCGCGATCGTCGGTCGCGTCCCCGTATTGCCGAGCGCTCCTGCGATGCGATACCCCGCAACGTCCACGGATTCACCGGCGAGGTTGACGTATTCCACCCACTCCGCATCCCCGCTGAGCGGCGCGAAGAGGACTTCGTTGACCGTCAGCTGACCCTTCGGGGCGGCTCGAACGATGACCGCCGACCGGATGTTGTCCCGCGGACGTTCATCTTCGGCGTAATCGACGACCGCGATGAACCACAGGATCCCCGACTCGACGGCTGACCGATGGAAGACGACCCGGGCGGAGTCGCCGCTCACGATGGGAGGAAGCGTTTCGTTCGCTATTTCCTCGTCCGTATCCGGCTGCGCATCGGCGTTTCTGTCCCGGTAGAGGTGCACATCGGCGTTATCAGATCGCGTGAGCCCCGTATTCATGACCGTCACGATGATGTCAGCGTCCTCGGCGGAGATCGAACGCACGGAGAGATCGTGTTCCCGAACGGCGACGCTGTTCGTCTTTCCCGGCGTACCCCGCTCAACCGACTCGCAGGGAGACCAATTTTCCGTAGCGGTGGACGGCTTGCGGAAATCCACGCGTTCGAGGGAACGACCGTCGTTTCCCCCCATCTGGGGAGTGTAACGCATGCTGTCGATGAGGGTGCCTGTCTCGTCTGCGATGCGTACGACGTCACCGCCGTTGTTGAGGGAAGGCAGGGTCGTGGTGATAAAGTCGACGGTCGTGAAAGTGTAGTAACGCCCAAGTTCCGCCGACGAAGACAAAACGGCGAAACCCCGTGGTGGGACGATCGCCGCAGGATCTTGACCGATTTTTCTCCACGACGCCTCGTCCCCGATGGACCACCCCCGGAGGTCGACACTGTCATCGGTGGCATTCGCCAACTCGATCCATTCCGGTTCGTCGGCCATCGGTGCGTACATGACCTCGTTGATGAGGATACTCCCGTAAGGCGGTGCGAAACGAATAGTGTCTACCACGTGATCGTTGTACGCGGCCTCATCCTGCTCCCACGCGACGGCCGCGATGAAAACCTTCGACCGACACCGTGCCGGGCGGAGTTCACACGACACGATCGAGCGGTCGCCGGGCGGCAACGGGTCGACGACCGTCTTGTCGAATACACATTCCGTGGGGTCAGGGGACTCGTTGCCGTTCGTGTCGTCATACAGGGCGACTCGGTACGCTTCCGCCTCGTGCAACCCGAGATTCCGGATCACGATACGAAACGCGAACGGTTGATCTCGCGAAGGGCGGGGAGGAATCTTCTCGAGGGATTCGACGGCAAGATCGTGTTCCGGCGGCGCGAGACTGTTCCATCTACCTGGGGTCGATCCCGAAGGGGCTCGGGATGATCCCCAGTTCGATGCATCCGTCGGCGATGCGGCGACGTCGATCCGTTCGAGCGATACGCCCGTCCCCCCACCCCATGAGGATCGATACGGAACGCATTCGACGAGGCTGGAATCGGGAGCCCTCAAAAAGACATCGTCGCCCGAGTTGTTCAATGAAGGGAAGTTCTTCATGATGTGGAGCGGAAATCCGCTCCCGGTTGCAAGGATCGAGGAATCGGATGCAATGACGATGTAGCCCCCAGGCGGGAAAAAGAGATCGGTGGATGTGATGAGCGGGCGGGTCGATGTCGCGTCGTGGAGGATCCAGTCCCGAAGGTTCACCGTGTCGTTCGAGGGGTTGAACAATTCGACCCACTCGCATTCCCCTGCAGCGGGGCGGTACATGATCTCGTTGATGACGGGGACTCCCTGCGACCGAGCGCACGACCCGAACACGACAAAGAGGGTGAAGTATCGTCGCCATGAAAACGAGGGTTTTTCGATTTTCCCGTCCATCGAACCTCCGGTCATTGCGAGACAGTACGCCGGGGCGGGAAAAATTGTTCCTGGAATGGAAAAGTTGTCTCCGATGCCTTTTCATGGAAGCACCGGATCCTGTCCCGTTCGATCCTTGAAATCCATGGTTCAAATCAGCGATTCCACGAATGCCTTTGCACGCTCCCCGCACGATACGGACGTCGCGTTCGAGTGAATATTTCTTCCGTTTTCCCGACATTGAGCAGGTCCTGTTGGCAGAATGCCATGTGAGATGGCTGTCTCATGTGCAGGTGTCATTTCAGGTTCTTCGTTCGTTTCCTTCGCGGATCGTTTTCACGACATGGGTCGGGTATGAACGAGTACATTGAGAAAGAGAACGCTCGCATGAATCGCTGGGGGCGATTCATGGATCGTGTCGCCGACCCTTTTCGTCTGATAGCGGCCGCCATGGTTTCACAACCTCACAGGTACGAATCACCTCGGCGTCTTTTCGGATTGCCCCCCCTCTCGATCGACCTCGGTCCTCCGCACCCGAATGGAAGCCTCCGTCATGCGAAGGGCGTCGTTGCTCTCGGAACATCCGCCACCGGTGTCTTCGCCATCGGCCTTGTCATTTCGAGAGGTCTCATTTCCTTGGCACCGGTCACCGTCGTCTTCGTCTCGGTCGGCGTGTTCACCGTCCCCGTGCTGTCGGTGTCCGTTGTCGGGTTGGGGTTCGTTTCCGCTATCGCTTTCGGATATTTCGCGATCCGGGTTTTCGCACGTGGTTACAAGGCGGTCGGCATCGTATCCATCGGCGTAGAGGCGATCTGGATATCGGTATCCGGTGAAAATAGGCGGACGCTGATCGCGCCGTGAGACGTCACGAATGGAGGAACGGAGCTTTTGTGCTACGCGAACGTCGATGAAGGAAAGGGACCGGGAGCATGTCGATAGCGAATCTTCTCGTCCTGTCCGAAATCGGGATGTCGGATTCGAGAATCTCCCGATCGATGGTATTTCACGTGAGGCGGGGGAAGATCGAGTCGTCCCGTCGCACGCGCTGAATACAATCCCCCTCGCCCGAGTGATTCATGCCTGCAGCTCACGAACACAAGGCGGATGTTGCCAGCCGCTCTTTCGCTCTCGGGATCGCGCTCAACACGATCTTCGTCACTGTCGAAGTCGCCTATGGACTGGCGGCGGATTCCCTCGTGCTCATCGCAGATGCAGGGCACAACGCGAGCGATATCGTCGTCCTTCTGATGGCGTGGGGGGCGAACACGCTCGCGCGGAAAACCGCGACGGAGCGAAGGACATACGGCTTTCGGAAAGCCACCGTCATGGCTTCGCTCGTGAGCGCCGTCCTTCTCCTCGTCGTGCTCGGCGGCATTACACGGGAGGCCGTTGGGCGTCTCATCGAACCGAGACCCGTACAGGGAATGACGGTCATCGCGGTGGCGGTCATCGGGGTCGTCATCAACGCGCTGACCGCCGCCCTCTTCCTCCGTGAGAGAAAATCCGACCTCAATATCCGCGCCGCCTTTCTCCACATGGCGGCGGACGCGGCGGTATCGCTCGGCGTCGCAGCCGCAGGGCTCGTCATCATCCTCAAGGGGTGGTTGTGGGTGGATCCCGTCGTCACTCTCGCCGTCGTGGCCGTCGTGTTCGCAGGGACCTGGGATTTGCTCAAAGATTCCGTGAACTACGCCATGGACGCCGTACCGAAGCATATCGATATCGCCGGCATACGTAACTACCTGGAGGGCATCGACAACGTCCAGAGCCTCCACGACCTGCACGTGTGGCCGATGAGCACGAGGGAAGCCGCTCTGACCGTCCATCTCGTCGTGAGCAACGCTATGCCGGACAACGAGTTCCTCAATGGAATCCACGACACTCTCCGCTGTCGATTCGGTGTTGGACACGCGACCATCCAGCTCGAAGCGTCCGGAGAAAACGGCTGCCCCCTGGACAGGCGGAACTGCGTGTCTTGATCGTCCCGTGAGAGTTCGTTACCACGCCGGGGCTGGTGCGAGAAGGTGGAAGCGGGAAACCGGTAGCCCCTGCGGGGATGAAAGACTATACGGCTTCCGGCACACGATGAAGGTGAACGGGCGATGATAAATCTCTCCCGCCGGTGTCGTTTCCCTCGTGTCGTCGAGCGCAGAGGACAAGGAAAATGCCCGAGCGCCTTTGAAGAATGAAGGCCCTCTCTCAACGGAGGTATCCCCCCATGGAAGCGGGGTGTCCGCCGGGAGACGAGCAATCGCCGCTCAATACGGATCGAGTGTCGCCTGCACTTTGAGGGAGCTCCGTCTTGCTCAAGGTATTCCCTCTGGAACATCCATGATCCTTGCGGTTCGGTCGTGAAGGAAGGTCGAAACCGCGAGAGCGTGGAACCGGAAAGCGAGAATTCGTGTTTGGTATGGAGACCTCTGCACGGTGCCATCGACGGCAGGTCGGGTTGTATGCTCTTCCCGAAGAGTGGACGAGTCGCCCGAGTCCCGACACATCTCGTTGCGCGGGAAGAGGTCGAGAAATGAGAGACGATCTGCGGTTCAAGGAAGACCACCAATACATTCCCCATAAACCTGGAAACCCGGAGACGAAGGAGCCCCTATGAGCGAAATCATCGACAACCGCCGGCAGCGCATCGAGACCATGAAAAAGCTGGTTCGCCGCCTCCATGAGGGTGCCGACGAAGAGGAAGTGAAAAGGGAGCTGGAAGAGTTGCTCGAAGAAGCCGATTATGGGGACGTTTTCCAAATGGAGGTCCAGCTGGTCCAGGAAGGCATTCCCGCAGAATCGATCCAGCGGTTGTGCGATGCACACACGCGAGTGCTCAGGAAACATCTCGACAAGAGCGGGACGCCGGAAACGGTTCCGGGGCACCCCCTCCACACGTTCGTGCAGGAGAACCGCGAGCTGTCGAAGACGACCGCACGCATCCGCGCGCTGATGGAACAACTCGGATCCCTCCCCGACAATGTCGACGCCACCGAACCCATGCGTGAGATCCAGGGTCTCCTGAACGACCTGACCGACGTCGACAAGCATTACCGCCGAAAGGAATACCTGCTCTTTCCGTTCTTCGAAAAGAACAACCTCCCCGGTCCGCCGACGGTGATGTGGGGCAAGCACGACGAGGTCCGTTCGTTGTTGAAGGAGACGCTCGACGGCCTGCAGAGGACGGAGCGCATGAGCGCCGCCGAAGCGAAAGCGTACAACGCCTTCACGGTCGCACCTGCCGTTCAGGCGATCGAAGAGATGATCTACAAGGAAGAGAAAATCCTCTTTCCCACCGCGCTCGACCTCTTGACCGAGCAGGATTGGTACGAGATCTCCCTGCAGAGCGACGAGTACGGGTATTGCCTGTACGCCCCCGAAACCGCATGGGAACCGGCCGGGGGCATCAGCCGCGAACCGATGAAACAAGCAGCGGACAGCGGCCATGTGCGCATGCCGACGGGCAGTTTCAGCCTCGCGGAACTTACGGCGATGCTCGGCACGCTTCCCGTCGATTTGACCTTCGTGGACAGAGACGACACCGTGCGCTATTTCAGTCCAGGCAGGAACCGAATTTTCGACCGATCACGTGCGATTCTCGGCCGAAAGGTCCAGTACTGCCACCCCCCCAAGAGCGTCCACATCGTCAATCGGATCGTGAGCGACTTCAAGGAAGGCAAGCAGGACCGCGCGCGGTTTTGGATCAACATGGGCGGTCGGATGATCTCCATCTGTTACTATGCCGTGCGCGATCCCGAAGGACGGTACCTCGGGACGCTCGAGGTGACACAGGACCTGACGGAAGTCAGAACCCTCGAAGGTGAACGCCGTCTCTTGACGTACGATGAGCCGCCGGTGTGACGACCCCCGTCTGCGAGGACATGAAGGTCGGCAGTCACATGGCTGAAGAGCCGGTAGAACGGAGGGTCACAACTGGATGAACATCGAACCGGGATGCAGGTTGTTCGACGTTCTGGAGGCGTTCCCCGAACTGGAACCGCAGATCATGAGCATATCACCGGTCTTCAAGAACTTGAAGAACCCGGTCCTTCGGAAGACGGTCGGAAAACTCGCCACGTTGGAAAGAGTCGCCCAGGTCGCCGGTATGGATCCGTCGAGGCTGGTGAACACCTTGCGACGCGCGGTGGGACAGGATGAATTGGTCGTAGGGATCGTCTCTCCGACGGCGACCGATATCCCATATTCGGCAGAGGATCCGGAATGGATCGACGGGGAGCCGCAGTTCATCGTCGATGGGACGGCCCTGTTGCGGCGCGGCGAAGTGCCCCTCGCACAGGTAGACGAACGGATCGACGATCTCGAACCGGGGCGGTATATTCTGCTCATCACCGATTTCGAACCCGTACCGCTCATCGATGCCATGCGAAAGCGAAAGAGGCGGGTCTTCCACAAGCATGATCCCACGGTGCAGGGCAGGCATTTCACGTTCATCGGGTGAGGAACCGAAAACCATGAAGCGTGGGCAACGGCATCGTTTCGAACCGATACACCCGCCGGAACCCGGCTGTGACGCGGCAGGAGGCGACGACCTCCCCCATTGCACTTCACCAGCCGGGTAACGTTTCGAACGGGAGTTCCATCGGCGGGATATCATCCGCAATTTCACTATAGTGGTATTGTGCTATGGAAACGAACATGCCCCTTCGTGTTCTCGGTATCTCCGGCAGTCTGCGCAAAGCGTCGTACAACACCGCTCTTCTGCGTCTCGCAGGTGAACTGCTCCCGCCGGGCATGACGATGGAGATCTTCGATCTCTCCACACTCCCCTTGTTCAACCAGGATACCGAGAAACCATTTCCCCCCTCGGTAGAAGATTTCCGCTCGTGCATCGCGCAAGCGGACGCGGTCCTGATCGCGAGCCCGGAGTACAACGGGTCGATCAGCGGCGTGCTCAAGAACGCGATCGACTGGGCGTCCCGCCCGCCCAAACATCCGCTCAACGGGAAACCGGTTGCCATCATGGGGGCGAGCACGGGGAATTTCGGGACGGTTCGCGCGCAGATGCATTTGCGGCACGTTCTCACGTACATCGGCGCGTTGCCGCTCGGAAAGCCGGACGTCTTCGTCGCACGTGCCGAGCAGATATTCGACGCCGAAGGGAACGTGACAGACGAAACGACGAGGAAGTTCGTCCGCGATCTCCTGTTCGCCCTGAAGAAATGGGTTCACGTCACCTCCCAAACGTGATATCGTTGCGGAACGCCTGACGGGTCCCGGACGGGTAAACAGCTTGTCAAACCGCCATACGTGAACGGGAAAAAGCATCGGCCCATGCTGAGACGTTCTGCCCGTCGGCCGAGAGACCGGTCTCCTGATATATCGCATTTCTTCGTCTGAAGGGGTTTCGTTACTCGTCGAGTAGGCAGAGGAATACCTCGAACGACCTTACCGAACGGGATGGCGATGCTTCGTGTCGGGATATCAGGTCGCGTATCATCATGATTGGCCCATCCGTCCGGGGGCGGCCGTTCGAAAAAGTGCCCACGAGAGGTGTCGATGCGGCGGTCGGAACGACACGATGGTTCGAGAGCAGCGGCGGAGGAAACCGGGGAATCGATTTCGTCAGGTACTCGTATTCCCGCTGTGTTCGAAACCGCCTCTGAGAGAGAAACGTGAAACAGGTTGCACCTTGAGGGGGCGTGAACGAGCGAGAGCCTGAGGGAAAGCGGCGTCGCTCGCGTCTACCGGTCCCATCCATGGCGGTCGCAACGTACGCTCGTCCGGTGTACCGTGGTCGTGTAGGATGATCGAGACGGAACGCGAAATAACCGTTCCTGTGTGTTCCTTTGAGCCGAGGCCGCTTGAACGGGCACAGATCCGCCGTTGAACAGGTCCGACCGTTTCGGACGGGAAGTTTTGTTTCCCGGGAATGCGGATTTTATGTTCTCCACGTTGAGCCGGTCGTTTCTATCGATTTTCCACCCCTATGCAAGGTGCTTTTCTCCGGCGGTATCTTCCCTGATGCCGTTCGATGATATACGGCTGGTGAGCGAGAGAAAGCAAGACGATTCCGAGCATGTTGCCTGGGGGCGACGCGGGTGAATCAAAACGGAACCCGCCCGCGCAATAGTACGGCCACGCGTCTTGATATCCACCGCGGTCGTGTCCTGTCGAAAGACGCCGGATGGGTGCAATCCCCTGGTGACAATCCCATTGCTTCGATCTCCGAGGTCGGTTTCGGTCCTCACGGTTTCGGTCGTATCTCTTTCCCACGCGCACGACGGTTCTCACACATCGTCCATATTCCGGGAGCAGACCAATGCGAAACATCGATTCAACCCTTCTCTGTTGTTTCTCGGCGGCGATGATCATCTCCGCAGGGTGTTCGAAAAACGAGTCCCTCGAATTGAAAACGTACCCTGTCGAGAGTATGCGGGGCGTCGTAGATGCCTCGCTTGTTTCTCTCGATGCCGCGATTTCGAGTGACGGAAACGGTTCGCTCCGAATCACCGTGAACGAGCCGACGACGGTGCGGCTCTACGAAACGGGAGACATCGATGTTGAAAACACGCGGGTAACATATCGTGCCAAGGTGCGCACGGAAGGTCTCGAAGGGAAAGCATACCTGGAAATGTGGTGCTGTTTTCCAGCCAAGGGGGAGTACTTTTCGCGCGACTTGATTTCGCCCTTGAGCGGGACGAGAGAGTGGTCTCAGGAGGAGACGGAGTTCTTTTTGCGGGAAGGGGAAAACCCGAACAATGTCAAGTTGAATATCGTCGTGGACGGTAAAGGGACGGTTTGGGTCGACGATATCCATCTCGTCAAGGATCCGACAGGGACACGAGAATGAACACTCTGTGCAAGCTCTTTCGAAGAGAAGCCGTCTTTCGACCGGCCATAGGTGCTTTTCGGACTTTCTCCATCAGAGCCTTGCATGTTCTTCGATTCAAGACAGAACACACCGATAAGAAGACAATCCCCCCGGCGATCCGCTCGGATACAGCGCGGCATAGAGGGATCGATGACGAACGCGTTGATCGCGCGCGCGGCGAACCGGATATCATGATGTTCGGGAACGCCGTGACGCACAACGGCGAGAGGCAGGTACTCGCGCGAATGAGCAAGCGTCATGAGCAAACTTGTCCCATGTCTCGATCCCGTGGATGGACTCGATAATCCCTTGAAAACGCATACCACGATGCCGAGGAAAAAACTTGGGGAGAGTTTTTCGATACGCATCCCGCTGTGTAGGGGAAAAACGTCTTCACGAAACACACCATCGCCGAGGGGGATTTCCTCATCGAGGAATTATCCATCCGCTTGGGTGCCATGATACTCGAGGTAGGGTGCGGGACGGCGAGGCGCACGATCGAACTTGCCGGGGGCGGTTATCTCATGACCGGCTTCGACATCTCGTCGGGAATACTCTCCGTGACCGAATGCGCCGCCGCAGCGGCTGGATTGAGCGTCACGCGGAATTGATATGAAGTGTGTTGAAGAAGGATGCAGTGAAATTGAAGAAAGTCTCATTCGTCCCGGCGGACGGCAGGGAACTGCGCAATGAGAGCGGTCGACCTCGATGAAGCCGGGATCATGGTCGGATCGCTCAAAAGCGCCGAACCGTTGGTTACGCTTCATACCCGCATTTCCCCATGACGTCAAATATCGAAAATGGGTATCGCATGAAACTCCACCGCAACCCCGGCGTATTCCTTCTGCTCATGTCTTCCTGGGTCGTCCCTTTCTTCATCATCGAAGCTTTTTCCCATCCCTTCCGCGGCAACCTCCCGTCGTTCACCCCTTTCTTCATCTGGTTCAGCACCTTCAGTGTGGCCGCTTTGCTCTTCTCCATGTTCGATTCGCGAAAGGGGTTCTGGCACCGTTACGGTTTCTGGAAACGGTACACCGTTCTCGAAGCCGCCTATGCAGGGACCACACTCGTCGCACTTCTCCTGCATACGGTATTGGACTCTTTGGGGATGGTCGATTATTTCGGCGGCGATCCCGAAGGGAGTTTCGCGATGTATTATATCCCGTCGATCATGGTCTACGCGGCGGCGGGGGCATTGTTGTATTTCATCCGTCGAGCGTTCGGAACGGTTCGATGAGATTGGGGCCTGCGGAGGATAGGTCTGCAGGACTGTACACCGGATGATTCCCCGTCGAATGTCGCGGCGGCTCTCGATAGATGGTCCGTTGGGGTGACCGATAGCGACGGCTCTCGTGTACAGAGTTTCGTTGCTGCGGCACGGACATGGTCCCCCTGTCTCGTGGGCAGGCGACAAGACTTTTCTTTTCACCGGGGTGGGGCCGGGAAAAAGTTGTTCCCGTCACAGCTCATTCATGCCGACGCCCCTAACCGTTCGCCGACCGGCAAGGATATACCTGCAGGGAGACGATGGGTTCGTTTTCGCACAGCATCCTTGACATTCCTCCAGCGACACAGTAGATTGCATTTCGCCTAAGTCATGCCTTGTTTCCATGCGTAAAATCTTATTCCCCATAGCGACACTTCCCCTTCTCCTGTCCATGACACTCATCGCGGGGGCGTTCCTCGAATTTTTCCACGGGAGAAGCGACGGGGCGAATATCACGCTCGAGTGGAAGACGCGCAGCGAATCCAACGTGGAACTGTTCGAGGTTCAACGAAAAGCGGGATGGAACGGCGATTACATTCCGATCGGGTCGGTTCCCGCACGCGAGGAAGGTTCTTACTATACATTCGTGGACCGTTCCGCGTACAAAACGAGCGACAACGTCTACATCTACCGTCTTCGCATCGTCGAGAAAGGGGGAGCATCGAGTTATTCGAGCGATGTCGCCGTGACGCACAGCGTCAGCAGCGTCAAGCGGACGTGGGGCAGCATCAAGGCGATGTTCCGGTAAGTGCGGGGCGCCGGGCGAAACCGGGAACGGGAAACGCACGAGGAAATGGTCCTCGTCGATGCCGTTTCCGGACGGGGCAGTACAACCGGCACGAAAGCCTCCTGTCATGTCGTGTCCCATCTCGGGCAGCGCCGGAAACAGATCCGGCCGGTAATCCCGCCTGAAAGGTGCCGCTCAACGGCGACACGAGCGTGGGCCGCACTCTTGTTGCTGGTCATCGCCGCATCCTGCTCCGGTCCCCCGCGGAGAACCGAGTGGGAGCGGAACATACCGGCCGTGCGCGTCTGCATCGCCGAAGGGGCGCGAAGCGTACTCCTCGCGACTCCCGGCAGAGCCGTGATTCTCATCGATCAGGACCGTGTCCCGATCACGGATTCCACGGCAGTGACGTGTGCGATCGGTGGGGGCGGTACGATCGACGTGCATGCGGGGAGACAGTGGGTGGGGAGCGGGAATATCGTCCGGTGCTGGCATACTGAAAAAGACCGGTGTTTCACCATGTCGGGTCGCCGTTATCCCGACACGCTCTGCCTCCTCGCATCCGGCGACGGTCTTGTCCTCGTCAACACCCTTCCCCTCGAACGGTATCTGCTCGGTGTTTTACCGAACGAGATCGGGGGGGAACGGACGATCGACGATTTCGAAGCCGTGAAAGCGCAGGCAATTCTCGCGCGCACGTACGCCATGCGGAAAGCCGGCGTCCCTCTCGCCCGCTTTTTCGACGTGTATGCAGACGCGCGCGACCAGGTGTACAGCGGCGTCGTTGCCGTATCGGACCTTCTCAAACGCGCCGTGAGCGAAACCTCCGGTGACGTGCTCGAATATGGGGGAAAGCCCGCGGAGTGTTACTATCATGCCGTGTGCGGGGGGAACACCGAGGCCGTCTCGCTCATCTGGGGCCGTTCGCAAGCCAAACCGTACCTGCGGGGAGTGCGTGATGCGGATGATTCCGGCGATTTCTGCCGTCGCGCCCCCTCGTACCGGTGGGATGAAACGTACGCGCGGAGGGAACTCGAGGACATCCTTCGAACGTATCTGCCCTCGTACCATGATTCCATCGATGCCGCTGCACTGCGCGCGGGCGGCTACCTCCTCGATATCCGGGTCGTGAAGCGGATGCCGTCAGGACGCGTCGCGGATCTCCGTATCGTATGGGGAGACAGGCGGACTCGAAGAGTCTTCGCGCTTAGCGGCGACCGCATCCGACGCGTTCTCCGCCGGCCGGACGGGAACGCTCCCCTGCGCAGTACGCTCTTTTCTCTCGATGTGGATCGCGACGCCGCCCGTTGGATTACGCGTATCCGTATCCACGGGGGAGGGGAAGGCCATGGGATAGGCCTCTGTCAATGGGGAGCGCTCGAGCGCTCACGGAGCGGTCACGACGCTTCGCGCATCCTCTCGTCCTATTTTCCCGGGACGAGAATATCTAAGGTCTACTGATTCCCCCGCATTCGTTTCGCCCGGAACACGCCGTCAAAGCGTTCAAGGCAGGCGAGACGTTGCGGGTGATGAACGGTCACTCGTCTCGGCTGCGGAGAAGGTCGAGAACCGTCGGGAACGATTTTCCGACCGTCATGATTGAAAAACGACGTTTCCTTGCCTGTTCGAGGATCATCTCCCGCCTATCGGCGATCGGTGCCGGCCGCTGGTGGACCTTATTGAGAAGCGCCGTCGCATGAACCGTGAAATACTCGGGGAGAAGCAGGAACAATTTGCTCATTCGTTCGCTCCGGATAGGACATCCGTGGAAAGCAAAACAAAACATAACCCTGTCTTCCCGACAAGGCAATGCAGTTCTCCGTCCCTTCGGGTTTTCCCCTTCGTTCGCGCTATCGAAGGGCGACGGAGGAATGGTCCAACGGTCAGCCGAGATATGTGCGGAGCTGTTTGCTCCGTGACGCGTGTCGCAGGCGGCGGATGGCTTTTTCCTTGATTTGCCGTACGCGTTCACGCGTCAGATTGAATTTTTCCCCGATTTCCTCGAGCGTGAGCGAATGCTCGCGGTCGAGTCCGAAGTACAAACGGATGACCTCGGCTTCACGCTCGCTGAGCGTAGCGAGGGCGCGGCGCACCTCGACTTTCAGCGATTCGTTCATGAGGGAATTGTCCGGCGCAGGCTGGCGATCGTCCTGGATGACGTCGAGGAGACGGTTATCCTCGCCCTGGGCGAACGGGGCATCGACGGAGATATGCCGACCCGAGATCTTCAATGTGTCTGCGACCTCGAAGAGCGTCATCTCCAGTTCGTTCGCGAGTTCGCTCGCGCTGGGTTCCCTCTCGTAGGTCTGCTCGAGCTGGCTGAATTTCTTGCCGATCTTATTCAACGCGCCTACGCGGTTGAGCGGTAGGCGGACGATACGCGACTGCTCCGCCAGGGCTTGGAGGATCGATTGACGGATCCACCACACCGCGTAGGAAATGAATTTGAAGCCTCGCGTTTCATCGAACCGCTTGGCGGCCTTGATCAAGCCGAGATTCCCTTCGTTGATGAGGTCGCCGAGGGACAGCCCCTGGTTTTGGTACTGTTTCGCGACCGACACGACGAACCGAAGGTTCGCCTTGGTGAGCTTTTCCAACGATGCCTGTGCTTCCTTCCCTCCGCTCTTGATCTTCTTGGCGAGCTCGATCTCCTCTTCGGGGGTCAGAAGATCCACCCTCCCGATTTCCTGGAGATACTTGTCCAGCGATTGACTTTCCCGGTTCGTGTACTGTTTGGAAATTCTCACGTTCTCACCTTCCCGTGTTATCGAATCGGTAACCGGATTTTCTCCGTAGAGTGGTTGTCACAAGAATCCCTTTCCCCAAGAAAGGACAACGCAGCACCCCTGTTTGGTTTCTGCCCCCTCGATCACCTCGGGACGCGCCCGTATTCCATTCTTTGAAAAGTCTTCTTGGCAGGTTTGTGAGGTGGGATGAGAACCCGTCCCTGCTTCGCTTCCCCGGGTATGGGGATGTCTCGTATTCCTTGCCGGGGTATATGCATCAAGAAATGAATCTTCGTTTTAATCGAATTTCAAACATAATGTTTGAAATTTTTTTTTGCAAGGGTGAATTCCCACCCCCGATGACGTGATCAGGACGGTTACGCGAGCGGGGTGTTTCGGAGACGGTCCGTTCTCACACGACCTTGACGGAGTTCCCGCCGTCGCCCGCGGTCAAGGTGAGGGCTTGTTCGGCGATCCGGAAGAGATTGTCGTACTCATGCCCTTGGACGATCGTGCACCCGCCGAGACTGACGGTCACGGAAAACGAGGAACCGTCCTGAGAGAGGACCATGCTCGCCACGGATTTCCGGATTTTTTCGCCGCGGATGAAAGCCTCTTCCGCCGTGCTGTGGAGGAGCAGAAGCCCGAATCGGGTAGACTCGTAGCGTCCGAGAACGTCATAGGGCGCCAGGGCCCCGCGGATGATGTTCGCGATCTGCCCGACGATCGTCTCCACGCCTTCCACACCGTGCCGTTCGAGCATTTCCTCCGGGCTGTCGAGGGCGACGAGGAAGAAGACCGCGGTCCCTCCGTGCCGTTGAATGCGTTCGTACTCTTCCCGCAGGCGCTGGAGGAAGAGCGTGCGGCTGGCGGTTTTGGTTCCCTCGTCGATGATGAGGTGCTTGCGGGCAAGCTCGCGCCCCGCGGCCAATTCCAGGAAGATGCCCGTGAGGTCGCCGACCCGTGTCAGGACGTCGAGATCCCGTGAGCCGTACTGGGCACCCTCGCGGTACTCGACGATGAGGAACCCGATGCATCGGCGGGTCGTCATGATGGGGGCGACGCACAACTGTCCGCTGGAAGCGACGACTTCTTTCTCATGGAACCGGAATGCAGGGGGCTGAGGGGCGTCGAGGATACGCCCTTCCTGGTAGTGCAGAACGGGACGGAACACGGAACGATCCACGTCCACCGTGACGCCCTCCGAGACGTAGGGAAGGTTCGGAAGGCGCGTCATGCTCCGCATGACAACCCACCCCTGTTTCTCCGAATTGTAGAGGATGACGGCCGCGTAGTCCCAGTCCAGCAATCGCACGGCGGTTTCCGCCGCTGCGGTCGCGATTCCATAGGGGTCCATGGCGGACTGCATCGCCCGCCTGCCCTGGTCGAGCGCCTGGAGGAGTTTCGCGTCGGCGGTGAGATCGAATTTGTGATTGTAACTCGCCAGCAGCATCGAGACGATACCGGTGAACGTTCCCATGGAGGCCACCGTTTCGATTCCGAACGCATCGGCAGCCGTACTGTCCGCAGCGAGCACGGCGATCGTTTCGGCTTTGAAAAAGACGGGCACGCCGACAAAGGAGCGTATACCCGCCCGCCCGTCGTAATAGACGAGCAAGTCCCCCTCCGCATTCTCCGTGATGTTCTGGAGGACGACAGGCTTGCCGAGTTTCCCGATGTTGCTGATCAGATCGCTTCCGAGAGGGATGCGCCGTGCCGTCGTGAAATTCCTGCTGTCGGTGACGAATTCCCCGATGACGATTTGCTGGCGGTCTATGTTGATCCAGAACAGGGCGGTCGTGTGAGCGAGCAGTTGGTCTTTGAGAGCGGCGAGAAGGCGTCGTGTTAGGAAATTGAATTCCGCGCTCGGGTCGTCTGTCGGGAGATCATGTTCATCGAAACGATAGAGATGTTCGGGAATTTCCTCGGGGAGTCCGACCCGGTGTCCACCCTGTGTCGCGGAAAGACGCTGTTTTTCCGATGTGCTGCGATGTGTCGAAGCTATCTCGCCTCGCCCGGAGATCGCGTCCTCATTTCCGCTCCCCTCCGTTCCGCCTTCCGTTCCCTGGCGTATGTTCCGCTTATTGAAATAATTAAAAAGAGTCATTCCCAGAGATATCGTCGAAATGAAAAAAACACCGCCTGCAGCGATTCGAACGGCGAGATCGGGGAACAGGAAAAAGGCGGCGATACTGGCTGCCAGAACGAGACACAGTCCGACGATGGATCTGAACACGGAGATTTTTTCCCGGGGGCGACGTGCTGAAAACAACGGTGAAAAGTAGAAAACGCGTATATCCAAAACAACCTCGCATGCTTTTCCCTTGCATTTCAGCATGGGGTTGGTGAAGTTTTAACCATCGTCTTTTTCCAACTATTCAGGCTGTGAGGAAGCTATGTTCTTCGTCACGTACCGAAACGTTCTCCAACCGGGACGTACCCTCGACGAATATCGGCGGGGGCTGGCGCATGTCTGGCCGACCCTGAAAGGCTGGGGTGCAGTGCGCGTCGAGATGTACCAGCAGTTGTACGATGAAAGCGGCGCGTTCTTCACGCGTTATACGATTCGCAGTCTCGACGAATGGAACGCCCACGTGATGGGGCCTGAATTCTCGCGCCAAATGGCGCATCTCGCCTCGATCCTCGATCTCTCGCAGAGCAAGGTCGAAGTGGGGGTCGCTCTCGAGACGGGTTTGAGCCCGGAGGGTGAGAAGAACCCCTGAAAACGGCGTGCCCGACAACGGGCGAGAATGGTCGCGCCCTTTTTCCCATCACCCCCGCCCACGGCCCGGCATGGAATTCTCTGTCGAGAGACCGCTGTTCCGCGGGGGTGAGGATAACATTTCGGAGAGCAGATAAGACGAGCGAATCGATCCGGGAAGGAGGGGTGTTCACTGCGAGGGAAGGTCCGTCCCTGCCGGGATTCTCGATCGAAGATGACGCAAAAACGTGCGGAAACGGTCGAAGAACGTAACTTGTCGAAAGCGTGTTTTGTCTTTTCGAGGATGAGAAACTCCGTCTTTTACCTTGTCGCACCTGTTTTTTTCCTCCTCATCCTCGTCCTCCCCCTCTCGGTTCCTCAGCGTGTGCACGTGCCGGGGATCGTCCTACCGGCGCGCGAATGGCATGCGGTGCGGCCTGTTGGGGGGCCGTTGGAAGTCATCCTCTACGACCATGTTGCCGGCTCGACGGAATCCATTCTCATCCACCAGTTCGAGCGTCAGGACGCCATTCGTGTGGAGCTGTCGCGACACGTCACCGAGGGTGGGTGGGTGCAAGCAGGGGACACGCTCGTGACCGTTCACTCCGCGGATCTCGCGCTCCTGCAAGCCGAGATGGAGGGTTCGCTGGACGCCGCTTCGGCCGCGCTCGATGTGCAGAGGACAGGGGAGAAAGCGAGCCTTGTCGAAGAAGCGCGCGGGAATCTCGCACGGGCGCGCGCCGAGTACGAGGGGCTCGAGAGGACGCGGGCACGGGCGCGTCTCATGTTCGAACGAGGATTGATCGCCCAGCAGGAACTGGACGAGGCGGATCGATCTGCGGACGCCGCCCGCGCCGCCCTCACAGCAGCGGAAGCGCATTTCCGCGCGGTCTCGACCGGAGCGAAAGAGGAGCAGATCCAATACAGCAAGTCGCAGATCGCGGCACTCCAGCGCAGGCGCGAAGCTTTGGAACGGAAGCGGTCGTTCTTTTCCCTCCGTGCACCGTTCCCAGGGCGCATATACAAAACCGTCTTTTCGGACACGATCGTTCGCTTAGGAGACCCGTCCCGTTTCGTGGCCGTCATGTCCGTCCCCCTCGAGAAAGCGGGGGCTGTGGCGGTCGGCGATTCCGTGAGCACAACCGTCGCCATGCAGGATCTCGTCCTGTCGGGACGCGTCGTCTTGAAGAGCGACATCGTCCAGACCCGTACGGGGAGGCAATACGTCACCGTTGCGGCTGTACTGGACACCGAGGGCACGGATATTCCGCCCGGGATACGCGCCGACTGCGAAATCTCGCACGGGAGGGTGAGCCTCCGGCGGTGGCTCTTCGATCGGATAGCAGGGATCTTCCGCGCCCGTTGACCATGCGTATCGAGTACAAATACCTGATTCGAAAGGAAGAAAAGGATCGTTTCTTCAAGAGCGTCACGCCGTACCTCGTGCCGGACGGCCTTGCAGAAACGAACGGCGGGGGATGGTACACAGTCCGAAGCATTTACTACGACACCACCGACCTCCGTTTTTATCGGGAGAAGATCGAGGGTTTGCCTGTTCGGAAGAAAATCCGTGTCCGTGTTTACAACGAGCGGAGCGAACGCAGTATCGCGTTCCTCGAGATCAAGAGGAAGGACCGCGAGGCCATCTCGAAGAACCGCGCTCCGGTCGCGTTCGCGAACGTGGAAGCCTTGCTCGCGACGGGGGATATCGAGTCGTACGTTCTTCGGCTCCGCCGTTTCCCCACCGCGGACGAACACGCCCGGCGGTTCCTGTACCACATGTACTCCTGCAACCTTCAAAACATCGCCCTCGTGACCTACGAACGTCAGGCTTTCCACGGGAGCTTCGACCACGGCCTCCGGCTGACCTTCGATTACAACCTCCGCTGCCGTTTGCACCCCCGGCTGGATGACATCTTTTCCGAAGACGATTTCACCCCGTATCTCGAACCGTACTGCGTCATCGAAATCAAGAGTGTGCGGGGAATCCCGTTCTGGTTGGCCGATTGCCTCGGGGCGTTCGGGCTCATCCGGCAGACCGTCTCGAAATACTGCATCGGTGTGCAAGCCTGCGGCGTGCGCGAAGCGCTCATGCCGTTGTAGAACGCCCACTGCCGACCGACATGTTCCAAGACCTCGACCAAATCGCAACGCTTCCGATCACGTTCTCCGTCGTTCTCGAGAATACCATCGTCGCGCTGATCTGCGGGATGCTTGTGGCGTTCTTCTACCGGCTCTGTTTCGGGGGGCGCATGTACTCCCCTTCGTTCGCGCATTCCCTCGTGCTTCTCTCCATGATCACGACGGTCGTGATCATGGTGATCGGAAGCAACCTCGCTCGGGCATTCGGGCTGGTGGGAGCGATGGCCATCATCCGCTTTCGTACCGCCGTCAAGGACATGCAGGATATCATCTTCATTTTTTTCGCGCTCGCGGCGGGGATGGCGGCAGGCGCCGGTTTGACGCTGATCGCCCTCACCGGCACGCTCGCCGTAGGGATCGTCGCCCTGACGCTGCGTCATGTTCCCCAGGCGAGGAAGGGAAGGCGGGAATACCTCCTGCAGTTCATCTACGATGGCGAAGGGGACGGCGACCCACCCTACCTCCCCGTCCTGAAGAAGCATTGCGTATCCACGCGCCTTCTCCACGTGAAGGCGGTCGAGGGTGGCGGAGCGATGGAACTCTCCTTCCATGTCCGATTGAGGGAAGAGAACGGCGGCGTGAAGCTCTTGCGCGATCTGCGCGCGATCGGCTCCGTGCACCGCGTGAACCTGTTCTTCGACGAGGAGTTCCAATAGAACGAGACGAGGGGGTGTGCCATGCGAGTCCGAGCGTTCGTCACGATCTCTCTCTTGTGTTTTTCCCTAGCGGATGCCCAGGATCTCTACGACCCGCTGGTAATCTGGGAATTCCGGCTGAAATTCCCTCAACCGGACTGGCGGCAACTCCTCGCGGCAAACGCTCCCCTCGAACGCGACATCCCGGCGACATTGACGGTGGACGGCGTCACGCTGGACAGTGTAGGCGTCCGGTACAAAGGGAATTCCTCCTTCAACATCCCCGGGGAAAAGAAACCGTTCAACATCACCGTGGACGCTTTCCTTCCCCGCCGATCATTAGGCGGCTACACGACGTTCAACCTGAACAACTGCTTCAAGGATCCCACCTTCGTCCGGGAGATGATCGCCTACCGCCTCGCGGCGGACTACCTCCCCTCGGTGAAAGCCGCGTACGTGAAGCTGTTCATCAACGACGAGTACTGGGGGCTGTACCTCAACGTGCAGCAGCCGAACAAGTCTTTCCTGCGCCAATGGTTCGCCTCGGACGAGGGTAATCTCTACAAATGCGATCCCCGCGGCGACCTGACGTGGGCGGGTCCCGACACGGCGCGCTACCGTGCGAACTACGAGCTCAAGACGGAGGACGCCCCCGACGGCTATGCGGATCTCATGCGCTTCATCGAGACGCTCTGCACGACGCCGCCCGACCGTTTCTCCGAAGCCGTCCAAACCGTCCTCGACGTGGATGCCGCATTGTGGTACCTCGTCTTCTGCAACCTGCTCGTCAACCTCGACTCCTACATCGGCAGCGGGCACAATTACTACTTCTACCACAACCCCGCGGACGGACGCTTCGTCTTCATCCCCTGGGACCTCAACGAAGTCATGGGGACATTCAGCCAGCAGCTCTCCCTTGCCGAACGCGAGCGTCTCCCGGTGTTCTATAACATGCAGGCGCCGAACCGGCCGCTGATTTCGAAACTTCTGACGGCCCCGGAGTTCCGCGAGAGATATCTCGCCCATTATCGGACCATGGTGAGGGAAGCGTTCACCCGGCCCTATTGGATGGAGCGTATCCGGCTCTACCAAGAGCTCATCAAAGCGGATGTCGCGGCGGATACGAAGAAACTCTATTCGATGCAGGCGTTTTTCGACAATGTGGAGATGAATGTCCAGACCGGTCCGGGCGGACCCGTGGCGGGGATCATACCCGGTATCCTTTCCCTGTTGGACAACCGCAATGCATACCTCGCGACCGTCCCGGAGCTGAATCGTGTAGCGGCTTCGATCTCGGGGACGACGGCGATTCCTCACGCACCTCGCGAGGGCGATACGCTTCGGGTCGTGACGACGGTTTCCGGCGCGGCACGGGTGTTCCTCCGATGGAGCGTGGGGGGTGCACCTTTTCGCAAACTCGAGATGAAGAGGGAAAGCGGGGTTTTTCTCGCAGAGATTCCTTCTTGCCAGGCCGGCACCGTCGTCCGTTTCTACATCGAAGCGGTGACCCCGGACGGGACCGTATCCTTCGACCCGGAACGAGCTGAACGCTCGACCTACGCGGTCACGTTTCTCCACCGTGCATCGAACCTGCCCGTCGTGATCAACGAGGTCATGGCCTGCAACGACTCGACGATCGCGGACCCCCAGGGGCAGTATGAAGACTGGATCGAACTCTACAACACGTCCGGCGAGACGACGGCGCTGGGCGGATGCTACTTGACGGATCGGTTCACGAACCCGCGGAAATGGAGATTCCCAGACGGGACGGTCATCGAGGGGCACGGTTACCTCCTCGTGTGGGCCGATCGCGATACGACGGACACGCCGGGTTTGCATGCGAATTTCAAGATCGACAAGGATGGGGAGGCTCTGTACCTGTTCGATTCGGACGAGCGGGGAAACGGTTTCCTCGACTCGACGGGGTATTTCGTCTCCCGATGCGACACGTCGTGGGCGCGCCGGCCGAACGGCAGGGGCCCGTTCACGTACAGCCGTCCGACACCGGGAGCGGACAACGACGCGCCGCTGGGCATCGACGCAGAAACATCGCCTGAGCCTGCACGACTCGACGTCTTCCCCAACCCCGCCCCGGCCGGCACGATCGCCATCCGCACGGGACAGGCAGAGAGGGGGCGGATTCGCATCCTGGACATGCTGGGCCGGACGGTGTACGAGACGGATATCGCGGGGGCGTCGCCGATGCACGTATTAGACATTTCCATGCTGGCGAGAGGGACATACTTCATCCGATACAACGCGGAAAGCAGGGGTGGAACGTCTGCGTCTGCGCTTTTTGTCCGGTATTGAGAGGCCCTGGAATGCCAAGTACATCTCTGTCGCCGAAGCGGTACGCGAAGGAGGGATGCCCCGGAACCGGCACGGTGACGCGGTCCGTGCGAAACGATTCGCGGGGACTATCACACCGGGTCATCCGTGCGGTCGAACTTCCCTCATTTCCCTCTGGACGCGTGAACTTTCGCGCCGATTCACGACGGAGTGCTCCCTTTTTGTTCACCCTTAGGGGCACCGCCCGCTGAGCACTTCACGCAGCATGGGAAAGAATTTCCCCCACCTCGTTCTCGTGGAGGTGGGAACATGATCGCGAAGCGAATCACGAACATCTATCTACAACATCTGAGCCGGGAGAAAGCATGATCTCTTCCATCCGTTCTTTTCTGTTCCTTTCACTTACCTGTTTTTTCTTTTTCAGTTCCTGCAGTTCCGACGAGGGAAACCCGGCGAACCCCACCAATACCGGGCTGGAGCGCTCGGGCCGTATGGTGAAAATCCCCGCGAAGGGGAAGAGTTTCTCGATGGGATCGGCGACGGGCAGCGCCGATGAGCGGCCCGTGCACCAGGTGTCGTTCACCTACGATTTCTGGATGGACACGACGGAGGTCACACAGGGGGATTACGACGCGGTGATGCGGGCCGTGTACCCAGGTTACATCGCACCGTCGTGGCACGCCCCGTACGGCGTCGGCGCCCGGTACCCCGCCTATCAGGTGGAGTGGGACGACGCCGCCCTCTACTGCAACGCGCGGAGCAAGCGGGAAGGCTTGGACACGGTTTACCGATACACGGGGATCACCGGGGTTCCCGGGAACGGCTGCAAGCTGGAAGGCGTGAGCGTCGACTTCGCGGCCAACGGGTATCGCCTCCCGACGGAGGCGGAGTGGGAATACGCATGCCGCGCCCGGAGCACGACGGACTACTCGTGGGGGAAAACCTTCGGGCCGTACCCCGCCACGAGCGCCGACACGGCCGACTTCAGCGCGCACGCCGTGTGGGCAGGCAACTCGTGGATGCTCAGCTCGGATAACCCCGCCTTCGGGACGCACCCCGTCGCTTCGCTCCTCCCCAACGCATGGGGCCTCTACGACATGAGCGGCAACGTCTGGGAGTGGTGCAACGACTGGTACGACGCGTACACCGCCTCTGCGGCGACGGACCCCCGCGGCCCCTCCTCCGGTGCGTGGCGCGTCCTGCGCGGCGGGAGCTGGGGGAACGACGCGGCGGTCCTCCGTTCCTCGCAGAGGACCTTCACCGTGCCGGATTACCAGTACTACTTCATCGGATTCCGCACGGTCCGCCCGGCGAAATGACCGGTATGACCACGAACCGGCAGCCGTCGCCCTCCAGGCGGGTTCTTGCCGTCATTCTCTTCACGGTGTGTTTCGGGGGCGTTCGTGCGCAGGAACTCGACTCGTCCCGTGTGCTCTTCGACGATGCGGTGCTCCACACCTTCCGCATCACGTTCTCCGTGCCGGGGTGGCAGGATTCTCTCACGGCGAACTACCTCGCGGGGGAGGTATACATGCCGGCGCGCGTCGAGTACGACGGTCTCGCGTTCGACAGCGTGGGTGTCCGGTACAAGGGCAACTCCTCGTACGTGCAGTCCCGCCACACGCCGAAGAAGCCCCTCAAACTCAAGTTCGACGAGTACCGGAGCAAACAGACGTTCTTCGGCGTCAAGACGCTAAACTTCAGCAACGCCGTCAAGGACCCGACCTTCCTCCGCGAGAAGCTCGCCTACGACATCCTCGGCCGGCTCATGCCCTCGCCGCGGGCGGCGTACGCGTGGATCGAGGTCAACGGCGAGCCGCTCGGCTTGTACCTGATGGTCGAGCAGATCGACAAGACGTTCCTGAAGAGGCACTTCGCCGACAACGGATTCAACCTCTATAAAGCGGGCGACAACGGCGCCACGCTCGAGTACCGCGGACGCGACAAGGAGGCTTACAAGAGGGAGTTCGAGCTGAAGACGAACGAGAAGGAGGACGACTGGACGCGCTTCATCGACATGGTGGAGGTCCTGAACGACGCGCCCAGGGATTCCTTCGTTTCGCGTGCGGGGGCGACGCTCGACCTCGACCGGTGCATTCGTCTCCTCGCATTCAACATGGCGGTGTCGAATTTCGACAGTTACACCGGATCCGGGAGGAATTACTACCTGTACGATGACCGGGTCGCCGGGAAGTTCGTCATCCTGCCCTGGGACCCGAACGAGGCCTTCGGCGCGTACTCGAACGAGTGGGACGTCATCCGCCAAGACGTTCTGACCCCCTCGAATCTCTCGAGGCGCCCGTTGCTCCGGCGCATCGTGGAGAACGATTCCCTCCGCACTGCCTATCTCGCCGTGATCCGCAACCTCGTCGACGGCCCGGCGTCGGGGGACACCATCGCGGCGGCTGTCGCCCGCTGGAAACCTTTCCTCGACCCCCTCGTCCGCTCGGATCCCCACAAGCTCTACCCGTACGATCTCTTCCTCGAGAACTTCGAGCGCGATGTGTACGTGGGGATCAACATGAGGATTCCCGCCCTGATCCCCTTCGTACGCCTGCGGGGGGACAATGTCCGGTCGCAGGTCGACGCGTATTCCGCCGCAGGGGCGGATTACTCGGCAGTCCAGCCGTTCGTGTCGGTCGACGGTTACCCCAATCCCTCGCGCGGCGGCGCATCGGTGCGTTTCGTCCTGCGACGGGGCGGCCGCGTCGGCCTCTCGGTGTACGACCTGCTCGGGAGGGAGGTGCGGCGCCTCGACGCGGGCGACCGGCTCGCGGGCGCTCACGAGATCCCGAACGCTTTCGACGGCCTGCCGAGCGGCGTCTACCACTGCAGGCTGGCGTTCACGGACGCGCTCGGCTCGTACCGAAGCGGGACGTACCGGCTCGCACTCACCCGATAAACGGATTGACGAACCATAAAAAGTATGAGAGAAAAAACGACGTATCACTGGAGCGGCGCACGCTCTCGGAAAGCGGCTCGCGTTTCTCCGCTCGGACGCATATCCACCGCCGTCGCTGTGCTGGTCTTGTCCCTCTTCTCCGTATACTGCACTTCGGTCGCACAGGAGGCGTACGGAGGATACACGCTCTTCGGTCCGACCAACAGCCGGACGACCTACCTCATCGGCATGGACGGGACGCCGGTCCATACCTGGCAGCACACGCTCACCACCGTGTACTCGACGTACCTCCTGCCGGACGGATCGCTCCTCCGCCCCGCCGCGGACCCGAATGCGATACTGCGCACCGGCGCCTACACCGGCATCATCGAGCGGGTCGACTGGGACGGGAACGTGCTCTGGCAGTACCGCTACTCGTCGCAGGACCGCATCGCGCACCACGATATCGAACCGATGCCGAACGGGAACGTCCTTCTCATCGCGTGGGAAGTGAAGAGCGCCGCGGAAGCCGCCGCCGCAGGCCGCGTGAACCCGACGGCCATGTGGGTGGACCATCTCGTCGAAGTCAAGCCGACCGGCCCGACGGACGGGGAGATCGTCTGGGAGTGGCATGCGTGGGATCACATCATCCAGGACAAGGACACCGCGAAGAAGAATTACGGCGTCGTGCGGGAACACCCCGAAATCCTCGACGTGAACCTCTGCCAGGGGGTGACGGGCCCCTGGGGCGGTGACTGGCTGCACATGAACGCCGTGAGTTACGACCCCGTCCGCGACCTCGTGACGGTGAGCTCGCACTACACGAGCGAGCTGTACGTGATCGACCACAGCACGACGCGGGAGGAGGCGGCCGGCCACACCGGCGGGAGGCACGGGCGCGGCGGCGACTTCCTCTACCGCTGGGGGAACCCGCCGAATTACGGCGCCCCGGGCCCGGCCTCTTTCGACGTCGTGCACTGTTCCTGGTGGATCCCGCCGGGACTGCCCGGCG
>JARYLZ010000030.1 GCA_029907355.1 Bacteroidota bacterium | reverse complement strand
AGCAATAGTAACAATGCGGCGAGCGAAGCAATGAACCACCAGCGCATATATACAGGCATTGGCACGTGAAAAATGAAAGCCGCCGGCGGGGACCATGACCCGCCTAGATGACGGGCTTGTACTTCGCAACGCCAATCGCCCGGACTGATGTTGGAAAACACACATACCGGTTCAGCTGATTCCGACGTGAAGAGGGTGTCGTCGCCGCGAAGGTGGAAACGGTATTCAATTTCTCTCGCCCCTGCCGTGGACGAGGAAACGCAACGAACAAGAAGGGACGAGTACGGCCGCCTGCTTTCAATGATTTGCGGAACGGCCGGAGTCGTCGGAAGCAGATGCGCGAATTGCACTTGTCCATTCACTTCGATCAAGTGTATAGCGACTTTCGGGGTTTCGCATTCGCGCAATAATTCCGACTCATCATAAATCGAAACGCCTGAAGCCGTCAAAGCATAAATTCTGCTGCGGCTGTCCCGAAAAAGATGCGTCACTCCGCGATGAGTCAGTCCCTCGGCTTCCGTCACTACACGGGTAAGCACTGTATCGCGGAAAACACATAAGCCTTGATCTCCGCCGATAATTATGAAATTTCCGGCGGATAGCGCGGAATACGCATGCTTGAAACCGGACGGGAAAACGCATTTTCTCAGCCGCGTTGAATCGGCTATCCAAATCCCGTCATCCGCTGCAATGAGCAGCCGTTCGTTGCCGTGTTGCGTTAGATCGTAAATTGCAGCTTGTACTCTCGACAAAGAAGGCCACGGTACTTTGCTGATGGCGCGCTTTTCCGGATCGAACACGGCAAGACCGCGGTTTGTGCCGAGCCACACCTTGTTTTCGCGCTGCAATAGACAGAGTACTTTTGCGCCCGGCAATCCGCCCTCGAAGCGGAAATTGCCACTGCTTGATGCCGTAGTATCCCAGAAGAACGGCCTTCGGAATTTTTCCGGATGCAAGTATCCGAACATTCGGTTCATAGCGAATGCAATGCCGCCGTCTTCGAGAATGATGAAGCGGCGAACGGAATAAGGAATTCGCTTTTTTCTCTCTTCCGTTGTGCTGCTTAAAATGATTTCCGCGCTGTTCGTCCGGCCGCCTCTGAAACGTAACAGGTCGCCGGAAACGGTGGCGAAAAGATCCTTCCGATGCGTTGAAATATCCGTGATGAATGACTGGGACGCCTTGTTTGCGACCAAAGGCATGGAGCGTTCTTGTAAATAGCCGTTGCCGTTGAGAGTGAACAACTTGTCTTCGACTCCCATAAGCACTTCGCCGTTCATTTCGCAGATTCCGTGTACGCTTCTTCGCAAGGGGAATCTACGTGCTGAGAGAGAGATGAGATGCGTCAAACCGCACAGTGATGGAATCCATACGGAACCGTCGGAGTCGAAGAAGAGGTGATTGTGAGTGTAATTATTGGCTAATCCCGCGTCCGTGTCGATTCGGTCCCGAACACGGCGCATGTCGCGATCGAGCAGCACAATGCCGATTCCCGGCTGTACCAACCATAGAAGAGAGTCCTTCCATTTCGCGAAGCCTGTTCCGAGCCGATTCCGCATTTCAATCCGGCCGTTCTTCAGCAGGTACAGATATTGCCGGCTTATTACGATTCCCGAAGGAACGGCCGTAGCGTACGCCCAGAGTTGGGCGGGTTCCGGAGGTTGAAGGATTTGGTCGATGTTATGGAACAAGGGACGCAGAAAAAAACGCCCTCCCGAGTAGTGCACGGACGTCACTCCGGAGGAAACAACAACCAGACTGTCTCCCGCGACGGCAAATCCAACAACGCCATTGCCTGCGAGCCCGTCTTTGGCAGAGTACTCGCCGTAAACATATTTCGAGCCGCGGGATTCGCACCACAGCAAACCCCTGTTTCGAGTTTCGCGATTTGCAGGATGCGAGTGCGGGAAGGAAATGTCGCAACTTGTGACCCAAAGACGACCTTTCCACACCACCAGTACGGGCGAGTTGTTCGTGCCGAATTCCTTGATGTGTGAAGCCTTCAAGCGTGTGACCCCTCGAACACACACGGTGTCGATCCTGTATATTCCGGCGGTAGTGCCGCACCAGAGGCGCCCATTGTATATCTCCAATCCAAGAACAGCGTTGCTTAGTCCTTCAGTCGCGCCGACGTGCTGCCATATGCTTCCGTCAAATCTTGAAAGACCACGCTCGTGGCCGATCCACAACACGCCGCATTCATCGCGCAATACGCAGAAAACTGTCGCGGTGGGCAATCCGTCCTTCTCAGTGTAAATGCGTGCCACTCTTTCCTGTGAAAGTGCGGTTGCGGCGCAGGTCAGCAGAACGATGAAAGTCGCAACAGTTCGTGTGAGTACGGATGCACTATCGAGAAGGCAGCACGCTTGCAGCCTCCTGCTGCATCGAGTGAAATTGCATAGCCTTGATGTTTCCGGATTCATTGTTGTAGTAATTTGGAAATTGCAGCTAAATAAGCTTTATAGAAATGTCAGTAAAAGCAAACAGAAAAACGGCTGGAGAGGAATGTCGAAAGTCCTGAGTCTGTGCTCTCGCGATTCTTTCATGCCGAAAGTGCGAAGAATCTCTCGCATAGCCCTGTCAAGATCCTCCGCAACACCGGAAAAGATCATGACAGCTTCCGAAAAATCACGGACGATTGTAGATTTGATGAGTTCGACATTTTCGCTCTGCGGCGGTTGATATACTTTTGACATGGAACAAATGCGGGAGATTATCTTGACCGGCAAGAAAGGATCACAGATAAGATCTGTTTACTTGATGTCTTTACCCTGCACGGTTCGCTGATCTTCATTTTTCCGGCATTCGCTGTAGGAGGCCGATGTTGCGACGGGTGGTTAGGTGGTTATCAGCCGGTTGAACCATCTTCCGCTTTGAAGTCGGCCGTACGGCGCATTCGGAAATAGTCAGTTCCTGCTCACGCCAGAGAATGTGCACAGAGCCATAAAGTCAGCGTCGCAGAATGACGCGCTGCCGTGGAATAACGAGTTGATGAATGGTTGCAAGCAACTGATAGAAGATTGAGCGAAGGCGAATAGTCATGTCGTGATTGAAACAGCATTCCTGCTCATGACCGATGATATTCTCCATATAATAGGGTGTTGCTTCGCGATGCACATCGACCATGGTGTCGGTGTCCGATAAGCGCTGATTATCCTTATCGAGATAGCCTCCTTTCAGGAATGCGTTCGCACGCTCTGCGGTCAAGAAGTTCTCCGGCCGAATCGTTTTGATCAGACGTTCCTGTTGAGTGCAACTGGCTCTTTCCACACGTCCTTTGGACTGAGTACGTTGAGCATAAAACAGGCGACAACCCAACTGCCTGAGCGCGCGTGCAAACCGGGTCAGCTTTTCTTCATTCCAGTATAGGCTGTGACGGTCGACGTGCAGAGCGCTGGAAATACCATAACGCCGGATGCAGAGGAGAAGAGCTTCCAAGGCTGCATGCTTGCCCTCGGCCGGGGCAAAGTGCAGGAAGCTACGGTTAGAGGCGTCATCGATTAAGACGAACAGGCAACAGACCGGTCCGCAGCCCTCGAACCAATCATGATGACTCGCGTCAAACTGCACGAGTTCGCCTATTGCCGTGCGACGCGGCCGCTTTTTCCTGTGTCGTCGACCTTTCCTCGCTCTCTTCCAAAGACCGGCTTCGATCATCCAGCGGCGCAGAGTCTCGGAAGTGATTCGTATCGGATATCGCTCATCCAAAACCTTACTGAGCAATTCAGGCCCGTAATCCGTATCAGGGCGACGAATGATGTTCACAACCTGCTCGTGAGTCCCGTTCGGGTAGCTGAAATTCGACGGCTTGTCGCATTATCCAAGTGATACCAAGCTACGCACTCGCATCAGCAATCGAGATTTTGCCTATTGTTAGCAATCGGAATACGTGGGATTTGTTTAGTGCTTCAGTTGTCATATTCATGGTAGCTTTCATTCCCGGAGCTTCCTGTTGTGAGAGCCCAAAGTTTCGTTTAACTACTGACATTTCTACTGAGCTTAACCCCTGACATTTCGACTGTGGCATCACAGATGTTTCCGGATTCATCCCGATAGAAATCAAAAAAGGTATTGAAAAATCATAACTTTTCAACATATTTCCTCTATCAAATGTTTCTCCGGGTGTATGAAAATGCCGCGCGTTTTCCTCGTCGATGATTGGCCTGATACGCTGGCGCTGCTCGCCCTCGATTTCAAGTCAGCGGGATATGCAACCCAGACTTTTACATCGGGCGAACACTTGCTAGCCCGGCTCGAGTCGGAACATCCCGATTTGATACTCATCGACGTCAACATGCCGGGTATGTCCGGGATGGAAGTGCTCCGTCGCCTGCAGGTTGTAGCACCAGACGTCCCAGCCATTATGATGACCGGTGTTACTGACAATATCACATCGGTCACAGTGGAAGCAATCAAGTCCCGTGCCGAAGATTTTATCGAGAAGTCATGGCCGATAGAGAAGATTCTGGAGCGGGTGGAGAATGCAATCCGCTCGCGAACGAAGAAACTCGAGACGACGTTTTCTGCAGAGTCGATCCTGGAGAGATTCGGTTTCGTCGCAGCTTGTCCTGCTATGCAACGGGTCTGTACACTCATCGAAAAACTCGCGCCTACGGATCGCCCGATACTGATTTCAGGTGAGACTGGAACAGGCAAGGAACTCGTCGCCCACTCTCTTCATGCGCTTAGCCACCGCAAGGACGAAGTCTATCTCGCTGTCAATTGCGGCGCCATTGTAGATACGCTCGCTGAAAGCGAACTGTTCGGCCATGTCCGCGGCGCGTTTACCGGCGCCTTGGGAGCGCGCGAAGGTCTGTTCAAACTCGCCGAAAGAGGTACTCTCTTTCTCGATGAAATTTCCGAATCCACTCCGGCCATACAGGTAAAGCTACTGCGGGCTCTCGATCCTGGTGAGTTCTCGCCTGTCGGAGGTTTGCCACAAGTTGTACGTGCAAGGATAATCTGCAGCACGAATCGATCGATCGATTCCCTTGAACGCAGCAGTTTCAGGCGCGATCTTCTGTACCGTCTTGAATCCGGAATTATCCACATACCGTCCCTTCGAGAACGGAGCGACGATATTCCATTGCTGACCGCTCATTTCTTCAGGCAGGAAAAGGCAGGGAACGAGGACGCTCCGCCCTTCTCGATTGAAGAAACGGCTGTCGATCTGTTGCGATCAATGCAGTGGCCAGGCAATGTGAGGGAACTCCGCGGATTCATAAGCCGTCTCGTTCTGACTGCATCCGGTGACAGTATCACTCCCAGCGACGTATCCGCTTTAGCGAGGGAGCGGTATGACCGTGAACGAGAACGGTCATTTTCAGATGAAATTCCTGCTTTTATTCTTAGGCATCGCGAAGAATTGCTCAGCGCCGGCATCGACGCCTTCATGGCATCGATGCAACGCGCCGTGTTCCGGTATTTCATGGGCGAAGCCGGCGGCAACAAAGCCGAAGCGGCAAGGTTGCTCAAACTCGATCCGAGTACGTTTCGCAAGGCGTGGGATCGACTGACCGGCGGGTGATCGAGTCCGACTGAAACGGGTCCTCGATGATGACATCTTGCGACGGGGAAATTCTTCGTGATGAACGGGAAAAAATTCCGGATTCCACTTCGCTGATCGGAGCGTAAAGAGCCGGTTTCCTTTTAGACGGCATGTGAAACATGCCCGGGACGACTCTCGAAAAAAGCTCGAGGAGCCTCGAACAGAGTGGAACGCCTTTTGTCGCATCGATCGATAAAGACGTCAGAAAACGGATTTGCACAACGTAAACGCGACGAACCGTTCACAGCACAGGAAATGCTACAATGAAACAAAGGCACGCGTACACATCGATCATTATCCTCGCGATCCTACTGGCCGGCGTTGTTCCGACTCAGGGTCAGGTAGATGACTTCTCGGTAGGCAGGATCACGTGCGACTCGATGGTCGAAATCCATATACCGAATTGCGCACTGCTGCTCGAGCTGCGTGTCTTGCACTCGATGAGCAGGAGCCGGTACCTTAACGGAGGCAGGGGGATAGTTCTCAATGCCGCAAATACCTGGCAGGATCCGGGAGTCACGGGATGGTACGGAGCGGCGCGCCTTGACATGACGACCTGTACATTGGTTTACGACCCATGGGTGCTTTCGGCTTCCGGTCCACTGCTCGACGAAAGAATAATCGACGTGATCGCGGTGTACAGCACGCCTGATACGGTGACATGGACTGACACGCTGGATTATCCCCAGTGTCACTGTCCGACTCAGCTTCCATGCGGCCCTGAGATGTCGATCACCCGCCGCAGCGACGGGAATACGTTGTACTGGTCGCAGGGAGAAGATTCATGGATGCGCGTTCCGTTCCACAGCGCTTCTGCTCTTCCGCTTCGGCCGAATCCGCCCGATCTGCCGATCAACGGTATCCGGCCCGAGTGGGTATGGAACGGAGGCGGCATAATGGAAAAAGACAGTAACAGCGCCGCGTTCCGAGTGGACTTCTCCGCGGCGTGTCCAGTAAAGGGGTGTCTATATGTAGCTGTAGATGATTTCTGTGATGTGTATCTGTATTCCGGAACCATGCCCGCTTCATTCGTACCGCCTGCTCCATGGCTGACGCCTTGTACCGGCGCGACTCCTCCTCCGGGATATATCGGCACCGCCATGGGAGCTTTCACCAGCGGCGATGTGAGCCTGCCTCCATCGAATATTTTCGAATTGAACCTCCCGGCAGGGGATTACACAATCGTTCTGATTGCCTGGGACGGCGGGCGCTGTCCGCCGAGTCCGTTGTTGGGGCCGTGGCTGGACCCGGTGCACCAGCCGGGTGTTCATAACCGGGCGCTCAATGGGCTGGCTTACAGTCTGGGTTTATGCATGACCTGCAACTGCCCTGAAATCAATCTCGACAGGGACGCAAATGCGCAGGAATGCTGTTTCTCTTTCGATTTCGTTAATGTCAATCCGTTCATGCTTCCATGCGACCGCGTAACGATTGAGACGGCGCCGGGAGCGACGGTCAATTTCGCATCGGCAGCTGTGTCGCCTCCGCTGACCTGGGCAAGTTCGGTGACTCCAGCACTGATCAATTACACGGGAATTCCACTTCATCTCAGTGCGTATGCCGGCGTGTTCAAGTTTTGCGTGCTGCAGGGCGGCCGAGGCACCGTGGTTTGGAGAATGTGGAACGATACCACGGAGCTCTGCAAAGGAACCTGGGATATTTCTTGCGACACCTGTCACACCATGCATTTCGAGCAGTTCGACGGCGAGTGTCGCTACAGGTGCGGATTCCGGAACAACAATCCGACGGCTTTGCCGGTGCACGCGTTGGATATCAGCATTGTCTCACCGGCAGGAACGGTATTCACGTCCGCGGAGAGACCTGATATGAGCTGGACTGTCACACCGCCTGTTATACCGCCGTATGTCACCGGCGTCCGATACAGCACAACCGCTGCGGCTGTTGTACCGGGTGCGTACCGGGACGGTTTCAAATTCCAGCTGAGTTCGCTCGCGGGCGGTGTTACCGTAATACGCTGGCGCACTTGGAACATTGGACCGACGGGTGAGACGCTTCTCTGCGAGGGATTCGATACGTTGGGATGCGAGGGCGCTGTCTGGAAAGATACTTGCGCATTTGTGCTGACCGCCCTGGATACCTGCTGCTGCTTCGTGGGGACTATCATCAACGGTGGCGCCTCCCCGGTCGACGGCTTCAGGCTTGATCTGTTGAGCGAAGGAGCGGCTTTCGAACCTGGCAGCATGCCTGAGGGCATGAGTCGCATTCCTCCGTGGGCGGCGAACACGCTCAACTACCAGTTGATCCCTCCGCTGAATCCTCACTCGAGCAGAAGCTTCAATTTCTGTCTCCGCACGCCTCGCAACAGGATCGTTGTCTATTCCTGGAGCATCAGACTGCACGAGGCTGTCGTGTGCGAGGATACGGACTCGATTCACTGCTGCCTCGATACCTGCACGGCGGCGGAGTTCCATCATTCGACGGCCATGTCGCGTGTTTTCAACACGGGCTTCCGGAATCTCAATCCTTATCTCGAGGCGGCGGACGAATTTTACCTTTACATGCTTACCGATGGAGGACGCTTCCAGACGCCTGCCGGTGTTCCGGAGGGTTGGACGGGCATCATTGCCGCGGACGGGCGTTCGGTATCCTTCTCGACCCCCACTTCACCGGTGGCCTTGGGTGCTCGGAGCGGGGATTTCGTGATCAGGGTACAGAGGAATTGCCTGAGTGAGATTGCCGTACCGCATTCTTGCAGCGTCGACGTCGGATGGCGTACATCGCGTGGGGGGCGGGCACTGTGCTGTGGAACCGCCACCCTTTCATGGCTTCTTTGGGATCCACACGATCCTCATCCATATTTCGACGCTGAAGGCGAAGACAGCTGTTCGATTCGCATCAGAGTGCGCAAGCCGGATTGGGAAAGCGATGGGATTTACAGCATGGTTGTCGTAGGCATCGCGACCGATGACGAAGATGATGAACTGGGCATTTTCCGGCCTTCCGGAAGTCGGGCGCCCACAGGTTGGCAAATCATCGAGGGCAGGGGACTTCTGCCCAGTGGATCTGTGGTATTGCAAAATGACCACTATTCTGACCACTGTTCTTGGGTGTGCTTCGAGACGGCGACAGAACCGGTCATGGATACTACCGGCAAGGAATTCTTCATCGCGACCCTACCATCGAACAAATCCCGCATACTCCACCTGTACGCTCTATCCGGAGGAGGCGATGCTGTGGCAAGGGACAGTATACCTACATCGTGCATGCCCTTCAGCGCTTGCGACAGGGCGGCTGTGCATAACACCGGCCAGCGGCATTGCTACAACGTCACGGTTTTCAACGAGCATGTGCCAGAATCCGGATTCAACACCGTCAGACTCCTAGTTCCCGAGGAAGGCGTGTTGATACTGTCGGTGAACGTGGGCGCGGGGGCATGGAAGCCGGTCTGGGTGTCTCCATCTGAAGTCATTCTCACATCGGTAGCGGGCGTGGCACCTGGTAATTTCGTGGAATTCGATCTATGCCTCGGAGTGTCGCCCACCCTTGCGGGATGCCGCTTGATCTGGCAGACCGCGCAGGATGGATTCTATCTGTGCAGCGGAATCGCCGATGTCGATATCACGCTTGGAGCTCTCTCGGGCGGGAAACTGAACCGCTTCGATCTGTTCCAGAATTATCCCAATCCGTTCAACCGCTCCACGTCGCTGGTTTTTTCAGTCGGCGAACGCGCGCATGTGAAAATCGAAATATATGATGCCTGCGGGCGCATCGTCGGCGCGCCGGTGGATGAGATCAAGGACGCCGGGCTTTACACCGTGAAATGGGATGCGAGCAGGCTGTCGAGCGGTATCTACGCGCTCGTTATGCGGTCCGGTAGTTTCTTTGCGATGAAGCGGATCACCTTACTGCGATAGGTCGAAAGCCCTATCAGTCCACGACGGGCGACCGATTTTCGGAACGGCCGCCCGATCTCTGTTTATCAAAGGTTGAGATTCCAATCCGAGCTCGTTTCATTCTTATCCCGATTTCACTTAATCTTTCCGTAATAGCTGCCGTTCGACAATCTGAAGACCGATGTTTCCCTTATCCGCACGCCGGTTAATGGAGCATCTGGACAGAAAGGGTGTGAAATACGTCTCTATAATGCATCCACCGGTGTTCGCGACCCAGGAAGTTGCTCAGACGACAAATATTCCGGGCGATGAGATGGCGAAGACAGTCCTCATCAAGGTCGACGGCAAGCCCGCGGTGGCCGTTCTCCCCGCCTCGTACCTGATTGACTTCGACATGCAGGGTAACGCGATCGGCGCGTCGGTTGCGCTTGTGATGGAAACCGAATTCCGAGATCTGTTCTAGGAATGTGAGCTCGGCGCCAAGCCGCCATTCGGCAATCTGTATGGGATAGACGTGTATGTGGACGAGTGTCTCGGGGTTGATGGAAGGCGAACTCGTTGACAGGAAATACGTGAAAGGATTCCGGGAGATAGACAGCGGAACCGCCCGCCACTTCGATGACATACTCTTGCAGCCGATAACCCATTCCCGGCGAAATGGAGCAACCCCTTTCGTCCCTGCTCTCCGGCACAGAGTACGGTGGCGATTCAGAAATGAAAGCATGAATATCGTTCGTGCACACGCGTTCTAAAAGACAATGATGGCCGGCGTGATCAAAGCGACACAGGAACGGCCACGTGAAAAGTGGCTACGATGCGCCGTTGAATTGATCGAGGTGTTCTGAAAATAACCGAAAGACTTCGACAGGAAATCGAGCACAAAATTGAAGCGGCGGCAAATTCCCGGATTGATGAAGCAACGGCATGGCTGACGGAAGGGACTGGTGGGTGGATTTCTGTCGAAAAGACGTACAATTCGGAGATCGCTGAAGAAGTGAGAGCCGTTGTGGTGTTCAAGAAAGGATTGCGTAACGATGGAGGAAATGTCGTCATCGGATACGTCACCGAGTGGGGGTACGATGCCGGAACCCCGGTGGAAGGTGAGTTCACGGTCACGTCTGTCGACGGGAATACCGTCCACTTTACGACCGGGCCATCGGAAGTGCCTGCGACAATGGTCAAAGTGAGCGACGATCGTGCGTTGTTCAACGGAACGCTTGAAATGATCAGGGTAAGGAAGTAAACTCCTGTATGAGCATCATGGTATCGGAAAAAACACCATGTGACATGTCTCCAACGATATCGGAGCGAATGTGAAAATGCGTAACCCGATTGCTATGCTCGTCCTCGCGTTGACGGCCTTCATCCCCGCAGGCGCACAGGATATCTATTCTTCGAACGGAGCGAGGATTGCGACGATCGACCAGTATGGAACGGTGAGGGGTTCCAATGGGACCAAGATCGGTTCTTTCGAAACCGATGGGACTGTGAGAGCGGCCAACGGTGTGAAGCTGGGGAAGATTGAACAGGACGGCCGCGTCAGGGGCTCGAACGGATCGACGCTGGGGACCATCAGCGATGATGGGACCGTGAGAGCTGCAAACGGTTCGAGAATCGGCAAAGTCGAGTCGAACGGGACGATTCGCGGGTCGAATGGGACGATTGTCGGCAGATTTCGGAACGTCCGCATGCAACGAGTGGCCGCGTTCTGGTTCTTTTTCTTCCGATGAGGCGTGAAGCGGAACGCCGACCATTCCCCGAGGTTCTACACGGCCCACGAGCGACTATCGGACTTCACGCATGATAACGAAAACCGGAGGTACGCAAATACCTGCATAGTTATCACACCGCTATGCTTCTCGGTTCATAGCGGGTTGTCACGAAAGAGGGAAGAACAACGCCGGAAATTTTTACGGCGATAATGTTGCCGTTGCGATGCATCGCAGGTGCAGGACTCGAGGGGATCTCCCGGTTAAGCATGGTTCCTCCCGGCCCGATGGTTGAGGGTATCCCTTTGCGGTAGCTGCGAGAAAGGTTCATCGGGAATCCTACTCAATGGGAAAGAATAAGGACAGAGCTCGCAGCGGTTCCCAATACCCTCGTCGGCATGGCGAATGCGGGGAAGTGGCCTTCAAGTTCTTTGCGGCGGAAAACAAGGAGCGGTTTTGTTCCGGGAATTGCAGGAAGACTCAAACCGGCTGATCGTACTTTATACATGCGATGAGGATCGTTCTCGTAGTCGGTCGGTATCTCGTTTGAGTGTGTTTCTTCTTCTGCGTGCCGGGAACAAACCGAAAGGGAAGGTCATGCATTGCTCCCAATACGTTTGCACCGTCCATATGTATCCCTTGTATTCCTGAACCGGCACGGGACCAGCAAGATCACCAGTTCGAGAGTGTGCAATCCGATGATAAAAGATACCACCGTGCACGTGGCAACGGCGATCGATGGAGAATGAGCGGTGCGCGGTTGTATTAAAGCATTCTCTTTGGAGTTCAGTAGAGGGAATGAAAAGGAACGAACATACTTCCCACTGCATGACATGATATGGGCGGGGTGGTGAAGGGGGGCACCTCGCGAGACCGTATTCCAATTCCCGATGTATTTTTCATGCATGTGGGATTCCGCCGGCAAAACATCGCTCTCATTCGTCGGTACCGAAGAGGTGTGGAAATGACGTCGGGAGATGGCATATTCATGCCGGTAAACGGGTTTTTATATCCATGTCGGCGATATATAGACAGCTCACACGGGACGAATTTCAGGCTCGAATAAAAAGCCTGTATTCGTTGATGGAGAATTGCAGGCTCTGCCCTCGTCGATGCGGAACCAAAAGATTGAAGGGTGAGTGCGGCCCTTGCCATGGCGGAGCGGCAGTGCGAGTTTCCTCGATAGGGGCGCATTTCGGTGAGGAAAGGGTCCTCGTCGGCGGGTATGGATCCGGGACGATATTTTTCGCCGGGTGCAATCTCCATTGCGCGTTTTGCCAGAACTGGAGCATCAGCCAGCTCGCGGAAGGGGAAGAGGTTACGGACGAGGCGCTTTGCGGTTTCATGCTCGAACTGCAGGGGAAGGGGTGCCACAACATCAACATCGTCACACCGACGCACTATACTGCGCACCTGGCATCCGCGATGGCTCTGGCGACCGAACGGGGGCTGGAAATCCCGTTAGTCTATAATTGCGGCGGGTATGAAAACGTGGAAGTTCTGAAAATGCTGGACGGTATCGTCGATATATACATGCCCGATATCAAGTACGGGAGCAATGAGGCTGCTGCACGCTACTCGTCCGTGCCCGATTATTGGGATGCGGTGCGCAGGGCGGTACGTGAGATGCACCGGCAGGTCGGGGATCTTCACATCGGCCCGGACGGTCTCGCGCGCCGCGGCCTCTTAGTGCGCCATCTCGTTCTCCCTCACGGGATCGCGGCCTCGCGTGCGGTCATCGATTTTCTCGCGGATGAAATTTCAGTGAATACGTACATCAACGTGATGGACCAGTACCGGCCTGCATGGCAAGCTGCCCGTTACCCCGAGTTGATGCGCCGTATCGAGCCGAGGGAGTGGGAATCCGTCGCAGAATACGCCGTGTCGAAAGGGCTACGATTGGCCGAGTGATGCTTCGCCTGAGAAGGGGAACCCATCCCTTTGCACAAGGGGAAAGCGTCCTCGATGACGATACACGAGGGATTCTCTTCGGTGGGAAAGTCGAAACCGCCATCCTTGCAGCGTTCTTCCCGATACATCATCCGTTGTCATTTCGAGTGTACGAAGGAAGCGGGAATATGCGACGGATCATCGCTCGAATTCTCGGATGGAATAGGCATTTCGAGATTCTCGGCGGTTCTCAGTCTGCGATGAACAAGTCGGTCAGCGGTCGAAACCGTGCGAAGGAGGACCGACGGTATCAAATAGTGAGGGTATCGTTAGGCAAGAGGAAACGGTTTATCCTTCAATAGAAAATCGTTGGATTGTTTATAACACCTGTGATCATCATTGTATGATCCCTCCCGAATGATAAACACCATCATTGTACAGCGGGGCCCAGAATAGGCTTTTTCGCCGCGTGTCGTCGTGCTTTGTCTGAATTGATATTTCGAATATCGGTGCATCGCCTCAAAGCTGGCCATGGAACCGTCATGGTGCGACAAGTATGATTTCAACGCATCGCACGCTTTATGTATTCCATCCTGATATAACCGGAATACATGGTCAGTCTGTTCAAGCCGCAGCATAAAAAGGAAATATTTCCGATCCCAACGGTACTTTCTCTTGCGGTTATGTTTATACCGATATCTCGTTGATGAACGTTATCGTCAGAAAAGCTCGTCGGTCATCAAAAGCATAAATGATATCGTTTATCTGATCGGCTTACGAACAGTATACAGAAGCTAACCCGGTGTAATATTATTCTCGAGATCCATCGATCGTTGGGATGAATGAAAGGGCGATCGCCAAACGTATGTATATCAGAAATGGTCATGTTTCGTAATATCGCTGAAAAGGGCAATGAATAACGGAGAATCATCCGGGATCCATGTATCGGATTTTCGGAAACGCGGTACACGGTTAAATCAATGATTCTCGCAAATCGTTCGAATTCCTTGTCTATGTGCCGACATACATACCATGATGTTTTCCGATGGAACTTCGAGACCGCCAGAAATGTCGAACGAATTCCTTCTTTTCCCCGTGATAGCGCAGCGGAAAGGGATACGATTTACCTCATGAGAGGGAAATACATTATTATTCGATACTTATTCCGAGAAAAAGAAAATTTTTCTCCGTTAAAGAAAAATTCTAGGAATCGACATCGGAAAAATTTATCTTGCTTGTAATGATAAAATATATCAAAGTATACACACGATATCCAATAATGCTTTGTTCGAACATCCCTCGAAATGCATAATTATCGAACCCCTCTCTTAAGAGATGGACAGGGAGGTGTGAGGGATGCATTTCATCGGGATACCAAGTGAAATCACGACCGGAATCATACACGGAGGAAGATGTTCGATGTCCATTGTTTCAGGAAGAACGTCTCAACGACGATATGATCGTCGAGATCAGAGAACCGAGAAATATCCCGTATACGAGAGAGGAACCCGCCGAGAAAAGGGCAAACACGCTGCCGCAGGCCCGAGATATCGACGGTGATCCATGGACGTTCCGACACGGAAGAGAGACGTTCCTTCTCCCCGCCTGTTCGAACGGTTGATCAACGGGGGGACATGCGCGTACATTTTTCTCCTCGTTCAGCTTTTCCCCTTCGTATCGTCTGCGCAGGAGCTCTCTCGAATCGGAGAAATCCAGCCGTTCTCGATCCGAGGCAGCGTGAGCGGGACCATGGGGGGGAATTCCATCTCCGGCCTACCGAGAAGGCAACAACCGTTTTCGTGGATGCTGAGCGGAGCGGCTACGGCGACAGTGTACGACGTGGAGATCCCGTTCAGTTTCGTCTTCGCCGAGCGGGAGCGGAGTTACCATCAACCGTTCGACGAGTTCGGGCTCTCGCCCACCTATAAGTGGGTTCGGGCACACCTGGGGTATCGCTCCCTGACGTGGTCGCGGTACTCGGTGGCCGGCATCCGCTTCGCAGGCGCCGCCGTGGAACTGTTCCCGAAGGATTTCCAGTTCGCCCTGCTTTACGGCCGCCTGGCACGAGCCGTCGAGCAGGATTCCACGAACCCATCGGCCGCCCCTGCCTATCGGCGGACGGGATGGGGTGCGATGGCGAAGATCGGCAACGAGGACGGCTTTTTCCGGATCTCGCTCTTCCAGGCTTCCGACGACACGAACTCGCTCGCGCGGAGACCGTCGAATGTACTCCCCCAAGAAAACACGACGGGGAGTTTCGAGGCCCATTTCGTCGCCTTCGACTGGCTCAGCGCCGATCTCGATGTCGGCGCGTCTTTCCTGACGCGGAACCTGTACTCGCCGCCGCTGACGGGCGGTGGTCTCAGCGGGTCGAAACAGCAGAACCGCGTGCGGCATTTCAAGAGGTTCTTCGATGTCCGCACGACCTCGACGCTCGCGTTCGCCGCGAGAGCCGGTGTCCTGTTCCGCTTGCCCTGGGCGATCACCCGCATCGACTACGAGATCATCGAACCGGAATTCACGTCATTCGGTGCGTACTATTTCAATTCGGACGTTCAGAATATCACCGTCTCGCCGAGCTTCCATCTGTTCAACGGCGCTCTGCGCATCGCGGCGTCGGCCGGGGTGCAGAGCGACAATGTCGGCAACACGAAAGCGGCGACCACGACCCGTCTCATCACTTCCGCGAACATCGGTTGGTCGCCGAACCGGACATGGAACATCGACGCCGCGTTCTCCAACTACGCCACCAGCCAGGCGTCCGCACGCGAGGCGCTCAACGATTCCATCCGTGTCCGCAACGTCAACACCTCCCTATCTCTTACGCCTCGCATGATGCTGGAGTCGTCCGCATTGCGCCACGTCGTGACGGTATCCGCCATCATGATGCAATACGACGACATGAACATCCTCTCCGGCCGCTTTTCGGGTTCGACCACGAAAACCGCATCGGTCTCATACTTCCTCGGTGTCAAGGAAACTCCATGGAGCGCCGTGACGTCGGCGAGCTGGTCGAACACGGAGACGGCATTCGGGGAAACGAAAAACATCGGTTTCAGCGTCGGAGGCTCCACATCCTTTTTCGAGGGCGCGCTCCAGCTGAGTCTCGTCGTCGGCTACTCGCGGATAACGGTCGGCTCGGCGGGTGCGTCGGGTGTCGTCACCCAGTCCCTTGCCGTCGGGTACCGTGCCTCGGCAGACGACCAGTTATCCTTCACGTATACAGGCAGTCAGAACGGGGGCGGTTCGCAGATCAACCCGGTCTTCCGCGAACACACGGCCATGCTCCATTACACGCGCGCATTTTCGTGGTCGCCATCGGCGCGAAGGAATCCCTGACCTTGCTGTCGTCAACTCGTTCGGGTATCACACATCGTCTTATCCAGGAACACAGCCATGACGCGTTTGTACTTCCCGAAACGGACATTATATGCCTTTCTGCTCGCGGCGGCGCTGTCTTCGAACACCGAAGCCCAGCAATACCCCCTTCAGGTGGCTGTGACGATCATACCCCCCTACAGCCCGTTGCTGTCGGACTGGGAAGCCCACCCCGAACGCATCCAGCTCACCGTGCGCAACACGCAATCGAACACGTACCAATTCCGCCTATCGGGAATCCTGGAGAACAGCGAAAAGACGATCCGCATCTGGACCAAGGACAACGTCCCGATGCAGCCGTTCACGATCGGACCGAACGGCATGCTCACCCTCACCGGGCGCGATTATAACCTCTTCAACCAGAATCAGGTCGACGGGTCGGGCGTGGATCGCGACCAAGTTGCGCGGAGCGGTCGTTTGCCGGAGGGTTCCTACACGATCTGCGCTCAGGCTCTCGACTACGCCACGCTCGCGCCCCTATCGGCGCCGCCGCCCCAGGCATGTCAGTTCGTCAACATTCAATACGCCGAGGTCCCCCAGCCGATCTCGCCCGTATGCGCATCGACGGTGCGGCAGTCCGACCCGCAACTCGTTCTGTTCCAGTGGATCGCGCCGGTCGCCGGGGTGCCGACGGCCGAATTGGCCAATATCCGCTACGAGTTGACGATCGTGCCGGTCGCTGCGGGCAAAACGCCGGAATCCGCACTCGATGCACCCGGTGACCCGGCGATGGTCGTACGCCGCGATTTGATCTCGACGCTCTTCTCCTATGACGCCATGCTTCCCTTGCTGGTCAAAGGCACGACGTACGCGTGGCGCGTGCGCGCATATACGCCGGGCGGGCGCGTCGCCTTCCGGAACGATGGGAAGAGCATCGCCTGCTCCTTCGTCTACGGTGAACCCGACAAGAAACCCAGCGTGCTGTGCTTCACCCTGCTCGCGTCGGAGCCGACCGATCGGCAAGTTCTCACGTCGAGCCCGGTTCCCGTCTTCCGGCTCCGGGCTTCCCCGGCGATCTCCCGCAGGGGTATACGCGGCGGGCGCTTGCGCATCTGGCGCATGGTCAACAAGGACGAGGATACGGCTTCGGTCACCGTGCGAACACCCGTATACGACAAAACATTCACCGGCAACGGCGAGGACAAAGTTGCGCTGAACAAGGGAACGGGCGACACGACGATCATCGAGTTGAAGTTCACGCAGGCCGAGGACGCGAAATTCACCACGACGAAGGACACATGGTACGCGTGGCGTTTCGACCTCCAGCACGATAGCGCTTCCATCCGCGCGGACTCGGTGGAATGTATGCGGGGGTCGACCACGAGCACTGTCGGGAGGTTCAGCTGGTCGCCCTGTTTCGTCATCGAAGCCGTTCAACCCGCCGACACCAGCCGCTGGACGCAGAGTTCGAAACCGCTGTTCACCGTGAAAGTCTCACCGGGCATCGCGCAGGCGGCTGTGACGGGCGGGACGCTCAACATTTGGAAAATAGAGGATTCGACGCGGACCGACATCGGGAGCAGATTCCCGGACAGGAGGCTGGTCTTCTCCGGCAACCCTACCGCGAACCTCGCGGTGAAATCGTCGTCGGCTTCCGAGACTGTTCTCGACCTCATGTACGTCAATCATCCCGGGGCGGCGAAACAGTGGGCCGCGGAGAACGGTGCGTGGTACCTGTGGGATTTCACGCTCGAGTTCGACCGGTTCGCGGTGCGCATCGACCGCGAACCCTGCTCGGTGTCGACCATCACGAGCGGGAAAGCCGTTTTCCGCTACGATTCGATTGCAAGCCTTCGAGACACGAGTGCCGCCGTGGCGTGCTTCCGGCTCGACCCGGTATCGCCGATGCAAAGGGGCGTTTGGTACAGCAGCAACAGGCCACAGTTCCGCGTGCATGCCTCACCGGCGATAGTCCAGAACGGCATAACCAGCGGAAACTTGAAGATTTGGGAGATGAACAGCCCCACGGAAGACACCTCTTCCGTCTTCTCCCGCGCACCGGTGTACGACCGCCGTTTCTTCGGTCATAACACGATCCATGTAGAGGTCCGACCCGATTCCGCAGGGGGCTCGCCTGTGGACCTCGTGTTCATCAATGAAAATAGGAGCCCATCGACCGAGAGCTATAAACATGATTTCACCCAGGGCAAGACCTACCTCTGGCGTTTCACGCTCGGGGTCGACAGCGCGACGATCCGCAAGGACTCGGTACGCTGTCCGGTGGCGGAAGTGACGTCGTCGCCCGGGGTGTTCACATTCGACACAACGTGGAGGCCCGGGGCCGTCTCCGTCGCGGAGTGCGTGCGTTTGACCGCCTTGCAACCTCCGGACAGGGGTTTCTGGAAGAAGGATTCTCTGCCGCTGTTCTCCCTTTCCGTTTCCCCCGAAATCGTCCCGTCCGCTATTCGGAGTGGGCGCCTGCAGGTCTGGCAGATGACCAGCGCCCGCGAGGACACGAACGAAGTCCTCAAGCGCTCGCCGGTGTTCGACAGGAGTTTCACTGGGAGCGCCGCGGCGAACATCGTCCAGCGCCTCGATTCCCTGGGGAACCCGGTGTTGGACCTCAAGTTCGTCAATTTCCCGGGGGCGGCCCAGCGGTTCGCGGTTGTGCAGAAGAAGAGTTACCTCTGGCGTTTCACGATGACATTCAACCCGGCGTCGATTCGAAAGGACACGGCGCGATGTACACGCGATACGGTCCGAAGCGCACTGGCCGTATTCACGGCCGACTCCACCGCGTCGGAAGGTTGCCTGGATGTCTGCTCGATCGCCCCGCCAACTCTGCAAACGCCGGGGACGCAACAACTCAAACCGAACGACACACTCCGGGTCGGACGCTTCACACTGAAGCTCGTGACGGTCAGCGGTACGCCTGCGGCACTCAGCGGAACGGGGTTTATCACGATCCCATTCATGCTGTCGGTGAAAATCGCCGTGGAGTTTTTCGATGTGAAGGTCAACGCGAACAACGAGATGTACGAGGGCGACATCGTCGCACAGCAGGCAGAGGACGTCGGGCTTTCCAAGGAACTCGCCAACGGGCTCGGCGATGCACTCGGCCTGACGGACGCACAGCTCAAGACCATCTACGGGGTAACGACCAACTCCGCCCGGCTGGTGAGCGCGCTCGCGGGAATGCCCGCGAAAATGCCGCTGGGCTTCGATAACGATATCATGGGGCGCAAGGTTGTTCTCGGCATCATCGGGATGGTGTTCAAACCGACCGCGGCGTACATGAATGCCGTCATCTCCTGCGCCATCCCCGAATGGGGTCCGGAGATCGCCGTCGGCCTCGGCGCGCGCAGGATCTGCATTTCCCCTGCAGGCATCGGCGGCGATGGGAACGTCGAGCTGTACCTGCCGGCGGATCTCGGGTACACGGCGAGCGAGACATGGAGCTTCAAATTCCTTGCGCCGAAAGGCGAGGAGCCGGGATGTTACGTCTCGCTGGACTGCCGCGGTTTCAAGGAGCTGCACTTGAGCGCGCAGGTCAAGTTTCCCCGTACATGGCTCAAGCCGTTCCCGACCGACGACGGGACCTCGAAGGTCAAAGCGAAGTTCCGCACGGTCGTTTCGCGGGGGGGCAATTTCCTCGCGGCGGCGAGCATGGACCGCTGCGAACTGGCGGGCGTCCCCGGCATGGTCCTCGAAGTGCAGGAGATGGCGATCGATAAGTCGGACGAGGCCAACCCCGCGGGAATCGTATTTCCCGACGGGTATGTCGGCGTGAAGGACAATACCTGGAAAGGTTTCTTCATCAAGCGCGCCAGCATATCGTTGCCCCCGGCTCTGCGCACATTCGACGCGACCCAGCCACCTCAGATCGCCGTGCAGAACCTGCTGATCACGCGTGCAGGCATCACGGGGAGTTTCCGCGCCGAGAACGTGTTCCAGTACCCGAGGGGCAACTTCGGTTCATGGGGCGGCAGTCTCGACACTATCGGCGTGGAAATCGTGAGCAGTTCCCTGCGGGCGGGCTGGCTGAAAGGCAGAATCCAGATGCCGATTTCCGATTCCCCATTCAAATACACGGCGACGCTCTCCCGCCCGCTCTCAACCGACACCGCCAAGTCCCTCCGCATGGCGTTCGTCATCCAACCCGCCGACACGTTCAAGGCGAACATTTGGATGGCCTCGATCAAGCTCTTTTCCACGTCCAGTATCACGCTGGGCAACGACAATCCCCAACGGCAATTCCGCGCCGTCGCGATCCTCAACGGGAGCATATCCATTGCCGGGACGATCGGGCCGGTACCGGGCGTCAACTTGCTCGGGATCGGGTTCCAAAACATGAAACTGCAGAGCGTGAAACCGTATTTCACGAAAGGGACGTTCGGTTTCGCCAGCCCGCAAAAAGGGCTCGCCGGGTTCCCCATCTCGATATCGAACATCGACCTGCAGAACAGGACCGTCTCCAATAAGGACCTGACGGGTATCAAATTCTCCATCAACGTCAATTTCGCCCCGGGATCCACCGCCATCGGGGGGAGCACCACGCTGATCCTATGGGGTGAACTCGACGTGAGCGGAGGCGGGCAGAAATTCAAATACAACAGTATCGAACTTCAACAAGTCACGGTCGATGCCGATCTGGGACCGGTGAAAATCAAGGGGTCGATCACGTTCTACCGCCAGGACCCCGTCTACGGCAACGGCTTCCGCGGTGCGATCGAAGCCAGTGTCATCCAGATGATCAACATCACGGCCACCGTGCAATTCGGGAGCGTCAACAATTTCCGGTACTTCTACGTCGATGCGAGAGCGATCTTCAACCCCGGTATCCCTATCGGTGCGGGACAGTTTCAGACGGGCACCGCATTCTACGGCTTCGGGGGAGGTTTCTGGTGGAACATGCGAAGGGAAGGTCCTGGGACACCCGGTGTCCCGACATCCTCCGCCGTGGCCGGTACGACGCCCGGTGCCACCGTGTCCGGTTTCCGCTTCGTACCTGCCGATGGCGTCTTCGGCTTCAAGGCGATGGTCGTCATGGGTACCTACCCCTCATCGGCGGCTTTCAACGCCGATATCGTTCTCGAGATCGAACTGATACGCAACACGAGCACGGGCGGGATCTCGATGGGCCGCATCACCCTTCAGGGGAACGGCTACATGATGACCGAAATCACCGCGAGGCAGAACGCCAAGGTCACGATGTTCTGCGACCTGACGTATTACTTCCCGCAGAAGACGTTCCACGGTCTCTTCACGGTGAACATCAACGCCCCGCCGGTCACCGGCGGCGGCCAAGCTGTCCTGCACATCGAATCGAGCACGTGGTACTTCAAGATCGGAGAGCCGAGCAGCAGGTTCCAGATCCGTCTCGCATCCTGGCTCGGGCAGGTTGGCGCGTATCTCATGATGGGGAAGAACCTGCCGCCCCCGCTCCCTCCGCCGGAAAACGTGCGGAGGATCATCGGCTCACCGACGTCGAATCGGAACACGAATATCGCCGCAGGAAACGGTTTCGCTTTCGGCGCGGATATCTCTTTCAGCACCGGCAGGCAGACCTGGGGAATTTTCTACGGCGAATTCAGCGCAGGAGGCGGTTTCGATATCGCGGTGCTCAAACAGAACAACTGTACCGGCATCAACAAGTGGCAAGCGCAAGGCCAACTCTATGCCTATGTATCGGGATCGGTCGGGCTGTACGTCGATATCAGCAGCCACCTCTGGAAACCGTGCGGCCCATGGTATTGCGTGATCTGTAAATGGTGCGAATGCTGTTATTTCGGTTATCGCGGGAATTTCGAAATCCTCGGTATCAGCGCAGCCATGCTCCTCGACGCCGGAGCACCGAACCCCCTGTGGGTGACAGGGACCGTGCGAGGCAACTACAACATTCTCGGGGGGCTCGTCCACGGGTCGTGTACGTTCAAGTTCTCGAAAGGGACGGAGTGCCGCATATGAAACGCCTCTCAGACATGCGAAGAAATGCCGACCGGAACCTGATATCGGTAGGTGGAAAGATGGGTACTACTGCGCACCGTGCTCGTTCTCGAACTTCCATCATCAGCGCTCTCGCTCTCCTCACCCTGGGCGTTTCCGACGCGGTGGCTCAGAGCGGCGGAGAAACTTCTCGGCGGACTGTTCCCCACGATCCCGGTTTCGCATCGATTTACGTGATCGCGCGTCCCTCTGCGGATTCTGTCATCCTCCGCTGGGCGCCGAGCACCCCGCACGCATGGCGCCTGTGCAACCGCATCGGCTATACCGTCGAGCGGAGGTCGGCGGGAGGCGAACGCGTGATGCTGACGCCTCAGAAGGTATTCCCTTGGGATCCGGAACGCATTGCGGGATCCATGACGCGGACGCCGCGAGACCGCTTCATCGGCGTCGCTGCATTGGCGCTCTGGAGCGACACCACACTCATCGGGGTTTCGGACAGCCTCGGACTCGACACCCTCGAAGCGAACGCCGAACGCAACACGATGCTTTACGGCTATGCGTTATTCAGCGCGGACAACGACCCACGGGCTGCCGAGATACTCGGACTCCGTTATGTGGACCGCATGGTGCGGAAAGGCGAAACCTACACATATATCGTTTCGATGGCCGAACCCCGGGATTATCGGGTCGCTGCCGGGGAAGTGACCGTCACGGCGGAACGCGGTCAGGTCTCACTTCCTCCCCCCAACGCGTTTACCGCCAGGGGTCTCGACGGGCGCATCGAGCTGAGCTGGGAGGTCCCCGCATTCGAGTACACGGGGTATGACGTCTTCCGCTCGGACGACGGCGGGAAAACGTTCCGAAAACTCACGACCACACCGCTCGTGATCCTGCGCAACGAGAATGGCATACCCCCACGAGGAGGGTTTGTAGACACGACGGCCGTCAACAACATATCGTATATCTACCGCGTCCAGGGGAACGACCCGTTCGGCATGGCGGGCGAGCCCGCGGAGGCGCGCGCAGCGGCGCATGACCTGACGCCGCCGTTCCCACCCCTGGTGCGCAACCCCGAGCAGATCGGCGATCGTCGCATTAAGCTTTCGTGGGAAGTGCCCGAAGTCGTACCGGACCTCGCGGGTTTCATCATCTCGCGCAGTGCGGTATCCGACAGCGGTTTCCGCTCACTGACGGAAAAACCGCTCGCGAGGACGGCTCGGTCGTTCACGGACGACAATCCGGACGACAGGGAACCGTTCTATATCGTTTCCGCAATCGATACCGCCGGGAATACCGCACATTCCTTGCCCCTGTACGGGTTCGTCATCGATACGATCCCACCCGCCGTCCCCACCGGTCTGGTGGGCACCATCGACAGCTCCGGCGTCGTGACCCTGCGCTGGAACGCTAATCGGGAGCGCAATCTCCTCGGCTACCGTGTCCTCTGGGCGAACGCCGCCGACCACGAGTTCTCCCAACGGACAGGCCAGGTATGGAAAGACACGGTGTTCCATGACACGGTGGAAGTGAACACGCTCACCAAGCATGTCTATTACCAGGTAGCCGCTGTGAACTGGAATTACAATCACTCGCTCCCGTGCGCACCGGTCGAGATTCGACGCCCCGATGTCGTACCCCCCGAATCGCCGGTCTTCACGGACGTCCTGGCGACCGACTCATCCCTTATCCTGCGATGGGTGCCGTCGGGCAGTGACGACGTGCGCGAGCATGTCCTCCTTCGACACGTTTCCGGCGAGGAAGCGTGGATACCGATCACGACCCTGAGACGAGACGCGGACACGTACGAGGATAAGGATGTACGCGTCGGGCTGATGTACGAGTATCAACTCGAGGCCGTGGACAGCAGCGGGCTTCGTGCGCGCGCGGACGTCGCGGTACAAGGCAGGCCGTATGACACGGGACTGCGCCCGCCCGTTTCCGATTTGCGCGCCTCGTGGGACGAACAGCGGAACACCGTCACTCTCCAATGGCGCTATACGAAACGAGGCGACGAGGCAATATACTACGTCATCTACCGTTCGTTCGGAGATCACCCCCTCCTGCCGCTCGTTTCCCTCGAAATCCCCGATGCCCGTTATACCGATACCGCGCTCGTCGGCGACGGCGTGTACACGTACGCAGTCAAGGTAATGACGCGGGGGGGCGCGGAGTCGCCGCTGAGCGAGCGGGTGAGCGTGCGGGTCGGTGCCGAGCGATAGCGCCATTCGCCGGCTCTTCTCTCCTCGTCGAGGCAAGCGGTAACGATCGAACGCTTGCCCCCGCTGAGGAACTCTTATGCGCGGGATGCCCTTTTCTGTCGATATCCTCGACGGTGCGAACAGTTCCCTTGAAGCCTATCTCAAGGAGGTCCCACATGAGAATGTGCGAAGAAAAAGGGAGGGAAATCGTCTGATAGCCGAATAAAGAAGTGCGGATTCTTTTCCGTATTGCAGGGCTTGACTATCTCCCCACGAGAAATAGACTATGGATATAGAGCACTCGTCATGGGATCGCTCGATGACTATCGCATGGCTGTTTCCTTCTTCGATGAAAGGGCAATCGGGCGCTCGAAGGGAAAAAAGAGAATGCGCATCTTAGCGGCGCAAGAATCATCATGCCCTTCGCATGATGGGATTTCCTTCGAGCATGGCTTCATGCTCCCCACGAGGGATCGCCGTTTCCCTGGTCTCACCTCCTGCCGGATTCATTCACCTCATCGCCGTATCCATCATGGTGAAATCCTAATAGCATTCGGAAGAATCCGGAAGAATGAATCACATCATCATTCGGCTTCCTCCTTAGTCCTCAGTCCGTGTGCTCATCTATGTTCAGACACTTCATGAACAGTCGTAAGCCGCTCTATACAACGTGGTCGGCCGTATGCCGTGATATTTGATCGCAGAGGGCACGGAGGGTACAGACTCTCGTGCTCCTATCGGACCGGGGAAGGACTCGTAGGAGGCATGGAGGCTGACCCTTGCGCTCGGGGACGAATGCTGGGGATTGTACAAGATAGACAACAGAGGAAAGCCTCTCTCCGGCTGCCGAATGCAGGGAGGGAATCCCTCGTCGCCTTGTACGCGAGCGGACTGAACGAAACTCTCCATCGTCAGTGCTCCTTTCCGAACGCGAGAGAGATGAACATCAGAGAGCCCGCCTCGTCGTTCGGTGTCGTTGTTCCATGCGTGAAAAATTGCAGCGATTGTATGAACGGCAAACACCTTCACATTGCTCTATAGTGGTCTCCCACAGGCCATAGCCCTAACACAGATTTCCGTGAGGAGCTTTGAAGAAACGGACGACGTGCAGCATACTGCGTATTTCTCCGGCGTACAATGTGAGCCATCGCAGGTCGGTGAAGGGTATGGATGACCTTCAGGAAACGGAAACGGGAGAGAGAAAGAATCAGCGCATTCATGGAGGTGATATTTCTCCTGATGAGTCCGGATCCTCTATGAGAATGAGGCATGAAGGCGGGATGGACGATTTCGTTCGGCAGGCCGTTGCTGAAGCGCAGATTTCCTTTCCGGGTCGTTCGTGTTCCTGTCGTTCACGATTGAGTGAAAACGCGTCACACATCGAGAAAGCATGACCGATGGAAAATTCAGTGTAAAAGGGGTTTACGGCATCAGCCCGTATGGCATGGATATTGACTCACCCATGTATAGAGTCTACGTGCTGTTTATCGAGAACGGGAAAAAGAAACCCTCATCCGGGATCGGTGAGATGAAAACGGGTTTCCAGGTGATTGAATATGTGGGGATCGGGAAGGCGATACGAGTAACGTGCCTCGAAAGCTGCATGTCATCGTCCCGGCGTGAATCGATCCTGAGGTATGGTGGGGGAAAAGAATCTCACGGGAAAAGGGGGGCGTCATGAAACGGGCGATCGTATGGGCAGCGCTTTTCCTCTCGTTGGGCCTTGGTACCTTCAGGGACCGGCTGCCGATCCTGGTGCAGAACCGGTTGAGAAGGATGCATTTCCCGGTATCCCTGTATAGCTATGTCATCGGTCCCATCATGGGCGCTGCCGGCGTTCTTTCCTCCGCAAGGATGGTATTCACCCTCTCGAGGCATGGCGGCGACGCCGTGATGGGTAGAGGTTACAACGTCGGGGAAAAGAGGCGGAGGAGTTCGTGGTGGGATTCCCCTTGGCTCGAAAAATGGTTATCGAACGGCTTGCGTCTGGCAGTGAGGGGAATCGGCGGCTTGACGAAAAACGAGACATCATTCACCGGTGTCTCCTGGATGTTGGGCGTCGTGTGGACGTTCCTCCTGACATGGTTCAGGCGCTTCACGGTGTTGATGGGCGTTTTTCAGGCTTCGCACAACCGTTCGACGAACCAGCTTGCTTGCAGGCTTCCTTTCCCCCGTGTTCTCCGTGACTCTTCACCGAAGCTTCGTCCGTTTGATGGGTACGGCCATATGCATGGGAATCTGCTCACGACCGCCGTTGAACAATGGAATACCGCGCTCGAAGTCGGTGTCCGGCCAGATAATACGGGGGGAATCGCATGGCAGGGGGAAGGAGGATCAATGAACGATTTAACCACCATGTTCGGGTGATTCGGAAATATCCGCGGTCGCGGAAGGCACGAGAAACAACCAAGGCATGGAGGTCGCCATGAAACCCGCCGTCATTCTGTTCGTCATTCTCGTTGCTCAATATGGCGCGGCAGCACAACGGACGGAATCCGCCGTCGTCAAAGTGTACTGTACCAGCGCGCCTGTAACGACGTATCAGCCCTGGATCCCGGACCAACCGGTCGCGGTGACGGGAACCGGCTTCGTGATCGCGGGGAGGAGAATTCTCACCAATGCGCACGTCGTGGATTTCGCGACGTTCATCCAAGTGAAAAAGCGGGAGAGGCGCGCCGCTACACGGCATCCATCGCGTACATCACCCATGACGCGGACATGGCGGTTCTCACCGTCGACGATACGTCGTTTTTTCACGGCGTGACACCGCTGGAATTGGGAGAATTGCCGAACGTTGAGGATAAGGTGACCGTGATCGGTTACCCGGCAGGCGGGGAGGAGATTTCGCGAAGCACCGGTATCGTTTCCCGTATCGAAGTACAGCCCTACCTCCACAGCTTGAAAAGATTCTTGACGATACAGGTCGACGCCGCGATCAACCCGGGCAACAGCGGGGGACCCGCAATCATGGACGGCAAGGTGGTGGGAATGGCCATGCAGCGGATCTCATCCATGCAGGGGATGAATTACCTCGTTCCGGCTCCGGTCATTCTCCATTTCCTTTCCGACATCGAAGACGGGCGCGTGGACGGCTTCCCTGACCTCCCCGTGTTTTACCAGACCATGGAAAACCCCATGCTGCGCGAATACTTCGGATTGAGCCGTGAGGGGGATAACGGTATCCTGGTGGTCGCGGTCAATTACGAAGAACGGGCACAGACACTCCTCAAAGAGAATGACGTCATTCTCGAAATCGATGGGCATCGCGTGCTCTCGAACGGTAAATACGAACTCGCCCCGGCGATGCTCGTCGACATCGGTCACATCATGAGCGCTCACCAGGTTGGGGACACCGTTACCTATACCGTCCTCAGGCGGGGTAAAACCCATCGGTTCCAGGAAACGGCGGTCCCGAGGACGGAACTCGTTCCCCAGACGAGTCATTCGGCGAATCCGCCGTATTACATCGTGTGCGGATTTGTATTCATCGAGCACAACATGAGTTACTATGAACTTTTCACGCGATATCCCCCATCGACGGTCCAGATATACGATTACAAATCCCGGCGGGAAGATCGCCGGAGCATCGTCTACCTTCATAATGTGCTTCCCCACGAGGAGAATACCGGCTATTTCACGGATGCCTTAGTCCGTTCGGTGAACGATGTGCGCGTGAAGTCCTTCGAAGACTTTGTACGTCTCGTGGAGAGTTCCCCGCGTTGGGTGAGGATCCGCTTCGAGGATGACAGGCTGATCGTCATCGACAAGGACCGCGCCGGGGCGGTCAACGAGGCTGTTCTCCAAACATACCGGATCCCCTTTGCATTCCGTTCCTTGAATCTCGGCATGGCTGCGATGTCCCGGTGAGCGCGACGACGCGCTTCCCGTTTCATTTCGGTTTCCCTGAGCGTTTTCCCCCATCGTCTCTGAACGCCGAGGAAGCCGGTAAGACGACCATGGGTGTGTGCATCATCGGATCGGCATCGAAATGCGGTGGGGTTCCCGCAGAGGGTAGTTTCCCGAAATGGAGGGGAAGTATGCCAAGGGATACAATCCTGCTCAATTATCCCCTCGCTTCGCCGCTACAGAGATGGCCGTCTGATCACGCCATGCACGCACAGGCATCTCGTACATTGTGCATAAAATCAAGATTTCGCAATGATAGCGCCCGTCTATACGACAGGCTTCCGCGAAGCGCGCGAGAATTTTTTCGCTCTCTTCGCGTGAACGTCGGCAAGCCGTCGAAGCTGTGCGCCGTTTTCTGAACTTGGATTTACGGGTCGTTTGCTAGAACACTCACGTGACAGGGAGCAAAACGTGGTTGTGGTTTCCGTTAATTCCGAGTTTTCGTGCCGGGATAAAGAATAGAAGATGGCCGAGAACGTCATGAACGCCGCTGTCCTGAAGCGTTTTTCCCCAGGAAGACATGTTTGTGTGTATAAGGAGAGGAGAAGAACGATGTGATGAAGGCAGAACGAGATGAGAACGACTCGATCCTGATACTGGTCTGTTCGCCTATTTCCGTGGGAGGGGTATCACGCACGTCCCCTCGCTCCTCGTTATACCCGTAGGAGTTCGCGTGAAAAAGATAGACGGCAGCTCGGCAGCTAAATACTATCTGATGATACAGTTAACAAGTGGGATGTACTATTGACAATCTTATAAATGGATATTATGTTTTTTCATTCTTTAACGGATCTATCATGGACCTCATGGCGGATGCGATCATGATAGGTTTGGTTGCCGGTGAGACGGAGTCGCTGATGTTGAGGGATTAACGGAAGCGCTCCGTGAGGGACGTAAGGCTAACCTTTCTTTCAAGCCTGCTGCTAGGGGCATTTCACGTCACGAATCTTTGTGTTTTCGGTCTCGCTGTTGCCGGGTCGTGCCATGACGCTGCTTCATATAACGTACCTGTATCAAACAAAGGGAGGGAGAGATGGGTCGTGTATTCTTGGAAATCGATGCAGATGGGAGGCTGCACGATCTCTACCGGATACTCGAAGGGTACGGCTACGCGTACCGCATATATCGAGATGTCGGGAGGAGAGAGGGCGGGAACGGGCGATCGCCAGCGGAGATACGCGAACCCGATAGCGAGCTTTTTCCAACGCCGGGAATCGAGGAACAGGCGGAAAGCATAGCCCTACGCAGGGCCACGTGTCGGCAGGGGAACCGTAAAGGCGGTACTCAAGCGACCGTCAGCTTGTCCCCCGCCATTCGTCTTTGCCGGGAGTTGCTCGACGATGTCCTATCCCTTGAAGGGATAGATTGCGGAGCGGTTTATCTCGTCCGGGAAAGCGACGGCGCTCTCGTGTTGGTCGCACACCGCAGGCTGTCCCGGAAGTTCCGGGACACGGTGAAAATCATAAGCCTGAATTCTCCAATGGCGGAGGTCATGTGCGGTGCGGCGCCGTATTACATCAGGGCGGAGAACTCGAAATACGGTATGTATGAAATCTACCGGCGGGAGAAGATGCGCTCCATCGCCGTCATCCCGCTCTGGTGCGAGGGCAGAGCAGTCGGGTCGCTGAACCTCGCCTCACGGACACTGGACTCGCTTTCCCGGGAACTACGCGCCTCGGTGGAAAAAAGAGTCTTCCGCTTCGGTTGCGCCTTCTCGCGCCTCTCCGGCGCGGTGCTCCCGCTCGGGCGCCGGGAGGTGAAACTCCCACCTGCTGACGTGGTCGTTACGCTGGACGGCAAGGGACGCATTGTCGAAGCGGATTCCGCATTCCGGAATGCCTTTGCTGATATGTGCGACGACCCGATCGGCATGCATGCCTGGAGCCTCATCAGCATGAAAGGTTCCTGGAAGCCTGTTCTCGAAAAACTCCTCAAGCCGCCGTACCGGTCTGCCTTCGTCACGGAAGCCACTGCGGCGTCCGGAGCGAAATGGTTCCTGTGGGATTGCCGTGCCGTCCAAGACGGCAGCGGCAACGTGTCGGGTTTTCATCTCACCGGGAAGGATATCACGGAAATGTTGATCGGCGGCGAGCGGCTTTTGGCCGTCCTCGGCGCGATGGACAACGCGTCTTCCGTGATACTCCTCGTGGATGAAGATCTCAACATCCTCTTCATGAACAAGAAAGCATGCGCCTGTCTCCTGCAATGGAACGGGAGTCGAGGGGATCGCCCTGCTCACCTTGACGGATTATTCCCGGCGCTTTCCGATTCGGCACGCGAAGAACTCCGTCGGGCGGTTCTTGACGGTGAAGTGCCGCGGGAAATCGTGTTCCGGACACCGGCTGGTGAAAAGAAGAAAATGGTTTTCTTGAGTACCAACGTATTCACCGGCTGCGATGCGAACGTATCGTACTTGTTGGTGGGGAGGATCATCGGGGAAGACCGTTCCTCCGATGGGCGCGATTCCGAGGAAGAGGTATACGCGAGAATCGGTCGTGCGTCTTCCCGCATACTCCACGAGGTCAAAACGCCGCTCACATCGATATCCATCAATATCGACCTCCTCGCATTGGAACTGGCGGAGGACGACCGATGTACGGAACCCCTTCGCATTATCCGGTCCGAAATACAGCGGCTGCGCCGTATCGTCAAGTACGGGCTCGAAGACGTGAGGGAGGCGTTTTCCCCCGTGCGAATCGCTCTCCGGGAAATCATCGAGGAGGCCGCGTCGCCATTCCGTGTTGAATTTCTTGAGCGGAACATCACGTTTCGGAACTTGGTGGGGACCTTGGCGATCTACGCGGACAGGCACATGATGGTCTCGGCAATCAGGAACCTCGTGAAGAATGCCCTTGAAGCCGTCGGAAACGGCGGGAACATCGAGATCTTTGCGCGGAAACAGGCTGCTCCCGGAACGGCCGAGTGCGACATCGTCGATGACGGATGCGGAGTCGCGGACCCGGTGTCGCTCTTCAAACCGTTCCAGAGCACGAAACCGAACGGGACGGGACTCGGGCTTGTCCATGCGCGTCGGATCTGCGAACTGCATGGAGGCGATCTGAAGCTCGCGGAAAGCCGGCCCGGCCGGACGGTCTTCACGATAGTTCTCCCCGCTGCACCGGAGGGGGTATGAGCATACGCGGGAAATTGTTGGTCATCGACGACGAAAAAGCTATCCGCGATTCGATCGAACTCTTCTTCCGGCGCTTCGGACTGGAAGTGCGCAGCGCGGGGGACGCGCAGGAAGCCTTCACGATCATCCCTTCCTTCAGACCCGACATCGTCATCTCGGACATCCGCCTCCCGGGTATGAATGGTCTCGATGTGCTCGAGCGGCTGAAGCGCGAGTATCCCGACTTGCCGGTCGTCATGATGACCGCTTACGACAACATGGAAAACGCCATTCAATCCATCCAGAAAGGGGCGTTCGATTACATCGAGAAGCCGATCGACACGGAACGTTTGAGCGGCATCATCGAGACCGCGCTGAAGAACAAGCACCTCGGCGCGCGTGTGGACAACCTCACCGCACACCCTTCCATCCCCACCAGCGAAAGGCCCGCTGCGCGGCTTATCGGCAAAAGCCCTGCGATGAAGCTCATCTACAAGAAGATCGGACAGGTCACGAACACCCGCGTCACGGTTCTCATCCAGGGCGAGAGCGGGACGGGGAAAGAACTCATCGCACGGGTTATCCATGACTCGGGCGTGACGGGGCGGCATCCCTTCATCGCCGTCAACTGTGCCGTCCTCCCCGAGACCCTGCTCGAGAGCGAGCTCTTCGGCCATGTCCGGGGGGCCTTCACCGGAGCGTATCGCGACAAACCCGGCAAGTTCACTCTCGCAGGCGAAGGGACGATTTTCCTGGACGACATCGCGGGCATATCGCCCGCCTTCCAGATGAAACTGCTCCGCGTCATCCAGGAGCGCGAGTTCGAATGCGTGGGGGGCGAGAAGACGCTGAAAATGGGTGCGCGGGTCATCGCCGCGACGAATAGGAGGCTCGAGGACCTCGTGAGCGCCGGTACGTTCCGGGAGGACTTGTATTACCGCCTGAATGTCCTTCGCATCGATGTCCCTCCCCTCAGGGAACGCCGCGAGGACATCCCCCTGCTCGTCATGCATTTTCTCCAGCGTTATAACACCGAACTCCACCGCAATGTCCATAAAGTCCCCTACTGCGTGATCGAAAGACTCCAGCGCTACTCCTGGCCCGGCAATGTCCGCGAGCTGGAGAACGTGGTTCTCCGCGCCGTGATCGCCTCCAGGGCGGAGGTCCTGGAGCCCGAAGCCGTACCGGAAATCGGGAGCGCGGATACGGCAGGGGAAGGTGAAAGATCCGGCTATTGCGTTACGATGAGCATGGAGGAACTGGAGAAGATGCACATCGCACGGGTGCTGGAATACGTGCGCGGGAACAGGACCAAAGCATGTTCCCTCCTCGGCATCTCGCGCCCCACCCTCAACAGGAAGCTGAAGGCGTTCGGAATGGAACGCCGTGCCCGTTGAGGGCGATTTGCGTGATTTGTGCGGGACCGGCCCCAGATACACGACCTATAAAACGGCATCGGACTCTATCGGCACAACCCTGCGGACGCACAGGGGAAATTCTGATGCCGTGAAAGCCTTCTCAGGGAGAAGGTCTCTGCCGAGAATCAGCGTGTGTAACATGGCCGTTCTATGCCGAAGCGTCGGGTGTGCCGGAGAAGCGTACCTGCCCGAACCTGTTGTGGTCATACTCGCATCGATAGTCTGACAGACCCCCACGAGCGGGCTCCTATCCGAGCCCTATCATCACAGCCGGTCCCATCCTCCCACGGGCGTATGGCGAAGACCTGCGATCGTGCCATATCCCTCGCGAGAAAATCCCATACCATCGGAATCGGTCCGCGTATGTAAAAGAGCGTTACAGGAGGGTGGAACAGACCGTTCCATCCAAGGGAGGTCGGAACACGTTTTCCTGGGGAAAAAGAGTGGTCTTCGCCCGGCACATTCTTTGACTTGGATGAGTTTGAGGGCGCAAAACTACTCTGCCCATCGCACAATGAGAACATTGATTTCGTTCACCCTCCGGGGAGAGGAGTTCGTGGCGGAACTGAGCGAAGTCTCTTCCGTCACGGAAGTAACCGCAGGCATGTACTGGTCGCTCGAAAACGGCGAGTGCATCGAGTGGTACGACGGGATTGCC